>JAJRTO010000089.1 GCA_024278235.1 Candidatus Poribacteria bacterium
CGAAGATGGGCGGTCGGTGTCGAGTCGGCCGATCTCTCCTGACCAACCTTTACCGGCCTCCATTTTTTCGAGTTCAAACATATTTGGATCGAGCATGAGGTTGGCAGACCAACCCGCTGTTTGTATGGTGTCCGTAGCGACGAGTTCCCCGATCAGGTTGCCTGCTACTTCATGAATCTGCCATGCCAATACTCCCTCCGGCATCGTTCTGGACCCTTGTAGCATTGTCAATGCCGGTGCGGCTGGGGACTCCCATTTTTCACCAAAGTGTGCTCCGATCATCACCAGATCCAGGATGTCGACGATGCCATCCCCATTGACATCTCCTTCTTCCGGGGACTCTTCACCAAAGTGCTGGCCTACAAGCACCAGATCCACAATATCCGTGATCCCATCGCCATCGATATCCCACGCGGGACCAGGGGCCAGCGTCTCGATCTTTGCAGGGATCTTGGTGATACGGAAATCGGTTCGCTGATCTTCTGCCCGCAGAAGCAGCCGGAGTAAACTTATTGGACTGCTACCGGATCCGACCACGTCGAAATGCAGTTGCAGGTCAAGGTTTCCAAGTGCCGATCCATCTTGATGAGATATCCGATAGGGGCGGGTTGCTTGTCCTACTTCGTTGTTGATCCGTCCGCCTTCCCACAATAGCGTATCGGAATCCGCCGAAAGTTCCACAAACTGGAGAATGGAGGGATCGAATGCGAAGGCAAATTCCAGATAGCTGATCGGAACATCGGTTTCTAACAGCAGATGCAGGCTGACACGTGCCCCAACTTTGGCAGTCTGCGAACCTGGAATCAACCGAAGAGTGGCAGGACGTGGCTCAGGAACCGTCAACTGAACGCTTATAGGAAACACATGCTCCTCCGCATCCATAACCTGAAATGTCGCCGTATATTCCCCGGGATTCAGCAGACTTCTATCGGGTAGAAGCATCACGTCCGTCGTGTCGGTCGTCTCACCTTCCGTGGGGACTGCCTGCAACCAATCTGGCAAGCCTTGAAAACGCCAGATCAAGATACCTGTGCCGACGTTATGGATCGGAAATGTTTGCTCAAAGGTTGCCGCCTCAAAAACGACAGTATCCAGAGGTAATTCCATCACGGCGTGAGATAATGTAATGGTCGTGATCTCTGCGGCTGCCGTTGTCTCAGGAACGGTCTGCGAAACAGCGGTAACATGGATGATATACTCACCGGGAGGTGTTCGTTCCTGACTTCTGATGAGTAAACCGATATCTGCGGACTGATCGGGTTCCAGAACGACGGTCTCTGGTTCAACGACCGCTGTTAACGAATCATCCACCTCGACGGTCATGAGAAAACGGTCCTGACGATTCCCAAGATTGGTAAGTCGCAGGAGGTAACCCGCACTCCCAAGAAACTCTTCAATGGTAACAGAACCAGGTCCCTGCACTGACAATTCCACGTCATAAACCGGCGATGCAAGCACAGCGATTCTCAGAGGAAGTACGCTCGAAGCACCATAGGGATCGGTCGCACTAAAGATCAGATCATACGTTTGACCTATGAACTCATCTGTTGGGGTCCACGAGAAGATCCCCTGGACAGAATCAAAACTAGCTCCGACAGGGGCTCCTGTGAGCGTGTAGTTTAGCGTATCCCCGTCTGGATCCTGCGCCTGAACCCGAATTTGGGCCGGAAGATTGACCTCGATGTCCAGTCGATCTGCCAGCGGCTCAAAGACAGGATCGCTATTGGAAAGAACCGTAAAACTCACCGCTTGTTCATCGTATGCGTCTTTCCCATCCGTGACGGCAAAGACAATCGTATAGTCCCCTGCGATCTGAGGGGTCCAACGGAATTCTCCATTGCTCGTATTGAGTTCTGTTCCCTCGGGCAAACCGGCTGCAATATACTGGATGGGATCCTGGTCAGGATCCGTTGCGCTCAATAGCAACCGGAAATCCTGACCAACGCGCACCGTCTGTGGGGTTATCGGATCCAGTTTTGGAGGACGATTGAGCGAGAGTTCCAGCGAGATAACCCCACTGTTGGTCAGGACATCCTCATCCGTGATCTCGTGCCGCAGCCGGATCAGTTCTTCTCCATCTGTGAGCACCGTTCGAATCTCCAGGATCTCACCGCTGCGCCCCATGATTCCGCCGTTGATCGGATCGAACAGCAATAGCGAGAAGCGTCCCGGCCCGGCCGATCCCACCGGGACAGCTCCGACCACATCAGGTCTATCCAGGTTCTGGACATGCACCGTTACATCCCGTGTTGTGAGAACTCCCGGTGCATCATAAGCAACACCTTCGATGATTAGAATGGTCGCTGAAGGATAGTTCGGAACCACCTTTATTGCGACCGTCGTCTGACCCGTGCGACCATCACCTGTTGCAGTGAACTGCAAACTGTAATCCCCAACTTGTGATTCTACCGGTACCCAGGAAAAATCACCGGTGATTGGATCCAGTTGCGCGCCAGCCGGGGGATGGACGATATCAAAACGGACGTCAGCGATCAATTCCGTTAATTCCAGCGTAAAGGCGAGAAGTTGGTCCGGTTTGACCCATTCGACCTCCAATGGTTTGAAGAGGAGCGCGTTGGCCACCGTTAGATAGATATCCACCGTAACGCTTCCGAGCGTTTCGTCGATCTCCTCGTCGAGGATCGTATGCTCCGCTATTTTGATAACGCCTCCGCTTTCAGGATCTGTCAGGGTGATGACCAGACGATCCCCAACGGCTCCCATAATCTGGTTGCCGAAGGGGTCGAAGAACAGGACACTGTAGCTCCCAACACCGGCAATCCCTAGAGAGGTCGTTGCGGGCGCAATGTTCGGCCGATCGAGGTTCGTGACAGTCACACTCATCGGTGTCAGAGAAGGTAGCTCCTGTTCATAGACAGTCCCCGATACCTGTAGAAGACTCGTTGTCTGAGCAAATAATGGCTGGCTGCCGCAAAGCATCCAGATGAGCAAAATAACGAAACGGAGGATGGACAGACGCATGCACACTCCTTACACTTTGGTCATCCCTTTGGAGCGGTTACCTCTTCGATAAGTTTAGCGAAAATTCTCGAACAGCCGAAGGGATCAGATCTCAGATGATGGTATATCTTCTCTGGTAGCAGAGGAAATATAACTTGCAATGCTCTGCTGAGCATCGTCGTTCTGCCAGCCGATCCACCAGAATTCAGCACCGACCTCATGTCCCCGGCGGGCTCGTCGACACCAGATCACTTTGGCAAGCGCGAGGACCGTTGAGGGAACGTTATCAGATTCGAGTTCGAGAGCTATCATCGTACCATCTTCAAGTTTCTCTGCTGACTGGAAACAGATTCCGCCTCCGCTGATGTTCACTGTAAACTGACGGATGGGATCGTTGATGAACTTTTCTTTCTCGAGGATGCGATAGGTGAGTTGCCATTGCTCATCCAACCTGGGAAACTTTCGTTTGTCTCTCACGGAGAACTCCTAATCTAATGGCCCGCGACCGGACGGTTCTTGAACAGGAACACCTCGTTCTTCAGTTTTGGGTTGCAATTTCATCGGTTTGGTGTATCATATTGTAGCATATCCCATAGATGCAGTCCATAGGGAATCCTGAGCGAAAAGACCGAGTCTGAGGAGTTTTTGATGTTGCGACCCTGTTTGAAATGGCCCTTGATTTTCCTTCTGTGTATGGTATCCCGGCATGTCTCGGCCGGAGATGAACTCATTGCGGCATCCCATCCTCTGGCAACGGAGACCGGAATACAGATACTGAAGGAGGGCGGCAATGCTGTGGATGCAGCCGTTGCCGCCGCATTTGTCCTCGGTGTCGTCGAACCTTACCATGGCGGGATCGGCGGAGGCGCGCTGATTCTGATACGGCCAGCGCGAGGAGACGAGCCAGTCGTTATCGATGCCCTTGAAGTGGCTCCTGAGTCAGCTTACAACAGGGTTTCCGATGGATGGAAATCGGTTGGCATCCCCGGATGCGTGGCCGGTCTCGTCACTGCGTTGGATCAGTACGGCACTCAAACGCTCGAATCCATCATGGCTCCTGCGATACGCATTGCCCAGGAGGGATTCGTCATCGATGAGATTTTCCACAATCAAATCGTGGAACAGCGGGGGAAGCTGCTGAAATCTGCCGAGAGTTCCCGGACATACCTCCCACGTGGGCGTGCGCTGTCAACAAACCAGAAACTCGTCTCGCGCGATCTTGCCTGGAGTTACCGCCGGATAGCCAGGGATGGTGCTCGCGCATTCTATCAGGGGATCATCGCTAAGCGCATTTTACATGCGGCGAACGGAAACTGGTTTACCCCTTCGGATCTGGCAAACTACCGCGTGCAGTTGCGCCGCCCTATCTACACCAGTTATCGTGGATACGATGTTTTGGCCCCGCCTCCGCCGTGTGCAGGGGGCCTACAGCTTCTCCAGTGTCTGAACATGCTGGAACCGTTTGATATGGCAGTGCTCAAGAGCGGTTTGGCTGAATACGTACATGTCCTTGCAGAAGTGCTGCAACGGAGTTCCCTGGATCGGAGGATGTTCATTGGAGATACGAACGACATTCCGGTAGAAACGCTGATCTCGAAGGAATATGCGGCCAGGGAAGCGATGCCCATCCAATTGACCCGGGTAAGCCGATGGAATACCTCCATGGAGCGTCCACCTCAACAGTCGAGTGCCACCAGCGCTGTCCATGTTTCTGTGATCGATTCTGATGGCAATATGGTGGCCATCAGTCAGACGTTACATCGTGCCTTTGGTTCGGGGATCATGGTTCCCGGGACCGGGATCATGCTCAACAACGCAGTGGCCGATTTCTCAGATCCCCTGCCGCCAGCCTCCGACGAGGAGGAAGAAATGCCGCAACCCAATCTGCTCGCTCCCGGTAGACGTCCAGCAACTCAATTGGCGCCCGTGATCTTGCTTTATGATGGCCGCCCGTTCCTTGTGGCTGGAAGCACAGGGACTTCCCCTGCACCGTCCGCTGTTCTTCAAATGATCCTGAACATTATAGACTTTGGTATGAACACCGAAGCTGCTATCGGTGCTCCTTACATCCATCAAGACTCAGATCAGCAGAAGCTGCTCATTGAATGGGGGATGCCTGTCAACATCCCGGCATTGGTGCGCAAGGGGCATACCATCCAGCGCGTATCCAGATTGAGTCACATCCAGGCCGTCGGCATACGTCCGGGCAATGAGCATACTCTTTCACTTATCTCCAGAACACATAGGTCTGAATCCCCGTGATCCATCGCAATACTATCCAGCTTCCACCGACCAGGTAGTCTCCGAGCAGAAGCCCGAGGAAAAACGGTAATGCAGCGCGATATCCACGGATGCCCCCATGACGCACAATTATCCACTTGGCAAGCCAACTCAAAAAGATAGAGAACCACAGCCAGCCCATCGTCCAGGTGCTCCCTGTCAGCGCATACGCCGCTGGATGGAGCGTCCACCATAGAAAACGGGTTCGCACCAACTGCAATCCCAGTGTGATCAGCGCGCCAACCCCCATGAAGCTCAGTTCCACAGTACGTGGAGAGGATGCGTAGAAGAGCCAGTTCTGCAGGTGATTGAACCCACCCCAGGAAGGATTCACACTTGCACCATTTCGATAGGACATTTCAATGAAAGCCCAGAATGCTGTGATGGTGGCCACGCCGACAGCGAAAAGCATTGCGAGTGCCAGGCGCACCGGCGCCAAATTGGTCTGCTCCCCCAGGCGAAACGCCTCCAGCGTGTGAGGCATCGGATGGGCACGATATCCACGATTGAATCCCCACAGCATGGCAAACGATGTGAGCGTGGAAACGCCCAAACGGCGCGTGCCCAATGCGTCCACAAGTATCTGGTGCGGCGTCGCCTGGAACATCTCATGTGTGGGAGGGCCTAATTGAGCCCGGATGCGAGTGATGCTGATACCCATGATGTAATAGATGCCGAAATAAAGTGGAACTATCCACCAGAGCATTCCCATCCTTTGAGCAAAAATGAGCAGCCAACTCAAACCCAAAACCCCCATGAGCAGCGCGATACGATACTCACGGTTCGGTGTCGTACCGTGGCCGAATACGGCACGGGAAACACGACTCAGATGTTCTCGGCTACCCCACAGCGCGAGAGAGGCAAGCATGAGATAAGCTCCTGTGGTCTGCGGCGCATCGTAGGGGAAACCGGGAAGCCCCCTCAAACCGAGCGCGTTGCCTAACACACGCTGTAGCTTCCAGAAAAGATAAAAACACCATACAGAGAAGGAGAGATCCAACGGCATCAGAAAGGCGAGTCCGATGGCGAATGGCAACGCGTAGATAGGAGTCCAACCGACGGCGTTCCAGGGGCGTTGAGTGAAGTATTGCCCAATCTCAAACTGGCGTGTGGGAATCTGAGGAATCAAAGGATAGAGCACATGGATGCCGTTCCAGAGGGCAATTCCTCCTGAGAGGGCAAAGCCGATCCACATCAGTCGAGACTTGAAGAATGTGCCCTTAGGCATGGTCATCTCATAGGGGAGCCGCACGATGGGGAAGGCCAACCTTTCCCGCACGGTCCACGCTTCCCGAAGAAACATATTGATGGCGAGCATGACGGCAACGAGTGCGACGAAGAAGGTGGTCCACCATGCGATAGGGGTCAACCACAGCGTGTAATGGTTTCCCCAATAGAGGCTGGATTCCCCCTGGTAGTAGATCGCGAGTTTGCTGGGGTCTTGAACTACCAACCATCGGGGTAAGTATCGCCAAAACAGACTCTGCCACTCGTTTTCAGGGGTTGCATACCAATAGCCATGAGTCAGGGCCGGCACCACCGTTTGCAGCATATCGTGCCCTGACATGGCAGAACCTACGGTAAGCATCGAGTAGACAGTCAGTAGCTCCCCCTGAGTTAAAGCCCAGCGACCTGCGACACGGCGTAACCCCAGGTTGACAGACACCAACAGAAACAGACAAAATATCACGTTGTAGAACAGTGAAATAGTCGTCGGCAGTCCACTCAGATAGACATGATTGTTGATAAGGAAGTAAACGTTGGGAATGACAAGTAGCAATCCAAGTGCGAACGCTCGAAAAGTCACGTGTGAGAGGGTTTTCTCCCTCTTATGTTTTGAGTATCTTTTGTCTGTATCCATCGGCGTGTCCTTTGCGGCTGGGGGAACGCGCTTTGCTTGTGTCGAACTTGCTCTATAGGAAAGGAAATATCAGCAGATATCAAACTGTCTCAATCGGGAAGATCACGACTCTTCCGTTGGATTTAACGATCCAACGGAAACATTTGTGATGTGCTGAATGTGGGCGATGATGCCGGATGGCGTAACCTGATTATACGTTTCTGGAGAATGATGTCAAGGGGATTATGTGTTCCGATTGAGAGATGGGGTCCATACCCGCACTGGGTTGAACCCAAAATTTGAAAAGGTTGCCTTGAAACTTCATGCCATCCAGAGTTATAATTTTTTGCAGCGCATATCATTTTGCAGCGCATATCATTTTGTAGCGCATTTGCGTAAGAACCCCAAAATCAAGGGAGATACACTATGCCGAAGGCTCTTCTCATTTACCCAGAATTCCCCCCATCCTACTGGGGGTATACCTTTGCTTTGGATTTCGTTGGAAAGAAAGCATCGATGCCTCCACTTGGCTTGCTCACGCTTGCTGGGATGTTTCCCAAAGAGTATCAACTTAGAGTGATTGATATGAACGTCAGCCCATTGACAGAGACCGATCTAAGATGGGCCGATGTCGTTTTTACGTCCACGATGATCGTCCAGAAGGATTCTCTGCGCGAGGTGATAGAACGGTGCAAGGGTATTGGTGTGCCGATTGTTGCAGGGGGTCCCCATCCTACCTCATTCCATGATGAGATCGATGGCGTCACCCACTTTGTGTTAGGTGAGGTAGAGGATATCTTCCCCGAATTCCTGGAGGATTGGGCAAATAGTAGGGCCAAGCCGCTCTACAAGCCGATGAAGAGACCAGACATTACGAGGACCCTCCTGCCACGTTATGACCTCATTGATGTGAATGTCTATGGCTCGATGGCACTTCAATTCTCTCGCGGTTGTCCTTTCAATTGTGAATTTTGCGACATTACTAAATTGTACGGTCGCGTTCCCCGAACGAAAAACAATGCCCAGGTTCTCGCTGAATTGGAACTGCTCTACAACCTCGGTTGGCGTGGGCCCGTGTTTCTGGTGGATGATAATTTCATTGGGAATCGACGGGATGCGATGCGTTTGCTCCCAGCGATAGCACAGTGGCAGCAGACAAGGGGATATCCTTTCTCTCTCTACACGGAAGCCAGCGTGAATTTGGCGGAACAAGAGGCATTGATGAAAGCTATGGTAGATGCCGGCTTTAACATGGCCTTCCTCGGAATTGAGACCCCCAATCCAGATGCCTTACTAAGAACGAAGAAGAAGCAGAACACCAAGGAAGGGGAAGAGGATTATCTGCTCAACGCCGTCAGGAGGATTCAGAAGGCAGGACTGGAAGTCACTGCAGGGTTCATCCTGGGATTGGATGGGGATGGCGAGGGTGCTTTTGATGCTCAAATTCAGTTCATCCAGGAGGCAGGCATTCCTATCGCCATGGTGGGACTCTTAACCGCCCTGAAAGGCACGGATTTATATCGTCGCTATCAGCAGGAAGGTCGATTGCTGGAAGAGTCTACGGGGGACAACGTGAGCATCAGCCTGAACTTCGAGACGGAGATGGATAGACAGACCCTGATTGACGGATATGAACGAGTGCTTTCTACCATCTATGAACCGAATCTGAAGAACTATTTTGCGCGCTGCCTGACGATGCTGAGACACTTGAAGCCCACCACACATAGTGTGCGGCGTATTGGGAAGACGGAGTTGTTGGCCCTTTCCAGGTCGATAAGGCGACAGATTTTCTCCAAACAAGGCCCCGCTTACGTGAAGTTCTTAGTGCAGATTTTTAAGGAAAACCCACGGCTATTCCCCGAAGCGGTGCGGCTTGCTATCATGGGGTATCATTTCGAGAAAATCACAAGCCAACGGATTGCGGTGTATCATTTCACTGTGTATCTGGAAACTGAACTCGCTGCATTCAAAGAAGCGATCTCTCAGTTTGCACATACACAGAGCGATCGTATCGGAGATGTTCGGACTTATGTGCAATCTCTCTCTGCCCGTGTTCAAGCACACTATGAGGAGATTCACAAGGACTTTCGATACAGCGTCCGGGATGCTCTGGATTCTTTCCACCAACATGTGGAATCCCATCTGAAGCAGTTGGAGGGAGCATTCCCCCGTTAGAAATCATTTCCCGATAGCAAGCTATACTGAGCGCACTTTGTTTTTGTGAAAATCAGGCCACATCCGGAGCCTGCCAAACGGAAGGGAGTAACTCAAACTTCCCGGTCAGAAGGGTCGAGAGTTCATCCCGGTACTGGTCGAGGGGGAGCATTCCCGGTGTCTTCTTGGTGTTGTCTCAGATACGTTTTTATGCTATGATTCTGTCAGGAGGTGATCCCCAATGGCCCAACCACGTTATGTCACCGATGAAGCTGGAAAACGCGTTGCAGTACTCCTCGATATTGAGGAATATGAGAAGCTCCTGATTGAGGCGGCCACCAAACATCCCGCAGTGACGGCTCTACGCAATGCCCCGATTGACGATGAACCGTTTACCGAAGAAGACAGAAAAGCCGTCGAAGAAGCCGAGGAAGACATTCGAGCAGGGCACATCTACTCTCATGAAGATGTACGCCAGAGGATTCTGGAGTGATTCCGCCTCTCAGGGTTCAATGGTCCAGGGCTGCTGATAGAGACCTCCAACGACTCGACCGCCGGACCCGACAGCGAATCCACCAGGCTGTTGCCCGATTTGCTGAGACCGGACATGGAGACATCCGACCCATTCAGGGGGAGACTAACCTCTATCGTCAACGAATAGGGCTGTGGAGAGTACTCTTCAGGCTTTCAGAAGACGAATCAACGCTCAACATTCTACGGGTGAAAGCGCGTGGAAGTGCTTACAGACCATGATGACTCGCACATCCAATGAAAATTCGTATTGATGAGGGAAAATACGAAGGAAATAAGGGCTCCGGGGCGCACCCCGGAGCCCTTATTTTGGTTCTGCCAGCCTTGCCATTTCCCGCCCAATCCGTATAATACGGATAACCATGATAGAGGAGACGGAACATGCTGCACAAGATGCCATACCTCATGATTGCCCTCTTGCTCATCGGCTGCGGAGCCTCGCGGCAGGCTGTTGTGCCTGTCTCAGTATCACCGATCTATCACCGATCTATCATCAATCTTTTGATCGGACAAATGGAACTCAGAGAGTTAGTTATCAGGGAGAGTATTCGCATGGAAATGAGGCAGACCCCTTTGTGATCCACTGCAATGACATTGGGCTTGTGGGTGCAAAAGGAGTATACCATTGAATTCTACTGGTTGCCGGGAAATATAGATCTATCGGTTCCGCTCGGGAAATCAATTCTGCTCTTGAAGGACACGGCAACCGGGGCACTGGATGTTCAGATTCATCGGGAAGGAGGCCACTCAGCACATATCTTTTACCGTGCGACAGTGGGGAAAGTTCGCGTAAACATCATGTCTCATCGCCCACTTATCTGGCTCCCTGATGTTGTGCATGCGTTTGACAAACAGGGATTTCTGGCTCTGTATGATGAAGCTCGCTCAGGACGTAAGTCGGCACTGACTCAAGCACAGCTTGAGCAAGTCGTGTCTTGAGCAAGTAGGGTTGTGGCTGCAACTGTCCCCGCGAGACCTCCACTATCAGCAAGGCTGTTGGGACATGAAGCTGATGGCACATCGCATCCAGGCTGCCTGGCAGGTGAGTCTCACCCCGGAGCGTGTGCGACAACTCGTCCGGGAACCGGGATTCATACTGGTACGTCCCCGTCATCAATCGCGTTTGCCTGACCCTGAGCAAGTGGAGCAGGCCAGGCAAGACATCGAACAGTTCCAGGCGCAGGCAAAGCGTGGGGAAATCCTGCTCTTCTACCAGGATGAAGCACGAGCAACTTCTTCCGATACATCAACCGAGTGCCCGGATGAACCACATTTTTTTGCAGCTTCTTTTGCTTTAGTGTTGTCTCAGGTACGTTTTTATGCTATGATTTTATCAGGAGGTGATCCCCAATGACCCAACCACGTTATGTCACCGATGAAACAGGAAAGCGTGTGGCCGTGCTGGTAGATATCGAAGAATACGAGAAGCTCCTGGAAGAACTCGAAGACCAGGACGCAAGCAGAGCGGCAGACGAAGCAAGGGCAAGCGGGGAAAAAGCTATCCCCTGGGATGAAGCGAAAAAAGAGATTGCGCAGGAACGAACGGAACTCAGGCGCAAGGGATTGCTGAAGTGATGGAAAGTACCTACCGTATCCAGGTTTTACCACGCGCGATCAGAGCCCTCGCCAGATTACCCGACAATATGCACCAGAGATTGACGGAGGCTATCGATGCACTGGCGGACAACCCTCGGCCTGGGGAGTGTCGAAAGCTACGAGGGCGACAGGACTGGCGCATCCGTGTTGGCAACTACCGCGTGGTCTACGAGGTTGACTACACCCGGAAAACCGTCACTATCCTGGACATTGGGCATCGACGTGATGTGTACCGATGAAAATTCGTATTGATGAGGGAAAATACGAAGGAAATAAGGGCTCCGGGGCGCACCCCGGAGCCCTTATTTTGGTTCTGGCAGCCTTGACATTTCCCGCCCAATCCGTATAATACGAACAAAGTCAAGTTAAGCAGGCTAAGCATGAACTCTGATCACATTCGGTAAGTTTTGAGAATGTTGAGGTTTGGAAAAGGGACTTGAAATCTCAGTGCTGGTGCGGGATTGGGTGGATGGTGGGGCGTACTGGATTTGAACCAGTGACATCTACCGTGTGAGGATAGCGCTCTGCCGCTGAGCTAACGCCCCATTACATGGTGGGCCCACCAGGACTCGAACCTGGGACCGTCCGGTTATGAGCCGGATGCTCTAACCAACTGAGCTATAGGCCCAAAAAACTGACCGACATCCGCTCATCATGAGAATCACGAAATGCGTCCATATTATATACATGGCCTCATGTAAAAGTCAATACCATTCTGCATTTGCCTATCCAAACGATACATGATAGAATGTCCCCACACTATCGAATCTGGTCAGATGAGGAACTCTGGAGCCGCCAGGCGCAATGTCTGCGCCTGGACCTCGATGGGGGAGATCTGAAGGTGAAACAAAGGTTGATCCTATGAACGTCGATGAACTAAAAAAGATGGCCGCAGCAGCCGCTGTGGAGTATGTGAAAGATGGCATGGTGGTTGGTCTGGGAACTGGTTCCACCGCGTCGCCGGCGATACGTTTGATTGCGGAACAGGGTCTGAAGATCCACGGCATACCCACCTCACAGGTGTCGGCAGATCTGGCTCGTTCTTTGGGCATCCCTCTCCTCTCCGTGGCAGAGGTACGGCGGATTGATCTCACCATCGATGGTGCGGATGAGATCGATCCACAAGGCAATCTCATCAAAGGAGGAGGAGGTGCGCTCCTGCGCGAGAAAGTGGTGGCATCCATCACTGACTGCGAGATCATCATCGCGGACGATTCCAAGAATGTCCCTGTGCTTGGCCAATTCCCCCTTCCGGTTGAGGTCGTTCCTTTCGCAGCTCCCCTGCTGATCCACAGGTTGACAGCGTTCGGTTGCGTCCCGGAACTTCGTCGGCGAGGCGGCAAGACTTTTGTGACAGATAACGGAAACTACATTCTGGATTGTGCATTCGGCAAGATCGAACAGCCCGGTGCATTGGAACAAGAGCTTCGCAGATTGCCCGGCGTCGTGGAGAGCGGACTGTTCGTTGGATTGGCACACCGTATTATCACAGCCTCCGAGCATGGGATCGACGACCGTGAGGTGGAGGGGCAATTTCTCAACCGATGATACCACGATAGCACATGGATCTGTGCAGAAAGGCACATTGCTATGTTCAATGATAGACTCTTTGTTAGTTATCCCTTCACGAAGCCCGGCGGCTTTACTTCGGGCATCGAGGGTCCTGCCTGCGATGCAGATGGCAATCTCTATGCCGTGAACTATGCACGTCAGCATACCATTGGGAAAGTGACTCCAGAGGGCGAGTGTACCATTTTTGTTGAATTACCCAACGGAAGCATCGGAAATGGGATCCGCTTCAATCGAAACGGAGTTATGCTGATCGCTGATTACACGAATCATAATATCCTTCAGGTAGACATGGAGACGCGGGATATCAGTGTCTATGCGCATGAAGGCCAGATGAACCAGCCGAATGACATCGCGATTGGCGCCAATGGCATTGTCTACGCGAGTGATCCCAATTGGAGTGAATCTACAGGACAGATCTGGCGGATCGATACGGGTGGTGGAGTGAGCCTGCTCGAAACGGACATGGGAACAACCAATGGCATCGAAGTGAGCCCTGATGAGAAAACGCTCTATGTAAACGAGAGTGTACAGAGAAATGTCTGGGCATATGATCTGTCCACAGACGGTGAGATCGGCAACAAACGGTTACTCATCCAGTTTCCTGATTTTGGGATGGATGGTATGCGCTGTGATATTGAGGGCAATCTCTATATCACACGGCATGGGAAAGGGACGATAGCAAAGGTCTCACCACAGGGGCAGGTGCTTTTGGAGGTCGAACTCGCGGGGAAGAATTGTACGAATCTGGCCTTCGGTGGCCCTGATGGACGCACCTGCTACGTGACCGTAGCCGATCAGGGAAACATTGAACTCTTTCGTACGGATTCCCCCGGTAGAAGTTGGCAGTTGTGGCGCTGAATCGGCTGAAAGGCATAGGTCACCTGGAATGATCATGCCAACGGCCATAGACGACAGCTCAAGGTTGTCGAGGATACAACCTCTGAATCGGACAACACAGACGCAAGAAACGGAGATTTACCATGGCAACTCCACAGGAACAGTTTCTCAAGCGGATGGCCCTCGATGGCGAGCCGAAGATCCGCTCACACATTAGCATTACTTATCCTGTTTGGAAAAAATATGGCGATAAACTCGATTGGTTACAGGGATTCTCATCCCATGTTGGCGTCGGGATCAGTCGCTCGCCGGGGCGTGCAGCGAACAGTGAAGTGACGGATCGCTGGGGCTGTCACTGGATCTATCCCCTGGAGTCGCTCGATGGCATCTGTATTGGCCATCCTGTGGCTTCCTGGTCAGATCTGAAGTCCTATCAACCGCCGGATCCAGAAGCGTTCACCGATTGGGAACAGGCAAGGAAAAATGTCGAGAATGCCAGGGCGAATGAGAATGTGGCATCAGGAGGCACGGATCATGGGTTTATCTTCCTACGGGTGACCTATTTACGTGGATTTGAGAACCTCATGATGGATGTTGCTGATGGTTCCCCTGAACTCGATGAACTCATTGGCATCGTCGAAAACTATTGGTTTGAGGTGGCCAAGCGTTGGATCGAACTCGGCGTCGACACTATCGGTTTCGGAGATGATCTCGGTCTTCAGCATGGGTTGCCTATTAGCCCCGTTGCCTGGCGTAGATACATCAAACCCTCTTACCAGCGCATCTTTTCTTACTGTCGCTCTCATGGTGTCCACGTATCGCTTCATACCGATGGTCACATTCTCGAGATCATTCCGGACCTTATCGAGTGTGGCGTTTCTGTCCTCAATCTGCAAGATCTCGTGAACGGTCTGGAGAACATACGCCATCTTGCTAAGGGGAAAGTCTTTATCCATCTCGATATTGACAGGCAAAATATCACCGTCTTTGGAACTCCTGAGGAAATCGATGCTCACATACTGAACTGTGTCAAGACGCTTGGTTCGCCAAAAGGAGGATTAAGTTTCATCTGGGGAGTCTATCCGGGAACACCGCTGGAGAGTATCGAAGCTGCTGCTAAGGCTATGGACAAATATGCAACGTACTGGGCTTGATAGGAGAAAAGGCCAGAAGATGGGGAAAACCGGAGGGCCGGAAAACCAGGTACATCCCAATTCTTCCGTTGGATTCGACACTCCAACGGAAGAATTGGGATGTATTGATACTGCGAATTTCCATAAAACGCCATTAGAACTTCGGCACCTTAACGGCCACCTCTTTGCCGAGTTGCTGGGATCGAAAAATGCCATCCATGATCACGTTCGTCAGTAATACACCCTCGGGAGGTATGGGTGAAGGACCATCCGAACGAACAGCTTTCCCGAACGCCGTCATTTGTGCTTCCCACACATTGACACTGGGAAATCCAGAGAAACGGATGGTGGTCATCCCTTCCGGAGGATTGGGTTCAGGTGTGAGTCCTTCTGCCTTTGCAAGTTTCTTGACTTCATCAGAAAGTTCATCGGCATACAGAACCGGCCCGCCCAGTGAGATACCCGCCTTCTTACCCAGAAAGAAAGTGCCTCCAAGAGAGTCCTGATGCACCGCCCACGAGATCTTGAAGACCATGACGCCCCCGTTCTCGAACCGTACCCAGGCTGCACCAAACTCCTCGACATCCATATCGTCCAAACGTGGATCCTGGCGGGAGATGTAATCGGCTGTGATCGCTGAGACACGGACTGGTTTGGGATATCCCATTGTGTAGAGCGCGTTGTGCATATTGTATACGCCGATGTCCACAATAGCACCTGCGCCGGCGGTACGCTTATAGATGAAGGTATGCCCTGGGGTCCCTCGACGACGGCATCCCGATGTTTATGAATAATAGATGTCACCAAGTATCCCTTCATCAACGAGTTTCCTGGCGAATTGGAGCCCCGGACTGAAGGTGCTGTGAATCCCAATCTGTAGGATCTTACCGGACTCCTTTGCGGCTCTGACCATTGCCGTCGCATCTTTGAGCGTGGCTGCCATCGGTTTTTCACAGAATACATGCTTCCCAGCCCGCAGTGCAGCCACAGTAGGACGTCGATGGGCCTGGTTGTAAGTGCAGACGCTCACAACATCGATCTCATCCATCTGGAGCATCTTGTTGTAACTTGTGAAAGCATATTTCTTGGGAACCCCCCATTCTTCAGCCGCTTGACGGGATTTTTCCTTGAAGATGTCGCAGACTGCAACAATCTCAAATCCACCCACCGCTGTGTAAGCCTTTTGATGAGCCCTTGAGATACCACCGGTACCAATAATACCAACCTTGATCGTGTCCATACGTTCTCCTCACGTAAAGATACTGGGCTTCCGACACCATCGCGCACTATTTTGTGACTCGATACAAGCCAGAAACGTGATTTACCGGGGTTGAACTTGTGACTTCGCAGGCTTCTGAATGGTGTGCTACGGACTCACTCTGCGAAGTCAATGCATTATACAGAAGGCAGGATTGGGGATCAACTGGAAAATCCACAACACCGGAAAATCCGCAACCAACGACTCATGGATGCGACCAGCGGTTGAGCAGCGTCTCCAGCCTCTGCGGGAGCGAATCCCACCACGCTGCATCAGCTTCAACACGTAAGATGTGAGTCTTGCCGGGAGCATCATTGGCCCCGATCCCTTTTGCCAATGGCGCCGTATGAGGATCCTCTTCCAGAAGTTGATGGATCAACTCCTCTAATCGTCTGCCGGATCGAATAAGGAAGACGCCCGTAAGCTCAACGCAAGGCTGATCCAGCAAGTGATCGACGTTCCAGAACAAAGTCTTGCCCTTTTTGGGTCGGAGATCTCCTTGTCCCAACTTGATCTCTTTGAAATAGTCGATCATGTGCGCTCGGATGGGATGAGGGGGCATATTGCCAGTTCGGGTGGCGTGCCTCACCAACCTTCGGCCCGGCGACACGGCTCCCCTGGTTCCCAGCGCCGACCCAATGTAGGCATACTCACCCATCGGGACGCGGATACTCTTGCCTCCTCTGAATCGACCAAACGTCAGATCCATCGATCCCCTCACGTGAATGCGCAACACATAGGAACCCGCTTGACAGTTGCTGCCTAACACAATAATAGATGAGGATCTCTGATCCAGTGGCATGGGGTTTCTCCGATAGCGAACGCCTAAACGGTGGCTCGTGCGGCGAGAAAAACGGCAGCGTACAACTGTTCGATGCACTGGACATGTGCCGACAGACTGAAACATCGCTGTGCCCGTTCACACCCTTTCTTTCCCATCTGAATACGCCCGGGCTCATCCAATATCAACTGGCGCATAGCCACTGCAAGAGCTTGAGGGTCTCTGGGCGGAACCAGAAGCCCTGTCTCACCGTGTCGAACGATCTCAGGGACTCCGCCGGCCCATGTGCCGATGACAGGTTTTTCCGCCGCCATCGCCTCAATGATCGTCCGTCCGAACGGTTCTGCCCATGATGCGTTCACCACCACATCGAGAGAAGCCATGATTTCAGGGATGTCATGACGGAAACCGGTGAAGGTCACCCGGTCGGTCAAGTTCAGAGAGGCGGCCAGTTGTTGTAGCTCAGAGAGATAACGGCCATGATCACGCACATCCGGCGGACGTGTGTCACCACCGATGATGAAGAAATGAACATGGTGATTGGGAACCCGGCAGGCAGCGTGCAGGAATTCTTCGTATCCCTTCCAGCGACAGTCCGGTACGACCTGTCCGACCATTCCGATACGAACTTTATCGCCATGTCCGAGCACGTTCGCGTGTGTCTGTCGAAATCGTCCGGTATCGACTCCATTGTGGATCGTGCTGAGACGTGTAACACGTGCCCGCTCTATGGGAGTCCTGACAGCTTCAGAGATGGCAACGACATGGTTGGCTTCTGCGAGTCGATATTTCTCAGCTTGTTTCGGTGTGAGGAGGTCACGTACATGAACGATCAGGGGAACATCCAACGCATGGGCAAGACCAAACGCATAAGGAGCAGACCAAACGGTATTGCAGTGGATCGCATCGATTGAACCTGGTAGTCGCCGGAGGTGGGAAAGCGCACGGCGTCTTTGGAACCGGTACCTGAGCTGACGCCAGGGGGGCATGGGAGCGCAGATGACATCTATCCCGGCTTCACGAAGTTTGTCCACAAGTGGTCCGTTTTTCGGAACAAGCACGGTAGGAATAAATCGCTCAGAATCCAGGGATGTCACGAGAAGATAGAGGCTATTTTCCGCGCCGCCCAGTGAACTACTGTGACTGATGTAGAAGATATGCATCTCATGCGATACCAATACGGCAAGTGGTTCAGTAGCTAACGTTTTTTCAAATCCCTTCAACGACGACATGAAGACGGGAAGATGAGAAAGTGAGAAAGTGAGAAAACGGGA
>JAJRTO010000090.1 GCA_024278235.1 Candidatus Poribacteria bacterium
GAATTCAGCAATTGATCGGGATTCAGCGCAAGATGATCATGGGGAACCTTGATGAGATTAGTAGTCGCGACTCGTAATCAGCACAAACTAGATGAAATCCGTGAGATCCTTGCAGAGACCCCTTACACGATTGCTTCCCTGACGGACTATCCGGATGCTCCCGTCGTGCAGGAGGATGGGGATACGTTTGAGCTCAACGCATTGAAAAAGGCGCGGCAGATCGCTCAACACACGCAGTGCCTTACTCTTGCTGATGACTCAGGGCTTGTGGTCGATGCGCTTGACGGCGCACCAGGAGTCCATTCAAAGCGATTTGGCGGTCCAACGGACGCAGAGCGGAACCATAAATTGTTGCGGCTGATGGAGCCGTTCCCTCGAGAACAACGTGCCGCACGCTTTGTGTGTGTGGCTGCCCTAGTTTGGCCGGATGGGCGGCATGCAACGGTCCGGGGGACATGTGAAGGTAGGATTGGCTGGGAACCAAGGGGTGATGCTGGATTTGGTTATGATCCCATATTCGTTGTACCAGAGTATGACAGAACGTTTGCAGAACTTGGCCTCACGATAAAAAACCAGATCAGTCACCGCGCGATAGCCTTCCATGAGGTACGGGAGATTCTTGAAAGAAGAGGAATATAGCGATGCCTACCCCTGATTTCGTGCATCTGCACAATCACAGTGAATATAGTTTGCTCGATGGGGCATGCCGCATCAAGGACATGATCGGGTGGGCCCAGCAGCAGAACGCCCCTGCTATCGGGCTGACGGATCATGGAAACATGTTCGGCATCCTTGATTTCTATAAGACAGCTAAAAAGGCTGATGTTAAGCCGATCATCGGCTGCGAAGCCTATATTGCCCTGAACAGTCGATACGATCAGGATCCGAACCGACGTTTTCCACGTGCATATCACCTGATTCTGTTGGTTGAAAATCAGCAGGGATACAAGAATCTGATGAAGCTCGTGTCGCTGGGCTATACAGAAGGATATGAATACAAAGGGATCTTCTCAAGGCCAAGAATCGATAAAGAATTGCTGCAAAATTATCACGAAGGGTTGATTGTCCTCACCTCCTGTATCCATGGGACGGTTCCCTCTCTCCTGTTACAAAATCAGCCTCAGCAGGCGTTCGAAGAACTGGCAACACTGAAAGACATCATGGGGCCAGGGCATCTATTCATTGAGATTCAGATGCATGGACTTGAAGAGGAAAACAAAGTGATGCCCCAGTTGTTGGAGCTTGGAAGAAAACTCGAACTGCCCCTGGTCGGCACAAATGACTGCCACTATATTCGGAAAGAAGATGCTGAGGTCCACGAAGTACTGATGAACATCCAGACGGGTAAGACACTCGAGGATGAAAAACGGTTGAGTTTTGCGAATGACCAGTTTTACTTCAAGACCACCGAGGAAATGCAATCGGCCCTCAAGGATTTCCCAGAGGAAGTCATCACAAACACCGTTGCGATTGCCGAGCGTTGCCATATCGAACTCGACTACAAGGACTATATCATGCCCCAGTGTGAGGTACCGGAAGGGCATGACACGGATAGCTATCTGGTCCATCTGTGTCGGGAAGGACTCAAGCAACGCTACAAGGGGACTGTACCTGAGGACGCAAATGAGCAACTCGAGTACGAACTGGGGATTATCAAGCAGACAGGGTTTTCAGGGTATCTGCTTATCGTCGCCGATTATGTACGGTTTGCCAGGAAGCGTGGATTCCCCATCAGTGCACGTGGATCTGCTGGGGGGAGTCTTGCGCTCTACGCGTTGGGGGTGACCAGTTTTAACCCAATGGACTACGATCTGATCTTTGAGCGGTTCTTGAACCTCGAACGAATCAGCATGCCGGACATCGATCTCGATTTTGCTCCGGAACATCGGGACTTGGTGATTGAGTATCTCAGTGGCAAGTATGGTCACGATTGCGTTGCCCACGTGGCAGCTTTCAGCAATATGAAGGCCAAGGCGGTATTGCGCGATGTGGGCCGTGTCCTGGGAATGTCCCCTGCCGAAGCGGATCGCATTGTAAAACTGATTCCACCTGTGCTGAATATCAGTCTTGATGAAGCGATCGAAAGTGTCCCCGGCCTTCAGGAAATGGAAAAGAGTGAAGAACAAGGCCGACTGATTCGTCTGGCCCGGGCCCTGGAGGGGATGAAGCGACATGTCTCGATCCACGCTTCCGGGGTTGTGATGGTCAACGATGCCCTGGATAAGCATGTGCCGCTTTTCAAGGATAAGAACGAACGGATTGCGACTCAGTTCGATGGGGACATGGTGAAGGACGTTGGACTGGTCAAGTTCGATTTCCTCGGTGTCAAGACCATTGCCGAGATCCACCACACGGTGCAACTCATTGAAAAGATACATGGCGTCAAGATCGATCTGGAGGAAATCCCTTTCGATGACCAGAAGACCTATGAACTGATCGGCAAGGGATTGCTCGCTGGCTTGTTCCAACTGGAAACATCTGCCGGGATGCGGGCTGTTATTATGCAGATCAAGCCGACGAAGTTTGAGGATTTCATCCCCATTCCAGCCCTTTATCGGCCCGGCCCTATCGAGAGCGGTATGATGGATAGTTTCATCAATCGTAAGCTGGGGCTCGAAGAGATCACCTATCCTCACCCTACTCTGGAGAACGCCCTCAGCAAGACGTATGGTGTCTGCATCTATCAAGAACAGGTGATGCAGATCGCACGGGATATGGCAGGCTTTACGATGGGACAAGCGGATGTCCTCCGGAAAGCTATGGGTGACAAAAATCTGAACGTGTTGGAACAACAGCGTGAACTGTTCATCCAGGGGGCCATGGAGAAGGGGATTTCAGCAGAGGATGCGGAGCGTGTTTTCGAGCTGATCCTCCCCTTCGCCGGATATGCATTCAATAAGGCTCATACGGCCGCCTACGCGATCCTGTCATATCAGATGGCCTATCTCAAAGCCCATTATCCCGTCGAGTTTATGGCCACCTTGATGACCAGTGAATCGGCTGATACCGATAAGATCGTGATCTACATGGCCGAATGCCGCAAGCTGGGAATCAAGGTGTTGCCACCGGATATCAATGAGAGTTACACGGATTTCACCGTATCGGGTCGTAACATTCGGTTTGGGCTTGCAGCCATCAAGAACGTGAGCAGCAACGCGATCGATGCCATTGTCAAAGCACGGGACGACGGACCGTTTGAGTCCCTGCAAGATTTCTGTGAACGAACCGATCCAAAAACCGTCAATCGGCGCAGTATCGAATGTCTCATCAAGTGTGGTGCTTTCGATTCGCTCGGAGGACATCGGGCCCAATACTGGGAGTACCTGGAAGACACGCTCAAGCAGGCTCAGAGCACCCAAAAGGATAAGGCCCGGGGACAAACGACACTGTTCTCGATACTACAAGAAACGGTCGCCGAGGATATTTCTCTACCTGATGTGCCTGAATGGTCCCTGGATGAAGTGCTTCGGTATGAGAAAGAACTGCTGGGATTCTACCTCTCAGGCCATCCGTTGGATCAATACTGCGATACCCTGGAACACTACACAACGGCAACTTAGCTGACACTCCCCGAAAACCCCAATGGAAACGAAGTATATATGGGCGGGTTGATCGCTTCCGCGCGCCAACTGACCACAAAGAAGGGAGATGAGATGGCATTCCTCACCCTGGAAGATCTGGAAGGCAGCACGGATGTCGTGGTTTTCCCAGATACGTTCAGCAAGTGTGGTGAACTGATCGAGGAAGGTGGTATGGTGTGGATACGAGGTATCGTCAAACCGGGGCGCACACGCAACACAGAATCGTCTGATGAGGATGAGCAGCAGCAGGATGTGCGACAACTTCAAGCGGAGGAGATCCTGTCGTTGGAGACAGTTCCAGACAAGCTCACGTCGGCCGTGGAGATCAAGCTCGACGCAACTCAACTCTCGAAGGAGAACCTGGATACTCTCAAGAACATCTGTGGCCGATATCCAGGGGAATGCGATCTGGTGATCCGTCTCCAGAAGGAGGATCAGGTGATCTTTGTTCTGGCGAGCCGTGAATTCAAGATCGAACCATCCGATGCGTTCGTTCAGGATCTATCTAAGATTGTCGAGGACGCCACGATTATCACCAGCAATCGTACGGCTCGGGTCCAAACACGGAGTCAACGCTCGGCTTTCGTCTAGTATTGCCCATTGTGAATCAGGAGGAGGAACGACCATGGATCTTGGATTGACGGGAAAGATTGCTCTGGTCACGGCATCGAGTAAAGGACTTGCAAAGACATTGGATGCCGAGCTCGCGCCCCATCATATCTTGGTGAACAACGTTTGTCCCGGTATCATTTTCACCGACCGCATCACTCAGCTTGCAGAGGTACGCGTGGGAGCCGGGTCTCCGTACTCCATAAATGCTTCACTCGCCACCTTTTGATACTTTGGATCCAGACCAAGTGCCTCGTTGGAGCCGTAATATCCCGCGACGAATCCGCCGCCAAAAGATCCGAGTTTTTCAACATACTCTCTGGCCGCATTTCGTATTTTTTCGGGATCTCTTGTCTGAAGTGTCTTTTGAATGTCCACCGGGCACCAGAAGTGCATCCGTCCTCCGAAGTTCTCCGAGAGGTAGTCGATCCCGTGGAGTTCCGGTTGATCGAACTGACACACATTGATACCGACTTCGACCCAATCTTCGAGTACCTCGGTCACGTGACCGCACGAGTGGAACCAGATGCTCAACCCCCGGCTGTGCGCCGCTCCACACAAGCGGGCAAAGAACGGCTTGAAGATCTCACGAAACGCCGTTGGACTCACGAGAAGGCGGTCCTGAGTTCCCCAATCTTCACCTGTCATGATCCCATCGACCCCCGCATCCGCAAATCGGTAGATTTCGATCTCCAGGATGTCCGTGATCCGCCGCAAGAGATCCTTGACACGTTCTGGTTCAGCCGCTACATCCGCAAGGAAATTTTCCATCCGCCGCATGTACCGAGCGATGTTGAATGGCCAACCGATATGGCCCGTGACGAAGAATCCCTGCTGATGAAGATCTGCACATCGAACCGTGGTGTCTTCATAAAGCTCAACGCTATCTGTTTTCGGAAAGTCATAACTATCGAGTAGATCCCAACTTTCTTCCAGTACGCCCTTGTAGACTTCCCCCTTCGTGATGTTTTCTAACCGACGCCACACGTTGCCCCACGCATCGATCATCTCCCAATAACCATCATACTGTTTCCAGCCATGTGCTTTACTGTTTGGAGCGGCTTTGCGTCCGACGCCTCGCAGATCGCTCGGAAATCCGCCACCCATCCCGTAGGGAATACGCGGCGGACCTGCAAATGCCAGGCTTGCTTTTACAATTTCACGACTTGTCATCGATATATTCCTCCTATACAACGGCGATTCCAACACCGGAATTATAGCGTAATCCATCAAGCGAATCAACGGGGATATTCTGTTCTCTGAGGGGAAGAACTCAACAGATTCAGCAACAGGATCCGTTTGATCTGGACCAATCTGCGAACAGGATCAGTTTTTCTCTTGACGAAAAGGAGAGCGCTACTACTCTCATGGTGAATCCCAATTTCCCTCCGTTATTCAAAAGGCACATCTTTGAATCCCCCTCCAAACCAGCACCCATCCACGTCAAGAAGTGCCGCCGAGGGATTAGGAGGTCGGGTGTTCGGTTTTTGGCCTGGCTATGCACCTTTCAATGGTATATTTTCCAGGCGGAACTTGACCCAACGCGAGGTTCGGAACAACGTGGAAGACGTCCTGTTCTGATCATTTCGCACGAAGCGATTAACACGGCTCTGCCGTTCGTAACTGTTTTGCCGCTGAACATCTGTTTTCCCTGCTCAGTTCGTACTGTTGTCCATTCTCGAGATGACTGTAAACAGTTCCAGCACCGTTTGGACGGCATCCGCCCGACCGGTTTGCTCAATCTCCAGCGGCTTCTCCAGCCATTCCCTCTCAATCTGCTCGTAAGCGGCGTTGAGTTTCTCTATCGACACGATAGACACCTCCTCGATAGGAACCTTCTGGAGCTTGATGTCATCGAACCACGCAGTTCCCGTACTTGACCCTTGCCGACAATACAGCCGGATAGTCACCGTGTCCCCTTCCTTCCCGTCCCTCGGTTGCGGAACGACAAAGTAGCCCGACACCGGCGTCCAGTCATGCTCTCCCCGGAGATCGCCGCCGATATGTTGCTCGATGGCATAGTTCGACTGCGGCCACTCATCCGTCCGAAAGTCCGCCGCAAACTGGGCACGGCAACGGCCCTTAACCTTGACGCGCCCGCTCAAGTAATACGCCTCCCCTGCCCGGACCTCCATGTCCTGGAACAGGTTAGCGTAAGCGCCTTCTTCGGGCGTATTCAGTTTCCCACAGAACTCACCTGAGCAGCCTGCCTCCTTCGCTCGCACGGCAGTACCGCCTTTGTGGACAAATCCGGTCCCCCACCTGGCAGGCTGGTCTCCTTCCCCTTCCTCAAATCCCGGGTTCAGAACCAGGTTGGGCGTGGTCGGTAGGGTCTTCGCGGGCTTCAACTTTTCCCTCAACGCTCCGATAAAGGCATCCACACGCCGCCGATAATAGAACCGGACCAACTCGAACATATCCTTGCTCTGATAGTCCAGAAGCCAGGGCATGCTGACGAATGTCAGAAACCCATCCTTGATGTCGCGCTCGGTTTTCCCTATCCGCCTCCCCTTTTCCAGGATCCAGTCAACACGATAGTCGTCTCTGCTCGAAAGCACTTTCTCCAGCCCATCCAGCAAATGGCTGACCGTCTCAGCTTCGCGTTCGAAGGATTCCAGCTCACCCTCCGTGAAGGCCGCGTAGAGTCGCTGGAGGTGGAGGTTGGAAAGCTCGGCGATGTACTGCCGCATGATGTCCACCAGATCGTTCGCATAAAGTGGGTTGTCCTTTTGCCGTTCCCTTTCACGCAAAGCGATGGCGAGGGCTTCCTCCAAATCGTCCAGATGGGCGTACTTGGTGGCATCCGCATCGAGTCGGTGCAACCGGTGTTGGTAGTAAGGCTCGGTGTCTCTGCTTGAGGAACTATAGACACTTTTCGCCAGGCGTCTGAGACATTCCAGCATATTGGGGGCCGAGGGTTCTCCGTATCGACGAACGGCATAGTCTCTGAGAAAGTCCTCCAGGTTCACCTGCTTCGGATCCCAGGACAACCTCGCTGCCAACTCGAAGTAGAGGAGGTTGTAGTGGATAACCTCCGGGTTGATGTAGAAGGCAACGCACCGGTCCGCCCTGGGGTCGTCGGCGACCTCCTGTACCCGGCGGATGAGTCCCACCAGATCGCCTCGTAGCGTGTCATCGCCGCCGAAGGAGTGCAACACGCCAAAGCCCCATTGGCGACCGTGAAAGTAATCGAATTTCTTATAGATGGGATTCTCGTCCGCCCAGATGTCACAGATGTAGAACATGTCTTCAGGGATGGCTTCCAGAAATGCCTTCGCCGTCTCCTCAGGCCACGGTGGAGCCAGTAGAGCCCAACCACTGGCATACCATAGCCCTTCAGGATCCGCCTTCCGGATGTATTCAGCGACAGACCTCCCAAACTCAGACCGCATCGCTTCGATCTCTCCAGACGGCAAGAAGACGGTTTGCTCCGGGTAAGGGTCCACATTGTAGATATGGTCGGTGCCATAAGCTTCGATGGCGCGCTGGATCGTTTCCGCTCCGTGCTGCACGAACATCGGATCGGAAGGGTGAATCACATAGTAGGGGGCGTCTTCGCCCCACTGCATCTTCACGCACCGGACGTTCGGGTGCTGCTTCACGAAGTCTTCGGATACCTCGCCCAAACCAGCACCTGGCAAGATGGTTTGGATTCCCAACTTGCGGGCGTAGTCGACAACCCGTTGCGATTCAGGATGTCCCCAGTCCATCATCATCGTGTTCTGATACCGTTTCGCCATCCAATCCAGCTCTTTCTTCCAGTCCTCCCATCCCCAGCAGGCTGTCGTGTAGCCAAAAGCACAGGCCTGGAGGGATTGGCGGATGCGGAAGCGTGGCCTTTCGACGATGTCGCGGGCAGGCAGAGCGATAGACTTCCTGGAGGGGACGTAGTCGCCGTCCCAGAAAAAGCCAACATCGCACACACGCTCAAGGAAATAGTAGACGGCATAGAGCGTAGCGCGGTCCGTGCTCCCTCCCATGACGAGAAAATGAGAGGAGGAATCGGAAGCCTGGGGGAGTGTTTTGATGATGAAACCGTCGGAGCCTGGATAGTCGGCGGACAGCTCTACCTCCCCCCGTCGCACAAGGTCGGCTATGAGGGGGTTCGTCCCCGTCCGTCCGATGAGGATCACCGTTTCCTTATTCTTGACCTCTCGTCGCCATCCGTCATCCGTCACGATACGAAGCACCGCACCGCTCATCGCCTTCACATACCCGGCCAGTTCCTCGGCGGCGTGGTGTTCGATAGGTGTTGCATCGCGTCCCAGCACAATCACAGCGACGGGATTTCCGCTGGTGACGATTCTCGTCTCACTCTGTGCCGGTTCGCCACCTACAGCGATTCCGACGCTCAACAGCATCCAAACAGAAACATCGATCAGAATCATTTGTGTCATGGTCTTATTCCACCTCCAAATCTGTCTACTTCACTATAAAGCCGTACCACGAATTCTGGGGTTTCAACGAATTGCCCTGATCAATGCGCGTGGCGTGGGCACGGGGCTATGGTAGCTCAGCCAGATGATCGCCCTGCAGCTTGAATTTCCGGGTCACTTCAACGGTTGGGTCAGTCGCCATTGGCTCCTCCGATTCGCGGGTGAGGAGCGTGACAAGGATTTCCCCCGATCGAATGGCGAGCGATTTCACGAGGATTCGATCTCCCAGAAAGGCCGAGGCGACCGGACGGGCTATCCCGTTTTGATTGAGCACCGCCGCGAGATAGAAGAACGTGCCACTCCCTCCGGGGTTTCCGATCAGGATGACCGCTGCGTCTTGCACTCCGTTGCTGTTCAGATCTCCTGATGCCCGCTCCTCACCGAGAGAAACCCTTGTTTTGGTGGCAGCCCCCGGAGCAGCGGGCTCCTCAAACACTCCGTCCTTCAGTAGTGCCTTGCCCGTGGAAGTCAACTCGATGGGATATTCGGCGTTCGGTAGCGATTGCAGGATCGATGTCTTCGTCTGCTCCGTCGTGGACGAGGGAGTAGACGACGTGCGGCGCCTGCATGCAGACAGAAACGAAAGGACGACCATGAGCGATATGGCGAGGTAAATTCCCGTTTTCTTCATTGTGGTAGCCATTGCACTCCTGATGGCCTGGAAATGGATCTATTGAGGGTATGTCTACACTAACACGTGAAGAGCTGTCAATCACACGCGTTTTTCGGTTAGCTGAGTAGAGCGTGCAGCTTGCTCGTTCACAACACAGAGTCCTGAGAACAAGCTGGCAAGAACAAGCTGGCAAGAACAAGCTGGCAGCATGCTCTACTTCGTGATTTCCCCGCGTTTTTCGGTTAGCTGAGTAGAGCGTGCAGCTTGCTCGTTCACAACACAGAGTCTGAGAACAAGCTGGCAGCATGCTCTACGTGATTTCCCCCATCAGTGAAAAACTCGTATCAATCAGCATCGATCTATGGGCAAGACCTGGACATAGTCGTTGCGTTCTGTCATGAGGAATTGCGAAACTACGCCAGCCCAAGTTCGCGTAGCCGTTTCTCACTTGGCTGGGTCGTCTCTACATCCCAATCCATCAACTCCAGATACTCCTTCACCATTGTGTCGAGATCCACAGTGATATCGCGGACATTCCCTTCCTTGAGAGGTGGATTTCCGAGGATCCTCCCCGGGACCTTGAAGTTACGTGGATTGAGACCTTCTCTGAGGTTGAACAGATGACGCAGAGTCCCGATGCGTTCACCGGTCTCGATGCATTCATCCATGTCGACATCCCAGCCTATGATTGAATTCATGAAGTCAGGTATTGCCTGGACATTCAGAGAAATATACCCGAACATACATAGACCTGTCGCGTTGACCACGTGCATCAAGTTGACCAGAATACGTTGATCTTTGGCACGGCCTGTGTAGTTTTCGCGATCATGTTCACCCAATTCAAGCCCGGAGGGGGGTGCGATCAGTTCGCCGCCCTGAGTATGGCGGGCTGGCGTGGCATCCAGTTGGTAGGTTGGTGCAAGTCCGGGCGTGTATTTGGGATCATGCATGGGCACTTCCTGACCGTGAATGTGCATGGCGAACTCTTCTGAGCCTTTGCCGATCTTCTCAGAAGCGACTTTCACACCATCCGCCAGGATGTCTCCCAATCCCTCGCGCTTTGCCAGTTTCTCCGTCATGGCCACAATACCTTCCGCATTGCCCCAGTGGAGTCAATACCATCGGTATCGGCTGTTGTGAGGATCCCGTTCTCGAAGCACTCGACAGCAAACGCTATCGTGGCGCCCGCGGAAATCGTGTCCAGTCCGGCGCGATTGCAGATCTCGTTCAGTTTGATGATCGATTCCACATCGTCGTTGAGTGTCATCGATCCGAAACTGGCGAGAGTTTCGTATTCCGGCTTGTGCCCATCTTTCAGTCGATATTTTCCGCTGGGAACACTCATCAGACCACCGCAGGCGATCGGGCATTGCGTGCAGGCAAACCGTTTGTCCTGGTAACGGATCACCGCCTCGTCACTGATCTTCTCTCCATCAGGAAAATCTGTGGTTCCTGCACCGCCCCAGTTCTTGACAGGCGCATCACCACTCATCGCGGCATCCGCCATAATCCCGGCGGTACCATACTGACGCAATACGGGACCAAATCCCTCGATCTTCTGGAGGTAATCCCGTCGAAGCTGCATGGTACGTTCACGGTCTGCAATGGGAATCTCTTGATCCCCTACGGCAGCAATCGCCTTGAGTTTACGGGATCCCATCAGTGCACCAACGCCGGAGCGTCCTGCGGCGCGTCCCTTGTCGTTCATGATGGCTGCAATGAGCGAGAGGGATTCTCCTGAAGGTCCGATGCATGCAACATTGGCCTTGTCACCATGCGCGGCCTTGAGCATATCCTCTGTGTCATGGGTGTCTTTCCCCCACAGGTGACTGGCGTCTCGAAGTTCCGCTTTGCCATTTTCTATCAGCAGGTAGACCGGTTCCTCCGCAACCCCCGAGAAAAACACTCCATCGTACCCGGCATGCTTGAGAGCTGTTCCGAAATATCCACCGGAGTTGGCATCGCCCCAGGTCTGCGTCAGGGGAGATTTGCCCACGACGACGTAGCGCGATCCCACGAGCGCGGGGGTCCCTGTGAGTGGGCCCGAGATAAATCCCAGCATATTCTCCGGCCCCAGCGGATCGACTTTGGCCGGCATCCGTTCATAGAGGATACTTGCACCGAAACCATAGCCACCATAGAATTTACGGCAAAAATCCTCTTCCAATGGTTCCACGTGGGTCTTGTGATTGGCGAGATCCACAAAGAGCAATCTGCCGATATAACCTCCTGCCATGTTTGTTTCCTCCTAATAGCATGAAAAAGTTTCCGAGCAGTGAATCTTAAAACAAGTGCTCAGTTCGTTCGATCACATGTTGTTGTAGTGCTGGATCAAGCGTTACAAAGACGGTAGAGTATCCCCAGACACGCACCAACAACGTCCGATATCTAGGATCCGTCGGATTTTCACGCGCCTCGAGCAAGGTCTCTTTGTCAACCATATTCACCTGAAGGGTTGCCGTGCAAGGCATTTTCAGAAAAGTCTCGACAAAAGACACAAACTTCTGGTAACCTTCCTCGCACTTCAGCGCGGAGGGATGAAACGCGATATCCAACACGGATCCATGTCCCGCTTTGGTTAAATCCACCTTACTTACAGATTTGAGGACCGAGGTAGGCCCATACTTATCCCTGCCAAGCGCCGGTGAGAAACTGCTGGCGATGTTGTCCCCCTGTTTGCGACCATCCGGCGTTGCTGGCAAGAATCGACGACCATGGATTCCAAATGTCATAAATCCGGGCGCCGTCTTACCACCTGGCCCAAACTCATTGTGCACCCTATCATGGAGCCTATCACAGAAATCCTCCGCGATTTGCTTGATGATATCATCAACGTAGTCATCATCGTTGCCATACTTGGGTGCTCTGTTGAGGATCTTCTGGCGTAACGGCTCGCAATCCTCAAAGTTGTTTTTGAGGGCCGCGCTCAACTCCTCCCAGGTCATGCTCTGTTCGTCGAAGATGAACTTTCTGATGGCGGCTAACCCGTCAGCAACGTTGCCCATCTGTGATGGGATCCTGCCCCAGATACTGTACCGTACTCCTGTTGTCGAAGCCTCCTCCAGGCAATCGTCCAGGCTTGCGGCAAAATAGGGGAAGGTGACCGCTGCCTTGCCACCTGGATTATCTGGAATATGATGTTCCAGACGCTTCTCGAAATCCTCGATGACCGCGTCGAAGCTGTCATAAGGTTCCTGCTCGCCCTTTTGAACCGTCTTGTTGAGCATGGGCAATGTGTCAAAGTTGCTAAACCTTATCGTGCTTCTGCCACCGATGATGAGTTCGGAACACCCGTCATTACAGTAATCACGAGCATCCTCAATTGGGATTCCCAACCTCAATAATCCTGGGACCGCAACATGGTCATTGAAATAGGCGGGATTACTCAATCCCTTGCACGTCAAGCGGCACGAGAGTTCCAGAAGCTCACGGGGGGAATCTTCAAAGAATCGGACGTTCAGTTTCGGCTCCGGTAACATCAGTTTAGCACCTGCAACCAGACACATATAGGTCACTGCATTGGAGGCATCTCTACCATCCCGAGTCTGCCCGCCCAGAGCGATATTGCGCAGTGTATCGTTGTTACGACCAAAGTAGTTGAGTTTGATGAAGTAATTCTCAAGCAACTCCTGTGCTTCCAGGTGAGTCATCTTGCCTGACTCGATGTCCTCCTGATAGAAAGGAAACATCCACTGGTCGAATCTGCCGATACTACCGCGTCCTCCATACATGAACGTGAACCACATCATCTGCAGTGCTGCATGGAATGAGCGGGGCGGACCGATGGCAAGCTGGTGGCAGGCATCCGCAATCTGCATGAGTTCTGTCTTGCGGTTAGAATCCTCCTCTTTGTTCGCGAGTTCACGGGCATGCTGAGCATGCTTCTCGGTGAATTGGCATGCCGCGTCATAAGCGATGACCGTTGCTTCGAGGAAATCTATCTTGGATGGGTCCGATTCCGCCGCCAATTTCTCCCGTGCTCTGTCACGAATACCTGTGTATCCCATGCGGATGAGGTTTGCGTGTCCAGGAGTGTAATGTCCATCATAATGGCCCAACTCAAGGCTACTTCCTTCAGCCGGCCCGACTGTCATGATGCCGGCGATCCTGTCCAACGGTTGAATGGCCGGCGGGGTTTCCTCTAACAGGGTCGCAAAGTCTTTCGACTTTCCTACCAATGTTGGTTCACCAGAACCTGTCAGCACTTTGCTCACGAGGTATTTCTTGTACTCCCCCCGCCAATACATCTCACGAAGCTCGAAGCTGCGACTATTCAGATCCAAATCCAGTTCTAGTTGCTGCAAGTCCATCTCTCGACTCATCGTCTCACCTACCTGGTGCGTGGTTACTCGATCACTATGGATCCGTGCGATCAATCTGCAATCAAATGTGCGTTATCTTACCAAGTTTTCACCCCCAGGTCAACAAAAATCCCAGACCTCCCCCTTGATTATACTTTGGTTTTCATGTAAAATGACACAAACCTAGGATGATAACCGTTATTTCAACGCCTACCATTTCAGAACTGATCAGGAGGATACAGATGGCGAAATTAAGCGTTGGTATTATTGGAGCCGGAGGGATCACAAACTATCATATTGCAGCTTATCAGGCTGCAGGCGCAGATGTCGCTGCAATTGCAGATCTTGATGTGGAGCGTGCCAAAGCACAGGCCGCGGAGTATGGCATCCCCAAGGTCTTTGATTCCTATCAGAAGATGTTCGATGCGTGCCCTGATATTGAAGCGGTAAGCGTATGTGTGCCGAACAAATTCCATGCATCGATCAGCATCGATGCGCTGAACGCAGGAAGAAATGTGTTCTGTGAAAAGCCACCTGCCATCAGCGCACAGGAAGCCATCGACATGGCAGCCGCTGCTGAAGAGAACGGTAAGATGCTGATGTTCGACTTCAACAACCGGGCCCGCCCTGAAGCACAGGCGTTGATGCAGTACATCAAAGATGGCACGGTTGGCACTATCAACTCGGCCCAGGCATCATGGATCCGTCGCACCGGTATCCCGGGATTTGGCGGTTGGTTTACACAGAAGGCTCTCTCCGGTGGTGGCCCTGTGATCGATCTACTGCATATGATCGATCTGGCACTCTATTTTATGGGAACTCCGGAGCCGGAATGGGTACTTGCCGCCACATTCACCGATTTCGCAGGGAACTCAGACTTCAAGGGCCCCTGGGGAATTCCTGATGTCGAAGGTGGTATCATGGACGTGGAGACAGCAGCACACGCATTTGTTCGGTTCAAGACGGGACAGGTACTCTACTGTCGCAATTCCTGGGCAGAAATCAATAAGCGCGAAGAGGTCTCCGTTGTATTCCAGGGAACGAAGGCTGGTGGAATGATCCGGCGTCTGTTCGGAATCGATGGGCTTGATGAAACAGCTATCGATGATTGCGAACTCTACGTTCAGGAACATGGAAAGTCGGTCAACCGGCAGATCATCACGGATACGGATGAGAAGATGGGACGCGAACGGGCGGTGATCAATTTCGTCAATACGATCCTGGGTGAAGAAGAACCGCTCTCGAATCCCCAGGAAGCCGTTGTCCTGATGCAGATTATCGATGCGATCTATCAGTCAGCCGAAAACGGACAACCTGTGCAGATCGGGTAGATTGTATGGTCGGCCCACACTTCATGATGGGGGCCGACCGAGCTACGTGTGCTCGGATTTCAGATCGCGACGACTGGACAAGGAGAACCCCGTTTTCTTGGAGAAAACGGGGTTCTGACCTATCCGGATTGATATCTGATGCAGCATTCTACCATGCGGCCTCACGTACCGGTAGCGGATCTACCGTCCACGCCATACGGTCGCACAATCGCTTGAGCATCTCCAGCTTGATTTCCCGATACGCCGCATTATCCCACTGGTTTACCGTTTCGTTTGGATCCTGATCCAGATCGTAGAGTTCACCAGTGTCCAATCCATGCATGACCACCAACTTGTACCGGTCGGTACGCAGCATGGTGGCGTACGCTGCCGGATCTTTATGCCCGGACAGCGCGTTGTAATACTCGCAATACACATCATCACGATGAAGATTGAGTTCCGCCTGACCCGTGAGCAACGGCCAAAGTGACCGCCCCTGCATCCCGGGCTGGTGGGGGAGTTCAGCGGCATCCAGTAACGTCTGTGCCAGGTCCACCAACTCGACCAACGCTGTGCTGCGTCGAGCCGCCTCGATCTTTGCAGGCCATGAGATGATCAGGGGAACCCTTATCGCAGGCTCGTAGAAGTAGGGCCCTTTGAGATAAATCCCATGATCCCCCAGCATTTCCCCATGATCCGATGTGAATAGGATGAGCGTATCTTCCAGTTGACCGGTTTGCTCCAGCGCATCCA
>JAJRTO010000091.1 GCA_024278235.1 Candidatus Poribacteria bacterium
ACACAACTCGCTGGACGAGATGTTCAATGCTCTCGGGCCGTACATCGCTGCATTGCATGCGAAGGATCGCAAGCTCCATGTGACTCGTGGCGTTCCTGCCGGTCAAGGAGACCTGGACTACGCACGGTTCGTGGCGTTGTGTCGGCAGCACGTACCGCACCTACCTTTGATCATTGAGTATGTCGGCTCTGATAACTACCTCGAAGCACTGACGCATCTGCGTCGATACCTGTGAGGAGGCACATTCATGGAAGCTGCGTTTTCCCTTGGATCGGGCCGGTTCGAAATCCGAAACGTACCTACGCCAGAACCGAAACAAGGCGAGGCGCTGGTGCGCGTCAAAGCCTGCGGCATCTGTGGAAGCGACAAGAGCGGGCTCGCCAGGCCGACAGTCAGGGAGATCGTTTCCGGACATGAGTTGAGCGGTGTTGTGGAACGCGTCAATGCGACTGACGCCGTTGCTGTGGGACAAGAAATCATTGCCGATCCTATCATCCCCTGTGGTGAGTGCAAATACTGTAAGGTCGAGAGGACATTCCTCTGCTCCAATCGGCAAGGTGTCATCGGGTATGGGGTAGGAGGTGGTTTTGCCGAGTACGTCTGCATCCCAGCCCGCTGCCTCTATCCGAAACCAACCAACATCGACTTCGCTGAAGCCTCGATGGCGGAACCCCTCGCTGTCGCAGTTGGTGCGGCTCATTTGAGGGACGTCACCGCGCTCGATTGCATTGTGTTCGGTGCGGGTGCGATTGGGACGATGCTCGCACAGGTACTGAAGACCTGCGGTGCAGACAACGTCCTTGTCGTCGATGTCAACGAGAACCATCTAGCCATCGCCCGCCAGACCGGCGACTTTATCACCATCAACGCCACCGATGAATCTGCATGGAACGCACTCGAAGGTACTGAGGTAAAGGTGGCCTACGATGTGGTGGGGCATTCGAGTGCTGTGACTGCCAGGGCTCTGGATGTGCTGCCACCACAAGGGGCTCTCATATGCATCGGTGCACCAAATCCTGGTGCACTCAGGCTCGACGTCATCGAGGTGAAGGGCCTCAGCGTGATCCGAACGATGGGAGTCTCCATCGCGGAGATGCGCCAGGCCGTGAATCTGCTGGCTTCGGGCGATGTGCATGTGAAGCCGCTCGTGACAGGCCGCTTTCCGCTCGAACGCATTGAAGAAGCATTCCAGGCATCCCTGGGTAGCATCAAGGTGGTGGTTGAGCCATAGGCAGGAGCGAGTTCAAATTTCTGTTGTGCGAAGTGAGGACACATGGTAGGATCATTTCGATATTTTTCTGAAACCGTGGTCAATGGGGACACGATTCCCGATTGAACGATGGATTCCCCGAAGGAATCTGCTTCAGTTCATTTCATAAGGAGGGATTAGCGATGCGTTATCCTAAGTTTGCCGGTGCTGGTGTGATGATCCTATGGATGGCGGGTGTGTTGGTTGCGACCGGTCACGCTGCCATCGATCCCGACACGGTTGTCGGCGCATGGTTGTTCGAGTCGGTCGACAATGGGACGATCCGGGATGATTCAGACAACGGTCACGACGGCCAGGTTCAGGGCAATCCGGAGTTGGTGAAAGGGCAGTTCGGCAGTGCACTCCAATTCAACGGTGCGGGCGATTTCGTGAGTTGTGGCAATGACGAGAGCTTGAATCTCGATACGTTCACCGTCGCGTTCTGGGCAAATATGCCGGCCACCCAGGGCTGGAATCACATGGTTTCCCGAGGTTCTCATGTCGGCTGGGGAGCTGCCGGGAGCGTCAATTGGGGCGTGATGATCGTCAACAACGAAAAGGAATTCCTGTTTGAGATCTTCGAGAACACGGAGTGGACCGGGATCAAGTCGGATATCACCTTGAAACAGTGGCATCACGTGGTCGCCACCTATGATGGGGACAAGATGGAACTGTACATCGACGGGATCAGCCGAGGTTCGGAAATGGGGGTGCAAGTGGAACTGGATGCGTCCCGGGAATTCCGCATCGGTGGCATATCGACCGCTGGCCCCGTTCCCGGGAACTTCTTCAACGGCACCATCGATGAGGTCATCTATTTCAACACGGTCCTTTCGGCGGAGGACATTCAGGTTCTGATGAACGATGGGTATGAGCATACCGTCGGAGTCGCCGCTGTCTCTCCTGCGGCCAAACTCAGCACGATCTGGGGAACGTTGAAAAACGTCGAGTGATCGCATCTCCCTATTCAGCAACGACGACTTGACCGGGCAGGGCTGCCCGTCCTACGCTGTACTTTCTTTTTACATGAGCCAATGAGGAAAGAAACCTATGAGCAAAATACTGATGTTGGCTGCTCTGCAACAACGACGGCACGCATTTCAACGAGGCGGTTCGCGTTCCTGGCTCCCTGGATCGACGTGATGGGCACGGAGACGAACTGGGTGCGCGAGGGACAGTGGAAGCCGCCGTTCCGACCGTTGGATGAACTTCAAACGCGCTCTGTGCGCTCAGAAGCCCTATCTGTTCCTGATGAACACGCGCTACGACGAGTTCACGCCTGACCTAGTGGAAAAGTACTTCCAGCGATGTCTGTTCTACGGCATGTATCCGAGCATGTTCAGCCATAACGCGGCGGAGGATCCCTACTGGCGTAACCCGCGCTGGTGCAACCGTGACCGCCTCCTGTTCAAGCGGTACATCCCGCTGATCAAGCGGGTGGCAGAAGCCGGCTGGGAGCCGATCCCGCACACGACCAGCGACAACGAGCACGTCTACGTGGAGCGGTTCGGTCCCGACGGGACGGGGAACGTCTATTTCACTTTCCTCAACGATTCGGATGAACCCCAGACGGCAACGATCCGGATCGCACGTGCGCCGTTGGACCTGGCCGGGGTGTCCGACGTAACGGATCAGGTCAGCGGCGAACGCTTTCCCGTGCGTTGGGCGGAGGAAGGGGGGCTTCTGCAAGTCCCGTTCGCCCCGGAGCAGGTACGGGTCTTCCCGCTGAAATGCCGCTGACGGGTGTGTGCGTTGGCACGTTAGGACGTTGATGCGGTAAGGGGAATGTTCTCAATGGATGGAATCGTGGGCTAAATTGGCTCGTCTGAATGACGGATGATAGTGAAACCATTGTTGATGGCCACCAGAAACCACACGAAGTACCTCCTGTTCAGACCCATCTTCCGGCAGCACGGATTTGAAGTTATCACGCTG
>JAJRTO010000092.1 GCA_024278235.1 Candidatus Poribacteria bacterium
CCGTTGTGTCCGTACGTGCCACGGCGTCGATCAGATCATAGACTTCCTCCATCTTCTTGCTGTTGCCGATGATCGTCCTGAAGGCACGTGTATTTTCGACCTCTTGCCGCAACTGCTCATTCTCCCGCAGTAGCCGGCTTCTTTCGAGTGCCCTCTCGACCTCCAATTCAAACTGCTCTACGGAATCGAAAGGTTTCTGGATATAGTTATAGGCTCCCATGCGTATGGCCTCGACCGCATCCTCAATTGTGGCATAAGCCGTCATGAGCATGATTTCGGGGCCAACGTCGCGTCCATGTCGTTTGAGATACTTGACAAGTTCCAATCCGCTCATACGAGGCATACGCACATCCGTAATCACCAAGTCATAGTGTTGCTGTTGGCACATCACGACAGCATTTTCGGCAGAAGATGTGCTATCGACCTGGTAATTGGCTTCTGCCAGAGCGGCCTCCACAAAATCCCTCATGCTGCGGTCATCATCTACCACGAGTATCCGTTCCCGGTGTGCCTGCATAGTATTTCCCTTCCTGTAGGTTATCCCACGTTGCTGTCTAAACGATGAATGCTTGTCTACGCCTCCCTATGCGGATCCTCATGGAGACTCTTCAGAACATCTGCCTGTGACTGACAACTGATTCACCGGCAACTCTAACACAAAAACGGTTCCCTGTTCTTTGCCAGATCTGACATAGACCGCGCCATGATGGGATTCGATGATGCGGTGGACAATAGCCAATCCTAAGCCGGTTCCCGTGTCCTTCGTCGTGAAAAAAGGATCGAAGACTCTCTCACGTACCGCATGTGGGATACCAACGCCGGTATCGGCGAGCGTTACTTCTACGTATTCTGGCCGCTGATTCGTGGAAGTTCCCTGCGTCTGTACCACCCGTGTCTGAATGCGGAAAACCCCACCATCCGGCATCGCTTGTTCCGCATTGATCATGAGGTTCATCAGTACCTGTCGCATCTGCTCAGGATCCATTGGCAACTTGGGGATATTCTCCCCATAATGCTTTTCCACCTGGATCGTCTCATTCTGCTCAACACTGAGCAGAAGGCAAGTATCTAAGATCTGATGGAAATCTGACATCCGCAGGCGTGGTTCCATTGGACGTGCATAGAGCAGGAAATCATCCACGACCTGTTCGATACTACTCACACCTTCAATAATCCTGTTGACGTACTTCTTCGCTGTGTCATCCTGGACTTTTCTCCCCAACAGAGACGCAAACCCCTTGATCCCTCCCAGGGGATTTCGCACCTCATGAGCGACTTCTGCGGCCATTCCACCCAAAGCGACAAGACGGCGTTGTCGCTCAATCTGAGCTTCGCGTGCCTTGATTTCACTGAGATCCCGGAAGATCTCCACGACACCAATCTGTTCGTCATTCTCCTCTAGCAGGTAGACACTTACGCCTGCCGGTATCTCTTCTCCTGTCTTCTTGATCAGATGTGTATCGATGCGGTCCTGATTTTCGCCTTTACTGAGAGCGTTGAGTATCGGACTGAGTCCCTCCGGATGGATGGAGATATCCTGATCGATCCGTTTGCCACTGAGTTCTTCTGTGGAATAGCCCAAGATCTTTTCTGCAGCACGGTTCAGAGATCGGATTCTTCCCTTCAGATCTGTTACGATCATACCGCTGCCGATGCTGTTGATCAGACTTTCAGCATAATTGCCCAGTTTGCGTTCGATATTGCGTTTTTCCTCGCTCAAGAACCCAAGCATGAGTCCCCCAAGCGCAAGTTGCGCGATACGTACGACAAACGTGTGCATCGGGTCTCCCCAGAAAAGGGAGCTATACAGGAGAGTGATCAGAGCCACCAAAGGTACCACACCACTAAGACCATACATAAATGCCGTAGAGAAGATAATGGGATAGTAGAGGTAGTAGAAAAGGCTGCTCTGTCCACCAGTGAACACCAGCACAAAATGTACAATCAATACAAAAAGACCGATGAGGGAGAAAGTTAGCCAGCGGGATCGGATGGATGGACTGAGAATGGGAATACCTAACCAGAAGACCGCATTGATCCCCATGAACAGAAACACATGCAACAAAGAGACGCTCTCATCAAAAAAAAGATGAGCAGAAAGAGAACACTGGTGATCCCAAATAGAGGGCCATACAAACTAATGCCCTTGATGCGTTTGTTATATCGTTGCCATTTGAAACTCACGGTTTCCGGTCTCCATTCTGCGGCCGCCATGCTCTATTCCGGACTCTTGGTTCCCCGCCCCCACCGACGCGTGCTTAACGTAGCATGTTAAGGAGTTCCCGTGGGTTGAGCGCGCGTGCCAGAGCAACATCACGACTGATGGTTCGCCGTCGAACCAGATCTCTGAGAGCCTGATCCATGGTCTGCATCCCTGCCTGGCCCCCTGTCTGGATAGCAGAATAGATCTGATGGGTTTTACTTTCACGGATGAGATTACTCACCGCAGGAGTTGCGATCATGATCTCAAGAGCGGGCACTCGCCCTCCACCACTGAGTCTGGGGAGTAACTGTTGAGAAATCACCGCTCGTAAAGCGCCTCCTAATTGAACGCGGATCTGCTGTTGCTGATGAGGTGGAAAGGAGTCGATGATTCGATCCACGCTCTGAGCGGCATCGATCGTATGGAGCGTTGAGAACACAAGATGTCCCGTCTCAGCCGCTTCGATGGCCGTTTTCATCGTTTCCGGATCGCGCATTTCGCCGACCAGGATGACATCGGGATCCTGACGTAGCACATGTTTCATCGCACTGGCGAAGGATTGCGTGTCGGAAAATATTTCCCGCTGGTTCACAAGGGCCTTCTTGTGTGTATGATAGTATTCGATAGGATCTTCTATCGTCACAATATGGCAGGCACGTGTGGTGTTGATATAGTCGATCATTGCCGCGAGTGTCGTTGACTTACCACTTCCGGTGGGACCTGTCACCAACACTAATCCTCGAGGAAGACGGGCTATCTGAAGTAGTATTTTAGGGAGGCCCAGTTGTTCAAATGCCGGAATCTCGGCATATATCGTACGGAGAGCAGCCGCACAGGCTCCGCGCTGCCGAAACACATTCACACGAAAACGTCCCACCCCATCCAGCGAATATGAAAAATCCATATCCATCTCTCTATCGAATACTTCGGCTTGCTGTGGGGTTAGCAATTGATGGATGAGCTGTTCGGTGCGTTCCGGTGTAAGTGGGGGATAGGGCAAATCGGTGATCTCGCCGTCGATTCGTAAAACAGGAGGACGCTCCACAGTGATATGTAAGTCAGAGGCCCCTTTTGAAAAGGCCATCTCCAATAGATCATGAACATGAAACTCGGCTGCAGTTGGAACAACTCTTTTGGTTCCTTCGGTGCTTTTAGTACTCTTGATTTCCGGCATTCGTAAACCCTTTCGCCATTTCTCTGGGAACCTCTGTGAGGGGGTCTCGCACTCGCCAGCCCCCTTCAACACAAGTACGACCTATCGGTCTCACGCAACATCTATGCCATAGGTGAAAGGATCGATGGGATAAGGATTCACTGCCCTGTCTCCAGTCCGTATCATGGAAAAAACTTCCGGGGAGCTTGACTCTCTCCAACTCTCCATTGTATCATTGGAGAACTTCAGATGGGACTGCATCAACGACTGCCAGCCGAAGCCGGTGGTCTGGAAGGC
>JAJRTO010000093.1 GCA_024278235.1 Candidatus Poribacteria bacterium
GAACATTGAGCTTCCCGAAGGGGGAGTGTCCTGGGAGGAAGTCGAAAGGCAATATATCCTGGCAGCCCTGCAACGTACCGGAGGGAATCAGACGGACGCGGCTGCGCTGCTCCACATTTCACGCCGCAAACTCCAATACCGTATGGGCAAACACAATATTAAAAGCCAGGATATTCGGGAGTAAGGTGTGATGTGCGAATCTGACTTCAGCGCACTCTGACTTCAGCACACTCTGACTTCAGCGCACTTGAGACACTCATTTCTGGAGCAGTTGGGAGGGAATGACATGCAGGCCAGTTTTGCTCAACGCCAGCTTGAGACCAGAATGATACGACAGGCACTGCGTGATGCCCAAGGCGATGTCGTACGGGCATCCCTTGAACTGCGGCTCAGCAGACGAACGCTTCTGAAGAAAATGGGTGAGTACAACATTCATCAGAAGGACTTTTTACCAAAGAAAAAAAAGAAGAGAAGGTACCAGTGATCATGGGTTGCGAGAAGGACCTGTCAAAGCCATGACTCGCAACCCAGAGATTCTAGAGATGAATTACCTCACCCGTTTCGAGCGATTTGTTTCCTGCCATCGTGATCCGGTGCGTTTCGAGCGCGTCAGCATAAGGTGATTTGATCGCTGACGGATCCCCCGATTTAATTGCATCGATGAAAATTCGATCTTCCATGTTATAACCGTTCTGGGTGGCTTGATAGGCTTCCGGCACTCCCTCCGGACGTTCACCTCGGAATCGCACGCTCCCACCACCGACCTCGGCTGTGAGACCTTTTGTAAACACATCCAGCTTCACACTACCTCCCTGATTGATGATACAAGCTGAAGTGATCGCCGCAATCGCGCCATTCTCGAACGTGATGTTGACGATGCTCATATCCTCAATATCGTAGTTGGGAACATCTGTCATCAGTCCGGCAAAACCGGATGCGTAGACGGTCTTGGCATTGCTACCCACCATGTATCGGCAGAGATCCACAATATGCGTCGTCTGCTCAACTAATTGCCCACCGGAACCTTCACGGCGTCTCCACCAGGCGACCCCCGGCATACCGCCCATCCAGTAACCATGTGCCCCTGCAATCGTATGCTGTGAAAGTACTTTCTTCGCGAGATCGGCGCTATCGGTATTCCTCCAATGATAGCCTACCGATGATATGATGTTGTTTTCCTCAATCGCTTTGGCGATCTCCTCCGCCTTCTCCATCGTTGTCGCGATCGGTTTTTCGACAAAGATGGCGATCCCTTTATCAGCCGCAATCAGCTCCTGCTCAGTATGAGCAAATGGAGGCAGACAGATGTAGACGGCATCCATCTCTACTTCGTCGTACATCTTCGGAAAATCCGTATACACCTTGCAGTCAGGATTTCCTGATTGTTCGGCTCTTGACTTCGCACGTTCTTCGTCAATATCACACATCGCTACGAGCTGCACATCTTCCTGCAGTGCCAGGAACGGAATATGTGCTCCGGAGATACCACCGGCACCGATAAAGCCAACTTTGACAACCATAATGACCTCCAGCTTTGAATTTGTCCTCCATTTTACGAGATAGCGCCTACGCTGTCAATGTCAATTGTGGAAAGTATCCTGTGGTTTTTCCCATTCTTGAGGTGGGATTTCATCCCAATCGAATCCGTGGGTCCAGATAGGTGTAAAGCATGTCGACCAAAAGGTTGACCAGCATGAAGAGAGTCGCAATAAAAAGGACTCCCCCCTGGATTACAGGGAAATCCCGCTTACTAACGGCCTCCACGATCCAGCGTCCTACTCCAGGCCAGGCAAAGACTGTCTCCGTTAATACAGCTCCCCCAAGTAAGTAGCCGAACTCCAATCCGATGACGGTAACGACAGGAATCAAACTGTTTTTGAGGGCATGTTTGAAGACCACCTTACGACGTGACAATCCTTTTGCCTGTGCTGTGCGAATATAGTCCTGATGCAGGACTTCCAGCATGCTGGAACGTGTGATACGTGCAATGACTGCTAACGGAACCGTTGCAAGCGTCACGGCCGGCAACACAAGATGGCGTAGATAGTCCCAGAAAGCTGTCCAATTACCTGTCGCAACCGTACGCAAAGTATAGAAGTTATTCAGGAAAGCGATGTCCGTGAGTTTTTCCAGTGAGATATCGTACTGTGGACTGAGCCTGCCTGATACGGGAAAGAGTCCCAATCCATAGGCAAAAATCAAGATGAGTACCAGCCCCAGCCAGAAGATAGGCATAGAAACGCCGGCGAGTGAGCTAAACATCCCTAGAAAATCCAGAGCGCGTCCCCGGTGAGTTGCCGCCAGCACCCCGAGTAAAATGCCTCCGACAATAGCGAGGATCATCGCAGCAAACGTCAGTTCCAGAGTGGCAGGAAATCGTTCACCGAGTTCCGTCGTGATTTTACGGCGGCTATGGGTGGATGTGCCCAGATCTCCGTGAAGCACAATTCGCTTCAAATATAGGACATACTGCACATAAATCGGTTTATCGAGACCAAGATCCGTGCGGATCTTGGTCACCAGTTCGGGAGTGGCTCGCTTTCCAAGCAGCAACCTTGCAGGATCTCCGGGCGCCAGATGGATCATCAGGAACACCAGCAAAGACACCCCAAGGAGTGCCGGAAGCATGGAGGCAAAACGTCGGAGGGTATAGGAGAACATGATAAGAAAAGCACCTAAAGTTAGAAAATACACGGACTGGGACGCATCGTAACCCGTTCAGAAGTTTTGAAACGGTTAGATGCAGGCCCGGATCTTTTCCGCTGTCGCCTGGATAGCATCCATATCTATCTGCTTTGGCTCCCACGGTTCCACAATCCCATCGCCTTCCCAGCGGGGCAAAACGTGCATATGAAAATGCATGACCACCTGAAAGCCTGCTGCTTCATTTGCCTGAACCAGAGTCAATCCATCTGGCGCAAGCGCATCACGGATTCCCTGGGCGACCTTCACAACCGTTCGCATCACAGCCGCCCCATCCTCCAGCTCCATGTCAAACAGATTGCGCACATGTTTCTTGGTGATCACAAGTGCATGACCTGGATTACCCGGGTTAATATCCATAAAAGCCAGCGTTTCTTCGTCTTCGTAGATCCTGGTTGTGGGAATCTCTCCTGCAACGATTTTGCAGAAAATACAGTCCATGTCATTCCTCCTGGGATGAACAGGCCAAATTCAGTATTACTTATGAGTTAGGGCTCATGGATAGTTGCGAGTTGATTTACGTATTAGCCGCATCTGCCCGGTTTCGCTATCAATTATGGCGAACCCAACGTCTCCAGCGTCCAGGCAAGGGAACACTCCGATGGAGATAGCACTTGACCGTCTAATCTCGGAGCAATTGAGGATTTCCACTGAACGTAATCGGGCGAATCCAGGGAGACACGGCTTCCGGTAACCACAATTTCATCCAGTTCATAGGATGCCGTTGTCATATGCTTGTTTGATTTCATCTTGAGTCAGCGCATGATTGAAAACAGCAGCTTCATCGATGATTCCGCGAACATACTCTTTTATCTGAGCTGGATTGCACAAGTCAAAGCCAATGGTTAAAGGTTCCTATGACGTGCGTTGAGTCAGATGATAAAGCAGGACGACCGACCTGTCAAGCGAATTTCTTCTGTTTCTTGTTTCATTCTTGATGGAACCACGCTATAATATGCTGCATGAATACCGCCTTTCCAGTTGTCGGAACAGTAACATGCTGCTAGAATGATGCAGCAAAGGACAGCAGAACGACACCTTGTCGGGGGGGCCAATCTAAACTTAACTCATATCGGATTCTGAGAGGAGATGTAACTGATGGAATATCGAACGCTTGGTCGAACTGGGGTGCAGGTTTCTCGTCTGTGTTTTGGGACGATGTCCTTCGGTGATGATGCAGATGAGAAAACATCTGCGGCTATGTTCCGCCGTTGCCGTGAGATAGGTATCAATTTCTTTGACACAGCCAATGTCTATTCTAAGGGACGTTCTGAAGAGATTCTGGGCGAGCTGATCGCAGATTGCCGTGATGAGATCGTGCTTACCTCCAAGTTCGCTGCCCCCATGGGAGATGACGTAAACGCAACGGGAGCTTCACGTCGCCACATCAAACTTGCCGTGGAGGCCAGTCTGAAACGCCTCGGTACGGATCGTCTGGATCTGTACTTTGTGCATAAGTTCGATGATCAGACAGCCATCGAAGACACGGTACGTGCCCTGGATGATCTGGTACGCGAGGGCAAGATCCTATACCCGGCAGTCAGCAACTGGGCAGCGTGGCAGATCGCACTGGCACTGGGCATTTCTGCGCGGGAAGGTCTATCCCGTTTCGAGTGTATCCAACCGATGTATAATCTGGTCAAGCGTCAGGCTGAAGTAGAGATCTTGCCGTTGGCGCAGGCAGAGCAGATAGGAGTTATCTCATATAGTCCGTTGGGTGCTGGTTTACTGACCGGCAAATACGAGACGACGCGCAGGCCAGAGAAAGGAAGGATAGTGGAGAATCCGATGTATACAAAGCGTTACAGCTTGCCAGTGTATTACGAGATCGCCGAGCGATTTGTCGCACATGCACGAGCACAGGGAGTGGAACCAGCATCGTTGGCTATAGCGTGGGTGATGTCTCATCCTGCCATCACGGCCCCAATCATCGGTGCACGCAACGTGGAGCAGTTGGAGGTCTCGCTGGCTGCACTTGACGTAGAGATGACACCCGAGTGGCATGGGGAGATCTCGGCCCTGTCTGTTGAACCACCAACAGCCACCGATCGCCTTGAAGAGAAGAGTGGCGTTTTCTACGCCGGCGCCAAGTCAAAATGAAAGGATTGCCCGGTAGCGGAAGATACTATCTGGCGTATTGTAAGCTGCGCGGACTACTGAAGAAGAAGGAAAGCAGGCTGCAGAAGAAATCCACGCTACCATTGAGGTGATGAACAGAGAATAGCGGGTTGACAGCTAACAAAGGAGACCTATCCGTGGACCTCAATACACTCCTGAAAGAGAAACGCCAGGATATTCTCCGCATCGCAGCCCGGCACGGAGTCCAGGATATCCGTGTGTTTGGTTCTGTTGCACGGGGAGACACCGGCCCTGACAGCGACCTGGATTTGCTCGTGGAGTTGGAGCCGGGGCGCAGTCTGATGGATCTGGGCCACCTGCTGATGGATCTGCAGGATTTACTGCAATGCAAAGTGGACGTGACCACCGAAAGGGGGCTCCACTGGTATATCCGAGACAAAGTGCTCCAGGAAGCGGTGCGACTATGAGAGACAACCGCCTCTATCTGATCCATATTGGCGAATGCCTCCGCCGGATTCAGGAATACATGGTAGCAGGAAAGCAGGTCTTCACGGAAAATGCTCGACAGCAATCCTGATCTGCGAGTCATCCTCGATCTGCAGCCTGCAATACCACTTGAGGCGACCAATCAAAGAGCATATTCGCAGGTAAGCTGTTATCTCCAAAGAGATGAGAGACATCTGCGATAGCTCACAGCGCAACACTCATCAGTATTCACGACTATCAGCACAACATGGAAGATCTAGCAGCAAAGCGAAAACTCAGCTCCCTCATCAAGGAGTACCGTGAATCCATCGCATATCGTGGGATAAAAAAGCTCCGGCTGAACCTATATGCGATTGTCCTCTTGGGCTTCGCAGTCACCGTGGCAATCCTCGTCGGCTTGGATCTGAAGTACTGCTGGAGCGGAGCGATAGCACACCTTGTAGGCACTAGCACGACTGCTCAGACTAGTGGTGGAATACAAGGAGCGGCACAGCGAATCTTAGGCACTCTCATTGGGGTACCACTGGCAATTGTGGGATTGGTGATTCCTTTTGTTGTCCTCACAGTGAATTTTGTCAGTTCCAGGGGACTTGCATTCCTGTTGCATAGGTACGTTAGGTGGTTGCACATCGGATGGGTCATTGGCGCGAGCCTCCTAGTATTACTGTCCCTCATTGCTGCTATGGTGATGGTGAACCTCAGTCCATCCGATGCTGTTGCAGTGTACTTGACACTTCTGAGTTTTCTGCTGGTTGTGTGTCTCATAATCATCACACTCCACTTCGCATGGAAAGCCATCCTGTCTCTGGGTGAAGACCGATTTGCCAGCATGCTTGTCGAATATGCTCAACAAGAGATGCATACATCACTGGAGCAGGATCTGGAGTACAAACTCGGCGTGAACCTGATGTCGGAGATCTTCAAAGAAGGGGCGTTGGTATATCAACGCCTCGGTTTTGGAGCTGAGCCAGGCGAGCGAAAGTTACAGGCTCAACGCTCTGGAGAGATCGTCGACATCAACCTGCGTAAGCTAAGGAA
>JAJRTO010000094.1 GCA_024278235.1 Candidatus Poribacteria bacterium
TCGGATCACCGTATTGTAGACTTGCTCACCGAAGATCTCGCGCAATTCCTCGATCACATCCTTCGCATGGATCGTGCGTTTGTCGTAAAGGGTTCCCAGGAATTTTATCTCCAGGGATCGATTCGTGCGCCGTTTTACCTTGTGCAATATGGTCTGTAGCTGCTTGATTCCACGCATTGCGAGGAACTCCGTCTGTACGGGCACAATCACCAGATTCGCCACGGTAAGCGCATTGAGTGTGAGTAATCCCAGATTGGGAGGGCAGTCGATCAGAATATAGTCATAGTTCTCGGTAGCGGGTATCAACGCCTCCTTCAGAATGCTTTCCCGACTCACTTCGTTCATCAATTCTACTTCGGCTCCTGCGAGATCCAGATTCGCTGGCACCAAATGCATCCCAGCGGGCAGATCGGTGTGAATCGCGTCCTCCAGAGGGCAGCCATCGAGAAGCACATCATACAGGGTGCAGGGGAGTTCTTCGATAGACAATCCTAGATTTACACTGAGGTTGCCCTGCGGATCAGCGTCCACAAGCAGTATGGCCTTGTCGTTGTCCGCCAACGCCGCTCCCAGGTTCAGTGTCGTTGTCGTCTTACCGGTGCCCCCTTTCTGGTTGGCGAGTGCGATGATCATTGACATGGTGAAACCCTTCGGTATGAATGTTGGTTCATCTGACTTGTGTGTGATCGTGGGTATTCAGCCAGACTTCAGACATCAAGTGTCAGGCGTCAGCAAGTAAGCCAGCTACTGAAGCCTGAAGCCCGAAGCCTGAAGACTAAGAGCTATCTGCCGTAAAGCATCAATACCGCCAGACCAACAAAAAGGCATGCGGTGAGAAACTTGATTGCCACGAAGTTCTGTTGGGCAAATCTGCCAAGCCGTTCTGAGCCGACGCCAAAATAGGCAATGCCGAACACAATGATCAGCGGTGTGATGAACATGAGATTGTAGAGCAACAGGTAACCGTAGGCATTTAGACGTAGTGTCGGGTCGCGTGTTACCAGTGCAATCGTTGGCAGATACACCTGCCCCGTACAGATCGATTCGAGGCCGGAGACAACGATTCCGATAACGAGTGCGGCGGTGACAAGATGATGCGTCTTGAGATTCTTGCGCATAACCTCATGAATGCGGCGTTTGATCCGTTGGGGTAGTTGCAGCTTGACATCCTGATGTCGTCCTGTGCGTGCATAGGCAATGGCATCATGGAAACTGTAGGCGGCTAAAACGAGCGCGAATATGGTCGCCAAATAGTAGAACACATTGGCAGCGATAGCATAGCTCTGCAATGCCTGAATCGCGTGCAGAACTCCCAGACCGATGAGTAAGTAGGTGACAAACACACTGATGCCGAAACAAGCACCCACCAGCGCGATCTCCCGCCTTTGACGGCCTGTATAGGTCAGCAGTGAGATGAAGAACACGAGCGTGGTAAAGGCGCAAGGGTTCACCCCGTCGAGGAGCCCTGCGCCCAGGATGGCAGCGACTGAAAAGGAACGGAAGCGTCGCTCAATGGCTCCGGGATCGGGGGATGTCGTATGGGCGTTCGTGGGGGAAAGAACAGCCCGCCGTATGAAAGGTTCCAGGTGGTTCCGGATCTGCTGTGTGCCTGCCAAAGACTCGTCGCCGATCCAGACACTCATCGGTTCGTTCGATATAATTCCCTTCTGTTCCTCAAGGGCCACCAGTTGCGCATACTCTTCCGGCTTACTCAGATCATGCATCTTTAGTGCGATATCTATCGGTGGCTGTTGGTTGGAGAGACGCTGTTGTGTCTCCAGGAGAAGGGCCTTGATCTGACGACATTCCCGACAGCCAGGTGTGTAGTAGAGGTGAACGGCGAGCGCGCCTTCTGTCGATTCGGGGGCGGTGACATCGTTCTCTCCTCGTAGGATCGCGGCGACCAATGGAAGCAACCGCTGCCGGATCTCTCTGATACCGCACAGATAGAGTTCATCCACGAAGACTTCGAGAGGATCGACTCTCGTGATACCCAGTTTGTCCTCCAACTGGTACAGTTTCGTATAGTTATCCATCTGAGTCATATCAAATGATTCAAGGGACACTCTGTTCTGATACTGTTTCTGTAATTGCTGGAGCAGATCGCGAACTTGGGCAACATCGGGGGATGCCGGATCATAGTAAAACTGAATGTGGACAGGGCGTTCTGTGAGTGCGCGTTTGAGGCGACCGCTGACTGTCAGACGCCGGACAGGTTGATCCTCCTGATCGGTCTGAAGATAAACAAACGTCCGAAAAGGAGATTCGATGCCCGTTGTATCTAATGTGAGGCGGATTCTGGCTGGCCGGTTGGGGACCGCTATCGGTTGCAGGATCGTTGCATCCACACAGCCGCAGGAAGAGCGTACTTGAAGGATCTTCAGGGGAGTCTCGTTGGCATTTGGAATTTCGATCTCCGTCTGATAGATCTGATTCTCTTCTACTTCACCTAATTGCCAGTCCCACGGTGTTTGCGCAAGAACTTGAGACCAGGACACAAGTGCGTAGATAATAGCAGCAATGCTGTAATACCACCTTCGTTCTATCATTGCGCGTTCGTTCTCGCAGAGGCAGCCATATAGATATGGGAGAAAGGAGTTTATTTGCCAAGCTCGCGTAGTTTCTTCGTAACTGCTGCCGCAAGCAGGGCATTTCCATGATCCGTCATATGCACCCCATCCGACCCGATGCAATCCTCAATAGAATCCTGTCGAATCACCTTGTGCAGATCGTTGATTGGGATCCCAAATTCCTGCATGATCTCAAATGCTGCTGCGTTATATGCTTCAACGTTGCTCTCGAATCGATCAAAGCCTTTCACCGCATGATGTCGCTCGTAGATGACCGGGGTTGTCGTTGCCCATATCAACTGAGCCGGTGTCTGCTCTGTCAGATAGGATGCAATTTGCTGTAAATTCGCCTGGTAACTGGATAGCGATTGCTGCCTTTCTGTGGAATCAAAGGGACGTTTGATGTCATGCAGACCACAGTTGAAGTGGATCACCGCGAGTCTATCAGCATTCACCTTGCGGAGCCAATCTGCCAGGTGAGCGGCTACTTTGTGGCTGTCTCCTCCGTTCTCGGTGATCTCAACTATTTCCGCTTCCATCTCAAATTCTCGACGTACGAGCGGAGCGTAACCTATGCGGATCGAATCACCAATGAGCAGGATGCGTGGCAGCATTATCGGTCCTCCTGATGGGTCGTTTGTTCTGAGTGCGGATGAGAACTGTGAGCCTCCACAAATCGTCCAAAGTTTCTGAGGATGCGGAGTCCCAGAGATTGACTTTTCTCTGGATGGAACTGGCTCGCGAACAGATTGCCTCTGGCAACCATGGAGGTGAACTCCAGATCGTAATCTGTCGTTGTCGCAATGACCTCTGGATCTGCTGGTACCACATAGTACGAGTGGACAAAATAGAAGTAGGCGTTGTCAGGGATCCCTTCCAGAATCGGTATCGATTTCTGGATCTGAATCTGGTTCCAGCCCATGTGAGGCACTGTGATCCCCTGACGAAAGCGTACCACTCGACCTGGCAGGATGCCAAGCCCCTTATGGATGCCTCTTTCCTCACTTTCTTCAAAGAGTAGCTGCAATCCCAGACAGATGCCAAGATAGGGTTTGTCTTCTGTTATCTCATTTCGGATGGCATTGGCGAGACCTGTTTTTTCTAGTTTCTGTATTGCGGGGCCAAAACCTCCAACACCAGGAAGCACGACAGCATCTGCGTCTGCGAGGTCTTTGGCTCGATCCGTTACCACAGCTTTGTAGCCAACACTTTCAAATCCTTTTTGCACGCTACGGAGATTTCCCATCCCATAGTCCACGATGGCAATCATCACAGAACCCCTTTCGTCGAGAGCACCCCTTTGACTCGTTCGTCCAGACTGGTTGCCTGATCCAGTGCTCTGGCAACGGCTTTGAAGATGGCTTCAATGATATGGTGTTGATTGCTCCCATAGGGGACCTGAATGTGTAGTGTTGTGCCACTGTGGTACACAAATCCATGAAAGAACTCCTCAGCGAGTTCCACATCGAAGTCGCCCACTTTGCCGGGCTGTAGCGGTGTTTGATAGATGAGATAGGCACGCCCGCACATATCGAGATCAACCTGGGCCAATGCCTCATACATCGGCACATGGAAGCTCCCAAATCGACGCATCCCGGTCTTGTCCCCTACTGCCTGGGCAAACGCCATTCCGAGGCATATGCCAACATCCTCGGCAGTATGGTGGAAATCCACGTGGATATCTCCTGTCGCATGGATCTCCAGATCGAAGAAACCGTGCCGTGCGAACAGTTCCAGCATATGATCGAGAAATCCAATCCCTGTGTGGATCTTGGCTGTGCCCTGACCGTCTAGTGAGAGTTTCAATTGAATCCGGGTTTCCCGAGTCTCGCGTGTGATCTCTGCGGTTCGCGTTGCCATACAATTCTCCTACTGGGATATTAGATCAAGCCACTGATTGATCTCTATGATGAATAATGGGAATACACGTAAAGCACGCTGAAAATGTTGATACAGAAGTTGTATTTGCACTTGCAGGTATTCATGAACAAGGATGTTACGTTGTCATACACAGAGTGATGCTGAAACAGAGTTCATTTGGCATCGTATTGCGAGCGATAGACTGCAATTACCAGGATCAGAAATCAGCCTGGCTGCGCATTGATCATACCACATTTGGTGGTGTATGGCAACCTGGTTGCGAATGTGCAAAAGGTACGCCTGTTGTGCCTCATGTTATGCGAGATATGCCTTGATATGCCGAATATTATGCTGTATAATTGTATTATGTTAGGGTATTATTCTGTTGCAGGTCAATGCCACAAGGAGGTATCGACCTATGGATGAGATTGATAAAGCCATCCTCCGTCTACTGCAGATGGAGGCTACGATTGCTAACTCGACCCTGGCGAGCCGGATAGGCTTGTCCGCTTCGGCATGCCTCAGTCGAACGAAACGCCTGCAAAAGGAAGGCATCATCAAACAGTTTGCGGCAGTGATCGATGAACAGAAGGTCGGTCTGGAAACCACAGCGTTTACATTTGTTACGCTATCCCCGCATAACCGACAGATCGTCGAGGCGTTTGTCGAGCGAGTCAACCAGACCCCAGGGGTGTTGGAGTGCTATAACATCACCGGTAGTTGGGACTATCTGCTGAAGATTGTCGCTCCTGACATCTCCTCGTATCGCGACTTTGTGATCGATGAAATGCTTGAGATGCCAGGAGTTGAAAAAGTTGAAACGCTTGTTGTCCTGAAAACAGAGAAACGCAGCTTTAGCCTTCCGATAGATCCGTCAAATAAGGAGGTCAAAGGATGAAGGAATTCGATTTCTTGAAGCTCAAGGCAAGCCTACTGGTTGAAGGAATAGGATACGAACAGGGCGCGCTCGAAGGGCTCGGTACGCAATTCAAGGAGCAAAACCACGGTCTCTTTGGTTGGGATTTTGAGGACCATGTGGGGCAAGCATTGCCGGATGATTTCCTCCTGCCGGATGGGACCGTCGTGCAGTTCCGATTGAATTCGGCCTCCCCATACCGGGTGATGGGAACCGGTGAGCAACGGATGCTATTCCATGACCAAGAGGAAGTCTGTCCCGTTTCATGGATCAAACGTCCGGCTTTCTATGATAAGTGCACGACCACTGGGCATAAGATGGTGCGTATTGGACAGATAGGAGGGGAGGACTGCCTCTTCTTCTGCTACCAGAATTACTGTAGTCATTTCAGTCGTCACAAGCAATGCCTGTTCTGTAATCTTGTTTCCACATCGAAGACTTACGGCTCAGTGCTACGGAAGAAAGACACGGAGATCATCGGTGAGGTCGCTCAGGCAGCCTGGGCTGAGGGGAAAGTCAATCATGTCTTGCTTACTGGCGGATGCTTCGGAGAGCAAAAGGAGGTCGAGATCGTATCCCATATTGTTACTGCTATCCGGCAATATACCGGCTTCGATCGGGTTCCAGGAACCATCCTTCCGTCACCTGCTAAAGGAGATAATATCAAGCGATATTTTGATACGGGGATCCAGGCGATCGGATTCAGTATGGAGATCTGGGATGAGCGACTGTACGAGGCTATCTGTCCGGGCAAGTCTGAGGCAACTTCTCATAGCGAATTTGTGGAAAGCATACGGACAGCCGTCCGTGTCTTTGGTGAAGGGAACGTCTACGGTATATTTGTGATGGGGCTTGAACCCAGATCGACCTTTCTGGAGGGAGTGAAAGCTCTCGCCAACGAAGGGGCCAACGTTGTCCCTTTCGTATGGTCTCCCAATCCCGGATCGCATCTAGCGGGACATAGAGCACCCACGGCAGAATGGTTTGCAGATGTGATTCGCGAAGCGGCTGACATCTTCTCAGATAGCGGGGTTCCCGCCGGGACAGAGAATCACTGCTACCGGTGCGATGGAAACAATCTCCTCCATGATGCTCTTCGCGAAAAAAACATCGAGTGACCCATATCGTCCGAGCTGGGAAGTACAGGGCTTGCGCTGCTCCTCATCCCCTGAGAGGATAAGATCACAAATCTGTTGAAACATGAACGCTACTCCTCGGAGCCCACATAGGGGAAATGCTCGTCATAGGGTGCTTGTGACAGCTCTACCAGCAGGTTAGCGAATCCTTTCGCGTAGGCTTCCACAAGGGTTCGCCCTTTTTCAGCCGATGCAGCCCGGGTTTCTCCGCCAGCACTGGCAGGGACATAAAGGTGCCACGGACGCACAAAGCGGACATGTGACAGGCCCTTTGCCCGCAACCGGGCGACGGGGAAATCATCCAATTTGTCCTCATGCACCAGATCGGGGCGAATCCACAGCATGCGCGAAGTCTCACTCTCTCCACCGTGATCGCTTGGGTGTTCGATTGGGCTGACGAAGCCCTCTGGTGCAATACCTGACGTACAGCAGACGAAGGGCATATCGTCCATGCCGGCGATTTCTCGTAAGGCGGCATCGATGGTTGCTGTGTTGCCACCGTGACCATTGACGATGACCACCTTCTGGATACCGTCTTCTTTGCATTGGGTGACAATGTCCACAATGACCGACATCAATGTGCGGATACTGATGCGTAGCGCAAACGGGGATTTGCGGACATTGGCATTGTTGGTGATAGGCAGTGTCGGATACAGCAGGATGCGTCCGCCTTGCCGGTTCGCACGTTCCACCGCCACACGGCACAGACGTGTCACCTGGTACGTGTCGGTACCCATCGGTAGATGAGGACCGTGCGGTTCGGTTGACCCCAGAGGTAGCACAACGACCTCAGGTTTGAATTGGCGCACTTCCTCTACCGTCATCTCCTCCAGCAGGCCAGGGAAGGCCATACCGGACTTCTTATCCCTCATCTTGCACCTCCATGATAAACAGGTCAACGCTATTCTCGGGACGCTGACATGATGGGAAGCCTCGATCGCCAGTCGAAGATCACGCCCGCCGAATCGCCACGGTCACGATCCAACTGTGGATAGACTTCCGCTGCCTGCTCGGGTCTGAATGGTATCATCCATCTTATCAATTCGCCTCCTGGATTTCAACAGAAAACCTGCTTTCACGAGATAATGGTTGCTCCAGCAGATGAATTCTGATAGAATTCCTGCTATACGGATCCGGTTCATCCGGCTCTGGGCATGGGAGGCCTCAGGTATCAGTCCTCAGGTATCAGCAAATAAACCAGTTACTGAGGACTGAGGACTGAAGCCTGACTGCTGACATCTCATTTCCACACGGAACCCGGATGAGCTACGGATCCTGTTCAGGCTTTGTGAACAACACTATGGGAGGCACAGGATGATTTATGTTGTGGGGCATCGTGGTGCGGCAGGAGTCGAGCCGGAGAACACGATCCGGGGGTTTCGCTATGCGGTGGAACTTGGAGTAGACTATTGCGAATGTGATGTGCATCTGACAAAGGATAATCGCCTGATCGTGATGCATGATGAAACAGTAGATCGGACCACCAATGGAACAGGAGCCATTCGAGATCTCTCTTTTGCTGAGATCCGGTCTCTGGACGCGGGAAAGGGGGAACAAGTTCCCACACTCGACGAAGTGCTGGAAGTTCTGAGGGACAAGGTGATACTGCTCATTGAACTCAAAGGAGCCGGCGTGGAGGAACAGGCTGTTCAGATCGTCAAAGAGATGCAAATGGATTCGCAGGTGATGTTCACCTGCTTCCATCTCGACAGGATTCGCAAGGTCAAGAGCCTGGACTCCTCGCTGAAAGTCGGGGCGATCTTTGGAAACCCTCCGGAGGATGCGAGTCAACAAGCCCTGGATGCCGGTGCAAGTGGCATCGGCATCCACTACAAGAATCTATGCAAGGAGATGGTTGAGGATGCTCATCGGCACGGACTGGATGTCCGTGCATGGAATCCTGATACAGTACCTGAAATGCAGGCGATGATCGAACTGGGAGTGGATGGAGTGAGCAGCAATCGGCCGGATCTCCTCATCCCATTAGTGCATGGTAGCGGTTAAAGTTTGTCGAACCATAATACCGTTTTCAGTTTAAGATTGTCCCAACGCAGAGAATCTCAAATCCCCCCGAACCCCCCTTTTTCAAAGGAGGGGACAGCTTCCCCCTTTCGTAAAGGGGGATTGAGGGGGATTTCTCAAACCGGCAATCAAGCATTGTTTATTGAGGAGGTAGGTAATGTGCAAATCCACAGGGGTATCATGGCAAAGCATTCCATGCTTCTTGGCTTTGATGATGTTGTGGATCTTCCCTTTCCCTGCGAGTTCACAGGTGGGTGACAAGGTCATACCGGAGAAACCGTTGCCCGATAGCTTGGTTGAGAAACCATATCTTCAGGATGTCACCGAGAACAGTATCGTGATCGTATGGGAGACGACCGAGGCTGTGGTTGGAGCTGTGGATTACGGTGAAACAGAGGTCATGGAGAACTCGATTACTGAATCAACACCGACCAAACGGCACCAGATGAAAATCACCGATTTGAAACCTGGGCAGACTTATCATTACCGGGTGCGCTACGGTGATGTGCAACTCGATCCTGCCAAATTCATGACGGCTGCAATCGATGAACGAGTGATGCCAGAAGAACCAATGCCGGAAGGACTCTATATCTGGCCCTATCTTCAGAATGTCACTCAATACAGCATCGTGGTGATGTGGGAGACAACGGAACCCGTCATTGGAGTCGTGGAGTATGGTGAGACCGCCGCGATGGGTCGTTCAGTCTCCGAACCAACGCCTGCCACGATCCATGAGTTGGCGATCACGGGATTGCAGCCCGGAAAGACTTATCATTATCAGGCGAGCTACGGTGATGTCAGGCTGGAAGCAGCCACGTTCAAGACGAGCCCGCCCGATGGGACGAGAGAAGCGAACATACTGCTGTATGGCGATTCGCGTAGCTATCCGAGACGACACCGGCGGGTTGTCGACCAGATGGTGGACTTTGAACCAGATCTGATCATCAACACCGGCGATCTGGTCTCCAATGGGCAGATCTATGAACAGTGGAAACCCCAGCACTTCTGGCCATTGCGCATCCTGAGCGACCATATTCCTGTCTATACCTGTCTTGGCAATCATGAACGCAATGCGAAACACTACTTCAACTACCTTTCCTTGCCCGGTAACGAAGTCTACTATTCCTTCGACTATGCGAACATTCATTTCATCGCTCTGGATAGCAACGATAGCTATACTCCTTACGATGAGAACTCGCCGCAGTATCAATGGCTTGTCGAAGACCTGGAAAAAAATCGGGATGCTGAGTGGATCATCGTATATTTTCATCATCCACTCTTTCGATTCCATCCGGGCCGGGGTATTGAATCACAGCGTTACAAATGGCAGTCCCTCTTCGACAAATATGGGGTGGATCTCGTTGTCGCAGGTCATGATCACCATTATGGACGGAGCCGCCCGATTGGTGAACTGAAGCCAGAGCGACGCAACGGGATTATCTATGTCACAACGGGAGGCGGTGGAGCTTCGCTCTATCCAGTGACCGAAGATCGTCCCTATATTGCTTCTGCAAAGATGCTTCACAACATCATCAAGCTGACAGTTCGTGGAGATAAAGCGGAAGCTGTCGTTACAGATATCGATGGAAATCATATTGAAACCTTCACGATGGATAAGAACAAGACAACCCCACCGGATGAGTACATCGCCTACGAGGTATTCGAGATCGAGCGGGATCTCCGTGAAGCGATTGCCGGAATAACTCCGGTGATCATCGAGGCAAAGGACGAATCGCTTCAGATTGACGAGACCATCCGCATCAAAACGAGTTTCGATGTTCGTCTCGAAGGTGAGATGGCCTGGACATTTGTGCAGCAAACCGAGGGAACTGATGGGGAATCCACGACGGCGGTCATCCCAGCCACCGAGACGGATACTCGTTGGACCTTTGATTCCCCGTCCACCGAATTTGCCATCAACCCTGGCGCCGAGTTGCGTATCCCGCTCAAGGCAGCCGTTAGTTACGCGGACCTCTATCCGATCCCCGGCCTCACCATCTATTTCAGCAAAATCGTTGGTCGTCTGCCTGTCGGTTTTCGGAATAATCAGTTGACGTTTTATCCTATCAAGGTGCTTCCGCTTCTTCCTGTTACCGTGCCCCGGATCTACACGGGTCTTTATGTTGCTGGAAAACCGACAGGGGTTCGTCTGGATGGTGTGCTTGACGAGTCTGGCTGGCTGGTTGCAACAGAACTGAACTCATTTGTAACGGAGCAGGCGGATAACCGGCCTAAGAGAACGATGCAGGTGAAGTTAGTCCATGATGGTACCTATCTTTACACAGCGGCTCAGATCGAAGCAGATCCCGAGGCGATCCAGGGAATCCTCGAAGCACAACCGAGAACCCGCGATGACCGATACATCATGCGAGGTGAATTCTTTGCCATCTTTTTGAGTCCGGGAGATACCGTCTATGGATTTGGAGTCGATCCGCAGGGTTCCCAGGTGGATTCCAGGGATAACGACCGTAGCTGGAACCTCGATTGGGCAGCTTACGCCGCTCCAACCGATCAGGGTTGGTTGGTTGAGACGGCGATCCCTATTGCGGGCTTCGGCGAAGCTATACATAAGAAGCAGTGGTCGATCAACATCATCCGATGGGATAACGCAGGTAAGGAGGCTGCAATGTTGGCTCCGACGTTCGACTCAAGAGGAACGGAAAACCGTCTGCCGGAGTACAGTCCCTCGATTGGGGATCCCAGGCTGCTACCGCCTGTGACGTTTCAGTGAGTACCGGATTATTGTGGATCTTGATGAACGATGTAGTTCATGTTATATCTGCTGTGATATGAGCAAAAAACTATTGCTTCTCCACCATAATCATGGTAAGATAACTATCAATTGATTCAAAGGATGTCAGTGGGCTGATAGCTATTCACTATTTTCCATTGTCGTTTGTGATCTCCGGAGGTCAGTAGAAAGTTGTTGACGGGGCAATGGAACCATGATAGGATGTATTCTAAGGGGGTGTCTGGGATATTTTAGTGCAACAATTATGTTGCATTAAAAGGCGAGTTATTCGCAAGGAGGAAATGAAATGAGAAGTCGTTTCGCTTTATGCATCATTGCTGTTTTCCTGGCTGCGTCTCCTGGTTTTGCACAGATCCCCATATTTGAGGATGGGAATTTATTAGTAGGTGCAAGCTACAACACCGATTTGGGTAGCAGCGACCAGATTGTTGTCCTGCAACTCGAAGCGAATGGTGCCATTCTCGTCGATGAAGAACATCCGGTGAAGTATTTCTTCAATCAATCCAATAACAATCTGGCAGGTGTATCTGATTGGATGCAACTTGGCTATGATGATTCCGGTTGGGCTGATGGTGTCAACGGTGTTGGCTACAATTCCAGTCAAATCACCACAGTACCCGATACGGATGATCAGGGCGCCATTTTCTCAAGATTCGATCTGTTTTCGATCCCCGATGCTGCATCCGTTGCTTCTATGACTATCCGGGCTGATTATGATGATGGGTTTATCGCCTGGCTGAACGGCGTGGAGATCGTCCGTGCCAATATGGGGACGGATGACGCGGTCCCTGAGTGGAATCATAGCGCAACCAGTCATGAATCCACGAACAAGCCGGGACCTGATGCAAGCCGCTGGGCGGAGCCCGTCAGTAATCTCTTTGGCGCTGGTGATGATAATCCCAGTGGATCGATTGTGGAGTATACATTCGATGTCGTTCTGCAAGTTGGTACGGCTGTCCATCCTGCGGGCAAGCTGTCTACCGTATGGGGCTCCATCAAGCAGGTTTATTAGTCTGATCATAACATCCACAGCAAATTCCCCCTCGCTCGTCAATACGATTTGGTAGTCGATACTATGGGGGAATCACTTTAGGAGGATAGTTCGATGAGAACCCTTTTTAGTTTGTGTTTGGCCATTGCCCTTGTAGCCGCATCATCTGTTTTTGCCCAGGCTCCATTGGGGAATGGACCAAACTTTCTGACATGCGCAAATTACAATGATGGTCCGGGCAGCAGTGATATGACCCTGATTGTCCAACTTGAAATTGATGGGAAGATCGTCGTTGATGAAGGCCACGATGTCACTTATGTCTTTATGCGCAGTACTGACAGTGCATTAGGTGAATCGCTTGGCACAGACTGGACTAGCCCTACATTTGATGATTCCGCCTGGGACAAAGGCATCTCTGGCGTTGGTTATTCTGATGGCGATGACAACACAGAGGTCAAGCGGGAAAATGCTTCTGGTCAGCGGGATGGTCTCACCATCTACACCCGTTACCGCTTTAACGTTGCGAACGCTGCGGCGGTGAAGTCAGTTATCCTCCGTACAGACTACGATGACCAGGCTGCTGTCTGGCTCAATGGTGAGGAGATCTGGCGGAGTGGTGGTGCGGCTGGCCTGGATCTCACGTGGGATGTGTTCGCCGGCGGGGCCCCAAATCATGGCTCCACAGAAACGCCCAAAAACACTCCCAATCATCCTTATCAGGAGGAAATCACAGTTGATTTCTATCCCGTAAACTCTGTCGCTGTTGAACCGACGGGCAAGCTTGCCACCTCATGGGCCAGCATCAAGGCGAATCATTAGATCTTTTCTATCCCGCCTTTGCGTGTAAAGCAAGGAAGGAAAGAGAATTTTTCTCTTTCCTTCCTTTTTGCATGTTCTCACCTTCTAATAACTATCTCATTGTTAAAGCTGAGACGGATCTCGGAAAAAGGAGAAACGATGCGATCGAAAATCATGTACCTGTCTATCGTGCTGATACTACTCACAAGTGTCAGCTTCGCACAGGTTCCTTTGTACACAAAGGATAACGTCCTTGTGGGCGCGAATTTCAATGATGGTGCAGGCAGTAGTGATATGACTCTGATCATGCGTTTATCCGGAGACGACGATATCTATGTGGATGAGGGTCATGCGGTGAAATATATCCATAGTCCGGATAACGAGAATATCGAGGGGTGGACTGAACTCGAGTTCGACGACAGCAATTGGGCAGACGGTATCTCTGGCGTCGGATTTTCGGATGGCGATGATAATACGGTAACGCCCGGCGGTCTGATCTCAATCTGGACACGTTACCACTTTGATGCGCCAAGTGCTGCCAGCGCCAAGGAATTGATTCTACTCGTAGACTACGATGATCAGTGTATCGCCTGGCTGAACGGGATTGAGATCCTTCGCAGTCCGGGGGCTCCCGGGAGGGAAGGAGAGATCCCAGCCTGGAATGCATCACAGGGCGGTGTACCGAATCATGGTTCTCAGGAATTGGCAGCGGGCAAACCTAACAAAAATCGTTGGAATAGTGGCGGCCAGCAGAAATCCGTTATTGATTTCAACTTTGCAGGAAACTCGGCGCTTGCCGTCGATGCCAAAGAGAAATTAAGCGTTACCTGGGGGAGGCTCAAGGCACGATATTAGTCTTGAACTCACAGAATGAAAAGTAATAGGCCCTGAGGGTTTCCTAACCCTCAGGGCCTGATTCGTTCTGCAGGGTTACCCTAGTCCTTCTGAGAACCAAAGCTCGTAGGTGAATCGGCGATGTTGTACCATTGGTATCGCACCATCCATCAACAGAAAACTGGTCAGCCGACGAGCCGTATCGGGCAGCCCGTCCAATCGCTGAAATACATCCTCAACCCCCCGGAGTGCGTCCAACACAGGGCCGGGATGGAGCACGATCAGTGCAGTGTGGACAGGCGTCAATGGTAGTGAGCTTTTCTGGTTTTTCAGCCCCTGATAGCGTTCCCGCAATTGCCTGGCAAATGCCCCCGGTTCATCGGACTCAAAGGAACGTTTTTCATCCTGGCGATCCATGAAGTAGAGCGGTGTGTCCGCGAGGATACCAGCAACCGGCGCAGGATCATCCAGCACCTCAAATGTTTGGAGTAGCTCTGTGAAGTGGCGATGAACCGCGTCCACTGCCAGAGGAAGTCCAACCAGTCGAGATACCGCGATGAACACAGGATCCGGAATGCCCAACCGTGCTTCGGGAGCGAGCGAAAGGCCGTCAAAAACACTTGCCATGTTACCACTACCTGCCTGCACGGGGCCGAAATTCATATCCTGCCCGCTGATACTCACGCCCCTGCCCATCTGCGAATCCGTGGCCTTTGCACGGTGGTGAATGCTCTGCATCAGTGCGCGATAACGCGCCAGCTTACGCCGATAGAAATCTTTGAAGGAACTTTCGTCTTTAGGGAAGGCTTCTGAATGACGTAGGAGCTGCCCTGCAGTCGCAAGCGCACGCAACTGGTGGCGGAAATGTCTGGCCCAATCGTCTCGGAACAGATCCCAGCCAATCCGGAAACCGATGTACCGATCTGCGATCTCTCCGGCAGGAAGTCCGTACAGAACCGCATGGATGAGAAATCGATCATAGGTCAGTGGATGGGATGGGGTCGCTTCCTTTCCAAAGATCATGCGGAGTAAACGCTCGTCCCAGGTAAAGAAGCCCTCCGCATCAAAATCGCGGTGGCTGGCAGCCAAGATCGCTATGAATCCCAGGATACGTGGGTCGGGTGGATAGTTCCGAAAGATCTCGCGGATGGCACTGAAACGTTCTAATGGGTTTTCCGGGTGGCTGGTGACGGAAAGCTCGAAGAAATGCCGTGCAAGCTCACGCAGCATCTCAGCGGGGATGCGTATGTAATCATCACCACATGGTTGATATTGGGGGAAATAGGCATCCGACATCTCGATAGGGCCTACCAATTGACGGAGCGTTATCGTCTCTTGAGAGATGCGTTCACTGAGTTCCCGGATCTCATCCGGAGGTGGGGGACGTCGGAGAAGTTTCCGCTTCAGGCGGTCAAGTGCCTGTATCCCCACGGATTCGCGCAAACTGGCATTTGAGATCTGCAAATCGGTAAACTGGCGTTGGAGTCGTTTGAGTTCCTGGACGCGCTGGTAGATCGCGGCTGGCATGATCCAGCAACCTTCTCTGGGAATCTCCTGTTCGTTGGTGATCGGTGTTCCATGCAGAAGTTCCAGGAGCATGTTGTATTCACACTTTCCATGCGGTGTCATGTCGCTTCACTTTCCGGAATCGCTAAGCTGCCAGGTTCTGACCCGCACCATTGCTGGATAGTATACCCCATCATCAAAATATGTCAAACAAAAAGCTCAGCAATGGAGAAGTTTCAGAATATCATTGCCTGAAACCACAGCTTGGCTTATAATATGTGAATCACTGTGAATCACTGTGAGGGACTGTATTTCCTGCTTTGGAAATATGGTTTCCTGAATTTTCCAATGGAAGGACATTGTTGAATGAAACTTTCGCTTTCCGTTCGTATTGCAGAATCCTTCCGTGACAAAACGAAAACCACCCTATCCTTCGACCAAATAGTCCAACTCGCAAAGAAAAACAGCTATCATGCCATCTGCATGCGGGCATCCGTCGCGGGCATTCATACGCCTGCCGAACGGATCATCCAGATGCATTCCATCCTGGACGAGAAAGGTCTGAAAGTCTCAATGGTCACGGGAGACTTTGCCATTCCCCAGAACAATGAGCATGGCCCTGATGCCCTGCGTAACATCACCCCCTATCTCGATCTTGCGCGGAATTTTGACTGCGAACTGCTGCGGATCTCGATGAAGAAGGAAGAAGACATCACCTGGGCACAGCGTGCATCAGATGAAGCTGCAGAACGCGGCATCCGCTTGGCTCATCAGTGCCACACGCGAAGTCTCTTTGAGACGGTCCAGGGCTCTCTCGACATCTTGCAGCGCGTAAATCGCCACAATTTTGGCATCATTTATGAACCTGCAAACCTGGAGGCGTGTGGGCAGGATTACGGTCTGGATACGATTCGGGCCTTTGCGCCATATATGTTCAATGTCTATGTTCAGAATCAGCGAGCTAATCCTCAGGGTACGGATGGCCTCGATACCTGGACAGCAGGTACCTTCCGGTTCGATCATATCCCGCTCCATGATCCAGGTGGTATTGATTGGCAGAGAGTGTTTGATGGATTGACAGCGGTTGGGTATGAAGGCTATGTCACCGTGCATCAGGCACTCGCTGAGATCATGGAGCCGCCCGAAGCTGCGAAAGTGAGTGCAGAGTTTCTGCGCTCTGTGGGTCGCTTTGAGATATAACATCCGCTGGGAGGTAAGCGTATGTCAGGACAGTTCATTGGGGCTGTCGCATTGCTCCTGGCGGTTGCCGGCTGTGCAACGACCAGTCGGATTCAGGATAACGATACGAGGATGTCAAAATTGTTGAAACCCAGGGTGCTTGTGATCAACTTCGATCCCATCATCGAATCTGAAGGACATCGACGACTGAACGAAGTCTGTGGTTGGAATGATCCACGTCAGTTGACGAAAGAGTGCATCCGCGACATTGCCGAGTGCAGTGGCGATTATGTGCAGTATCAGGTGGTGGAATGGAAAGATGTGGACGCCTATCCTGTAAAGAACGATGGATTTCGCTACACCGATGAAAGCTATATCGAGTGCTTTCGTGCATGGGAAGGCTGGCACCAGCCCGATGCAATCGACTATCAGGCCATCATTAGGGATTTCGAGTTGGACAAGCGGGTAGATCGAGGTGAGATTGACGAGGTGTGGTTATGGGGATTCCCATACTCTGGTATGTGGGAATCCACGATGGCCGGGGAGGGTGCCTACTTCTGCAACTCACCGCCTGTTCCCGATATCCAGTGTTCCCGTATATTTATCATCATGGGATTCAACTATGAGCGGGGCGTTGGGGAGATGTTGGAGGATTTTGGACATCGCACGGAATCCATCATGAGACGTGTGTATGGTAGCTGGGAGGCGGAGGAAACGCACGCGTGGAACCGATTTACCCTCTATGAAAAGCTCGCTCCTGGGAAAGCCGCATGTGGGAATGTCCACTTTGCCCCAAACAGTGCAAGTGACTACGACTGGGGGAATCCCACTCAAGTCTGGAGCACGTGCGATGACTGGCTTGACTATCCTAATCTTACAGGCAAGAAGCGGCTGGTGGATTGCAGCGAGTGGGGTGACGGCGACATCCGGGCGCATCACAAGTGGTGGTTCCGTCATCTGCCCAAAGCCCCGGGTAGGACAGATGGAAAGCTCAACAACTGGTGGGAGTATGTTGTGGATTTCAACTCATATTCGGAGAGTCGGTGACACGAGTTTTTCAATGAGATTGAACCGGTCTGGATTTTTGTCCCGTTCAGCAATGGACAATCAGCCCTCCGTATTCGACTCGGATGATCTCGCTCGACCGGTTGTCTCTGACGGCCATTTACGCTATAATTAGGCTACTTTGTTGTTCGTAATGGAGGCTCGCTCACACCAACTGATTCCCGAACGGAACTCGTAACATGCCGCTTAGTGTCACGACCTCGTTTCTTGGTCTTTGTCTCATTGTTGCATTCCAATCGTTTCATGGAATCTCCGATCCAAATGTTGGGCACTGGATTCTATTTCTCTACTATGTTTCTACCAAGATTCGATATTACCAGGGCGGTTATCAGTTTAGCCGCACCTTTCCGGGGGTCATCCGAAAAGGTGCGCAGATACATCAAGTTGTCGCACTGCAACTTGGCATTGGTGTTCGCTTCCTGTTTCTCATCTGTGCCTCCTTCATCGATGAACCCGCCTCCTTTTTTGCTTTCTATGCGGTCACACTTGCGGTCAATATCCCTTACCTGAATATGCAGAAACGCCTGATTGATCATACGCGCAAGGAGGCAGCCCCCGTGGAACAGATCCTCAGCAGATGGCTGCTGCTGAATCGATTTGAGACTCCAATTGCGCTCATTACCAGTATACTGTTGCGTGTCCTGCCCAATCAGGAATTCCATATTGCAGGTCTCGGGTTGTTCAGTAACACGATCATAACAGCGACTGCGAGCTTGATGCTCCTGGCGATTCATATCCTTGATACCCTATGGAATCGAGATTTTCTGTTCCCTGAACATCCTGATGAGAAGGAGTTGATGCATGAGAATTGATGGTTTGAGGGAGAAGACAATGTGGCCTATCGGCTTCATGATGCGGCGTATTGGAGAACTCAACCCTGATCGTGTTTCCCCGGAGGGGATCCGGCGAAGTCTGACGAGATTGGGAGGGGCGATGGAATCATATCAGGAGGCATCGACATGAGACGGATGAGCATGCGAGAGCGCATACTGGCGGTGATTCAGGGGCACGAACATGACCGCGTCCCATTTGTGCAGTACGATGGTATCGCAGCACCGAATGAGGAAATCTGGTCTGTGCTTGGTCGAAACAATATGGGGCTGGTGCGTTGGTCGGCTGTCCATAGGATAGAATCCCCCAACTGCCGTTTTGAAAGCGAGAGGATCGAACGCGATGGACGGCGAGGGTTGCGCACCATCCTGCATACACCCGCAGGGCAGCTTGCGGAGGAGCGATTCTTTGAGCCGACATACGGAACGAGTTCCATCAAGAAGCATTACGTCAAGGATCCTCAGGACTATCCGATCCTGATGGCCTACTTGCGTGACATCGTTGTCTGCGAGGATATTGAGCACTTCTTGCGTGATGAGCAGACCCTGGGGGAAGATGGTGTTCCAATGGTGTCCATTGGCCGAACCCCCTACCAGCAACTATGGGTGCAGTGGGTTTCTCTGGAAGATCTCGCGCTTCATCTGGTCGATTATCCGGACATGCTGGAGGAATGTATTTCTCTGCTGGCTCAGAACATGCGGCGGATCTTCGAGATTGTCCGCAAAGCTCCCATCCCTTTCGTGGATTTCGGCGATAACATCACCGCTCCAACTGTCGGCCAGAGATACTTCAAGCAGTACTGCGTTCCCTTCTATAATGAGCTTGCGGAGATGTTGGCTGACAGGGATATCCCGGTGTTTGTTCATATGGATGGGGATCTCGAGCCGTTATGGGAGTCGATCGGTGCATCGGGGGTCCGTGGCCTTGATTCCATGTCTCCCCCACCGGACAATGATACCAGTGCCGGGCAGGCGGTTTCCATGTGGCCGGAGATGCGGGTGTTTCTCAACTTTCCTTCATCTGTCCATCTGGAATCAGAGGAAGTGATCTACAGGCAAGCTGAACAGATCCTCAATGAGGCCGGCCATTCCGGGCGTCTGCAAATCCAGATTTCTGAAAATGTACCGCCAGGCGTCTGGCGGAAGAGCTTTCCCCAGATCGTAAAAGCCATCGAAGCCTTCGGCCCGCCATAGTCGATACAGAATGGAAAATAGTGAGTCGTGAACGAAGAAGAGAGAAGCCGGTTGCTCCCTTACCAATTCACTATTCAAACACCTCCAGATACTTCAGCCCGGAACCCGTGTTGAACAAGACCACGTGTTCATCTGGCTCAATCGTTCCATTCTCCAACAAGTGGCGTAGTGCGGCCACGGTGGCTCCTCCTTCGGGACAGGCAAAGATACCTTCGCGCTCGGCACACAGGCTCACACCCTCAAGGAGTTCCTCATCACTGACGGCAACTGCCGTGCCGCCACTCTCCCGCAATACTCGCAGCATCAAGAAATCAGCTACGGCGGAAGGAACGCGCAACCCGGCGGCGACCGTTCTGGCATTCTGCCAGGGCGTCGCTTCTTCCGCACCACGATGGAATGCGCGCACAATCGGGGCACAACCCTCTGCCTGGACTGAAACCATACGTGGGCGTTGGCTGCCGATCCATCCAAGCGTCTCCAGTTCTTCAAACGCCTTCCACATACCGATCAGTCCCGTGCCACCTCCCGTAGGATAGAGGATGACATCCGGCAGGTTCCAGTGGAACTGTTCGGCGAGTTCCAATCCCATCGTCTTCTTGCCTTCAACGCGGTAGGGCTCCTTGAGGGTAGACATATCGAACCAACCGTGTGTTGCCGCGCCTTCCCGAACGAGTCGCCCACAGTCAGTGATCAGGCCATCGACGAGTGTCACGTTGGCTCCCATCACCTGGGCTTCGATGCGGTTTGCCACTGGCACATCGCAAGGCGCGAAGATATGAGCATCCATCCCAGCACGTGCAGCGTAAGCTGCCAGCGCACCACCCGCATTGCCAGCGGTAGGCAGCGCAACGCTGGTGACTCCCAACTCCTTTGCTCGCGATACGGCCATCGACAAGCCACGCGCTTTGAAGCTGCCCGTCGGAATCTGTGATTCATCTTTGATCCAGAGAGATTGCATGCCCAACGTCTGTCCCAACCGGTCGCAACGGAGAAGAGGGGTGAACCCCTCTCCGAGTGTGACGATATTGGCCTCATCATGCACGGGTAACAGTTCACGATAGCGCCACATGGTCGGTAGACGTGTTTCAAGGGTTTCCTGACTTAATACTGCCGCAATACGATTCCAGTCATAGCGCGCGAACAGTGGTTTCCCATCGTCGGGGCAGGTGGTATGGAGTCGATGCGCGTCAAATTGCCTGCTGCAGCGAGAACATTCGAGATGTGTGAGGAACATAAGTTTTGATCCTAATCGCAGTGCCTGAATCAAGTCCTACGTCGTTTTTCAACCGGTGATCACAACTCCAGCGAATCTCCGGGATTCATCACGATCACTTTGGCTGAGGTTTCGCTCTCTACGCGACGTGCCCAGGCATGAGGATCCTGGTTGATCACCTCAAACGTATTGTAGTGGATCGGAACGACTTGCGCAGGCTCAATGAGCTTGACCGCACGCAATGCGTCGTCAGGCCCCATCGTGAAATTGTCACCAATGGGCAGGATGGCCAGGTCGATCCCTTCTTCTCCAATGAGTTTCATATCGTAGAAAAGTCCTGTGTCACAAGCGTGGTAGATCTTCTTGCCCTCGATGGTAAACAGAAAGCCGGCAGGGCTGCCTCCATAGCTGCCATCCGGCAATGCGGATCCGTGGTGGGCAATGGTCAGCTTGACCCTGCCCCAGGGGTAGTCGAAGCCTCCGCCGATATGCTGCGGATGTGCGTTTTCAATCCCTTGAGCAATGACCCAGCCCTGGATCTCGAAATTCGAGATGACCGTTGCACCGGTACGCTTGGCGATAGAGATCGCATCACCAACATGGTCGCCATGACCATGCGAAATCAGGATGTAGTCTGTTTCCACAGCATCTGCTCGAACCGGTGCCAGTGGATTTCCTTCAAGAAACGGATCTGTCAGCAGTTTCATGCCGTTCGTCTCAATCAGAAAACATGCGTGACTGTACCATGTGAGCTTGATGGACATGGGGAGTCCCTCCTTTTCATGTTTTTCCAAACAGTTTATGCATCCCCCATTTGAGGAGAACAAAGAGCAGCACGGATAAAATGAGTAGGGAAACCATCGAACCTCGAAAAACGATCCACAACCGTAACCGGTCGAAGGTGAATGCGATGAGAAAGCTCGCGCCCAGGAGAATCATCAGCCCCAAAATACGGTTGAAACCGGGAATTTCATCAAAGTCGACAGTTTTCTTGATCGCAGCTAATGTCGTGACCATCGAAAGGATCGGCAGGAAATAGGGGAGCATGTTCACACGCATCAGGTTCTCATGGAGGAAAAACAGGGTGTATCCTGTAAGCACGACTGCAAACATGCCGGGGATGCAGGTAAGATAGATAAACACCGAATAAACATACTTCCAGGGAGCTTCATTCCCGCGATGTTTCCCATGAATGAAGCGTAGTAGGAGCGTGAGGCATGGCAGACCGATAAACACTCCGAGGAGAATCGTATTCTTCTGTCCGGCATATTCCAGGAACTGTTCGAGGGTCATGGTTGGCACCTGATCTGAGGCTTCTCTTCCTCCATTTCATCTTAACCTATTCGGGAGAAGATGTCCAATCTCAAATCGATCATCCAGGAATCCATTCACAACAGGGGCAAGGACGCGCTAAAAAAGGAACTTGTAAGTGGGCGTATGAAAGATCGCACCTCGAAGTGTCCATAGCCCTCCCACCACGAATTCCCCGAGGATCAGTCCGAGGAAGAAGGGCATCGCCTTCCGGTGGGCACTGACCCCGCCATGCCTCAGAATGATAGATTTGATCAGCCAACTCACAAAGATCGATGACCAGAACAGATTGATAGACCAACTGCTTGACACAGCGAATCCTGCCGGATGGAA
>JAJRTO010000095.1 GCA_024278235.1 Candidatus Poribacteria bacterium
CGGATACCGGGATCTTCTGACTTCAGTGCTTCCTTCAGTGCAGGTATGCCTTCACCACCTCGAAGCGCAGACAACCACACAAGCTCTTTGGCCTGATCGGAGTCGATGGAAGCCGGATCCGGCAGTTGCAGTTGTTGCACTTCCGCAATCGCTGGTTTGGGACGATACTGATCCGCCAGGATCCCCCGTTCCTTCAGGATGGGCTGCAACGCCTGCACGTCCACCTCCCTGGGAAGGATGCCTTCACGCACCGCCTGAGCTGCTGCGAGTCCTGCAACTTCGCCGATACGCTGGATGTCCTTCTGCATGCGAAATGCCGCATGGGCGTCGTACGTCATCGACAGCGCACGGCATGCCAATAGCAGACCATCCACGTTCTTCGGCAACATGCACCGATAGGGGACCTCACAGCCGATCCTGGTACTCCAGCTTCCGAGGGCCCAAACCCAGAGAGCTGCTTGTTCGCTTTCATTCTCATAGTCAAAGCCGTGATTATCGTAGAATGCCAGCATGAAAGAGACCGCATCATCGAAGCGTCGACCAGCGATCTCATCCGCCAGCGTCAGTTGATATTCACCGAGGATCTGGCGTCCCTGGCGTAATCCAACCAGCGGGGCCATGTAGAGCAGGCGATTCTCTTCGGTGAACTGCTGTCTCCAATACAGTTGGATACCCAACCGGCGTGCACGCGTCATATCCTCTACGTCGGTCGGATCGACGTATCCTGCATCGAAATTAAAAAACCGCAGGGAGCCGTTCTGTGTGTTGAGCGCACCGGCCGCCTGAGAGAAAGCGTGTGTGAGGTTGTCCTTTTCCCGGCCGATGATGAAAGGCGCGCCCGCCATTGCGGCGATATCCCCATCGCCCGTGCTGTCGATGAATATCTTGGCGCCATACGCGGACAAGCCTGTCGGTGTTGCCGCCAGCACGCCGAGAAGTTCATTCCGTTCTTCCTCTGCTCGGTCCGGGATGGCAATCTCTGTCCCCGGCTCAGCCGTTGTCTGAACCTTGCCGCCCTTGAGAAGTACTCCCGTTACCACGGTATTCAACAGGATCTCGACGCCTGCATCTTCTGCCATCTCCTGGAGAGCAAGTTTTTTTGCTTCTGGCTCAAATCCCATCACTCCCCATTTTCCGGCGAAGAGTGGCGTCAGTTCCGCGACTCGCGCATCCACTTCATCCTGGAGCCCTCCGCTCACTCCCACGCAGTAGGCGTGGATCGCCCCACCTGTCCCCATACCGCCGAGTGCAGGAGAAGCCTCGATAAGCGTCGTCTTGACGCCCTCGCGACCTGCTGCGATCGCTGCAATCGCACCACCGGTGCCTCCGCCGATCACAAGGACATCGCTGGTGATCTCTGGCTGACTGAACACCGAGCCGGTCATGACATCTACTGGAAATTCCTTTGCCCCTTCACATTGTGATGCGAGCTTTCCGGCTTTTTCACCGATGGCGAGTCGTCCCCCCGGGCTGTTCTCGACATCCGCAGCCCAGATCCCCGCCCCAAAGAGATTTTTCAACACCGGATGGGGGATCGTCTTCCTTTCCAATTGCAGTAAAGGGGCTGTGGGGAATGGCTCATTGGCAATGTGAGAAACGAGGGCGTCCCTCAACGGCGGAACTTCCCGCCGAACGCGCCGGATCACCTCCGGCAGCATGCGCCGGGTGGTCAGCGGGTTCCAATCCTCTGCCTCGAATTCAATCCGCACTTCGCTGTTCCAGAGCGAGGGCTGCAAGACAACGCCATCTCCCAGATCGAGCGGCAGGTCCAGTTTTCCCTCCGCATGATTCATGAAGAAAGATTGCTTTGCTGGCACGGAACCCCATGTGGTTCCCTGAACTCCCGTTTGACTCCAGAGGAGTGCCTCTTCAGTTGCATCTACGATGACCTTTGCCTCGACGATCTTTTCGCCGCTTCGACTCCCCATGACGATTCCAAAAGCTGTGTCACCTTCGAAGATGATCCTCACAGGATAAGAATGGAGCAGCAAGGAGATCCCCGCATCCCCGGCCATTCGGTCGAGAGCCATCTCCAATATGGGGCCGTCAGCGATGTGATTTTTCAGTCCGCCTACAGCATGGATCTCATCCAGAACCCTTTGCGCAACCGGTGCACTCACGCCGCTGAAATCGAGCTGTCCTGCCCACGTGCTCTCCCAGCCCAACGCCGGGCGTCTCTCCATAAGCAATACATGCTTGCCAGCCGATGCGGCTTCGAAGGCGCAGGCAAAACCACAGAGCCCACCGCCGATGACTGCTAGGTCGTATCTGTTCTTCATGATAGATTTCCCTGTCTCCTGTTTTATTTCATCTTCAGTTGTCCCCACACCACAGGAAGTTTTCCCTGCAATTCCACCGCAGCCGCCTCTTCCATAGCTTGATTGATTTCAGCTTCATCCAACGCCGTGTCGTAGAGTCTCACTTCGTCGATGATCGCGGGAGAATAGGTTGCGGCCGGCCAGTCATCCGCTCCGATCCACAGTTCCAGATCCGAGGGTGCTATCGAAGGCACACCAGCCGTCTCCCCCTCGAGTACCCCACCGATGTAGACTCGGAGAGTATCTCCGTCATACGTTCCGGCAAAATGATACCACTCGCCCTCATTCCACTCGACCGTGGTAGACTCCACAAAATCGTTGTTGGGTTTGACCAGGAAATCGATCGTGTTCGTATCGCCAAAATCAAAGATAACGAAGATGGAGTTGTTTTTCACCATCATGCGAGTTCCTGCCAGAGGTCCTATTGGACTGAACCAGGCCATGAAAGTCGCCGCGTCGGTGAGATCAAGAACATCGGCATCCGGGACGGCAACGTAGTTGCCTTTGCCATCGAATTCCAGAGCCTTTCCGAATTTCCCATCCACCCATCGGAGATTCCCGACAAACTGAGCGTGATTCTCATTCCCGGAGGCGTCTTTGGTCTCCTTGCCACTACCTTCATCGAATGGCCAATAGCCCACGAGTTCTGCCTCAACGGTGATGATACTCAATAACATAAACACGGTGATCAAGAGAGTCGTCAAACGGGTTCCCGGCATAAGTTACAGTACCTCCCAAATTCATAGGATTATCTGCTCATGGAGCACAAAAAGCATGGGCTTTCCGGTTCCCACTGCCGTCATTAGTTAGTATACAGCAGATCCTAACTTAGTGTCAACACATGGGTTTTTGAATGTTACAGAACAAAGGATCAGATTTTCGTTGACTGAAACACAGAAAGCCGGTAAAATGGGTTTCAGTTCGTTTAACCAAGAGGGTAACAGCAAACATATGTATTTGATCTGTGCCGTTACTGAATCTTCAAGACGATTTGAGATCTGGGCTATGAAACATGAAATGAGACACATCAAGCGCCACGTTTCACCAGGTATGCCCTGAGGTCAAAAGATGGTGACTACACAGATTTGTCGTCCCAGGGATTTTTCTCTCCGACAGTCTGCCAGGTGCATATCACACGAGGAGAAACAAATGAAAGTCAAATATTTGCTGGTTGGTGTGGTTGTTCTGTTTGCTGCTGGTTTGTTGTTTGTCGTATCAAGCGAAGCCAGGCTTGACCCACAGACTATTGCGGGTATGTGGCTGTTCGATGGGGATGACAAGGAAATCGCCAATGATTCCTCCGGCAACGGCAATGATGGAACTCTCATCAATGACCCTGAACGGGTTGATGGGAAATTCGGCCGGGCTCTGGAATTTGACGGTGTAAGTGCTTCTGTTAATTGCGGGAATGGGCCGAATTTGGATATTGCTGAAGCACTTACAGTTATGGCCTGGGTAAAATTCGATGCGGTTGATTACAAAAAAGGAACGGGAGATTTGTTCACTATTGCGGCAAAAGGCTATCCTGACGCCCTTGCGCCACACGCAGGTTGGTGGTTCTCTCATGACAACAGAAATAATGGTCAGGGTTTCAACTATACCTGCTTCGGCAACAAAAAGGGTGGATGGGCAGGTGGCGGGAATAATCTCAACGGACGTAACTTTCAATTCAACAAAAATGAGTGGTATCATATGGCAATCACAGTCGGCGACTCCGTTGGAAAGATGTATGTAAACGGAACTCCACTTGGTGCCGAGAAGCCATTCGTAAATCTTGTTTTATCAGATGTGAGCAGGGATCTTACTATAGGGAGTGCTGGTTCCAGTTGGTATTTTAGCGGCGTCATTGATGAATTTGCAATCTTTAGCGTGGAGCTAGAGGAGCAAGACATCCAGGCTGCTATGGATCAAGGGTTAGAAAGAGCTTCTGGTCTAGAAGCTGTCGATCCCTCTGGTAAATTCACAACAACCTGGGCTAACATCAAAGCTCGATAAAAAGTTTGGACCATGACAA
>JAJRTO010000096.1 GCA_024278235.1 Candidatus Poribacteria bacterium
GAATCCCTTCGTTGTTCAGAACCTGAACCGTTTGGGGCCAGTAATCCAGTACATAGATGTCTCTTTTTGCCATCGGTTCCTCCAGGTGATCTTTGATAACGGGGAATATGGGTGAATGCCGGTCTACCCACTCCCTTTTTGTCTTCGTTTTTCGGCATAGCGTCCGTAAGGGCGAAGCATTCCTGCCATGTCCTGTGCAGGAAATCGCTTCTGCAGGGAGTGCTCCGCCCTACTTGAACGGTTCTTCGTTGACATAGATGAACCCGGGGGAGAACAAGAGAATTCTTATCACAACCCCCGGGTTCATGATTCGATGGTTCGATGTTTCTAGCGTGACTTGAGGTCACCCCAGGTCACAGCAACTTTGTCCTGTGGATCAACACTTAGCAGTGTGTCGAACCCATCCATAAACTTCTGGATGTCGGCCTGGCTGAGCGCTTCGTTGGCGATCCAGAGTTCATCTATCCAGCCCTCGAAGAACGAAGATCCGGAAGTGCTTCGATATCCGATATCGAGGCTTGGTTCACCTTCCACGTTGATCTTCCCGCCGCCGGCAATAGGGCTGGCGCTATCCTCATCACCATTGACATAGATGCGTGCCTCTGAGCCATCCCACACAGCGGCCACGTGAGTCCACTGCCCGATTTCAATTTCATCCGCAGCAGAAAAGTCTTTCACATAGTATGTGGTCCAAACGAGATGTGTCTCCTGGAAACCAAACTTCCAACCTGCCGCACCATCCATCTCGACGATGTTTCTCCAACCACCATGTGCATCTGGATTGACCCATGCGCCCACACTCATCGGATCGGTCAGAGTTTTGAGAGGATCTGCATTGGGAACGGTCACGTGAGTCGCGCCATCAAAGTGGAGGGCGCCACCGTATTTTCCATCCCCCCAGTCTACGGAACCTTCAATCGTTCCATTGTTATTATTACCTGATAGGTCTGATACGGTATCACCATTACCATCATCAAAAGTCATCAGGAATACGATGTTACTGGGCAACTCAGCCCATGAGGGAGATACCAATACGGCCACGAGTCCCAGTACCAATAACAAATGCTTCATCATACCTTACTCCTTTCAGTATGAAACCAACAAGATCGGGAACGGTTATGGAGCCCCACAATCGCTTTCCCCTGTTGCGATGTATTATACACCCGGTTCTATAAATCCGTCAAGCCCCCAGGACAATTGGTCGAGGGCAAATCAATGGTTATATGTTCGCTTTTTTGTCCTTAAAGTCCTTTCAGCTCACGTTCGTATTCGTCATGGTTGCCGATGAAGTACCAGTAGACGGTGTCGCCTTCAAGAAGCCCCAAAGCGCGATACCCCCGTCCAATTCGCACCGAATAGACTGGCTCCGTTTCGCTGACACGCTTAAAACGCAGGCCACTGGCGAAGGGATTTGCCCGCCATAGGCGATACGCTTTGTAGGCTTTACGCTGTATACCAGGCGGGAGATTGCGAAGCATCCTCCAAAAGTCGGGAAGCGTACGTGATTTCATCCTGGTGTAAGTTTCCCATTTTTCGTAAAGACCATTGGCATCGTGCGTCCTGCGCGAATTTCTGCCCGCACTTTGTCTGCCATCTTCTTCAAACCATCCTGTGTTGCAGCAAACTGAGCATCCCAGCACATCTCGTCAGCAAGGATTTCTTCTTCGGTTTCGTCATCATCCAGAAGACCAAAGTCTTCAATGGCCTGCGACTGAATGTAACGAGCGTAATCCAGAATTTGCACTATGCGCTCAATGGGCAGTGTTCGCACGATACTAATGAGTGCCTGTTCGTATGCAGATGGCGAATCGGTTTTCATCTTCATTGTATCACCTCCATGACATCATATCACGCGGAGGCACTGTGTGCCTTACGCCTAACAAAAACACAGTTACCAGGAAACTTCTTCTGTAGTAGGACATCTCTGCGCCTAGTCAAGAATGGAACCGAACCCCTTTTACCCCTATCCCTTCAGTAGGTTACGTTTTCTGAAATCGACCGACTTGTGGGATGTTGAGGCTTTCGCCGGAGCCGCCTGTGGACGGGGTTCCGGCTGAAGCCTCCGCATCCAATCCGACAGGAAATGGCTGCAAGATGGAGAAGTGTTACCTACTGAACCCCTATCCCTAGGGCAATCGCATATGACCAGTAATGACATCTTCAGCTTACAATGACGATTAGAACTCCCGGAAAACCTCCGGTGTCAATTCTATCAGGAATGGACCACCGGAAGCCAATGCCACTTGCAGTGCCGGCAGGAATGTTTCCTGCCGTGCAACTCTTATCGCATCGATGCCGAACGCATGAGCATATGCCATAAAGTCTGGGTTTCTGACATCCACACCCAGGGTTGCCCCAAATCGTGCTTCCTGACTGCCACGGATGGAGGTCAATGAGTTATCATTGCTCAGGATGATGACCATTGGCAGTTCATTCTGTGCCACCGTTGCCAATTCCATGCTGCTCATCATAAAACTGGCGTCGCCTGCGAGTGCGATCACCATACGCTCCGGGTGAGCAAGTTTAGCACCAATCGCTGCCGGTAGACCATATCCCATGGCAACGTAGATCCCCGGGTAGAGAAAGGTTCCCGGCTGATAAGTTGGAAAGTGACGGTGCATCGCATAACCAGTGATATGCACGTCCACAGAGACAATGGCATCTCGCGGAATCGCCTTTCGCAGTATGTCAATGACCCTGGGCTTTGCGGCTCCTTCGTGTTCTTTTCGCCAACGGCGGATTTGTTCTTGCCATTCATCTGAGGAAGAAGGCAGCGTTTTCTTCAACAATTGCTGTAGAATCAACTTTGGTGGGGCCGCGAATCCTACTGTGGGTTCGTATTCCCGGCCGATTTCTGTGGGATCTGCCTCGATATGCGCCCAGATCTCAGGTAGCTTCATGCTCCAGCCACCCGTATCCATCTGAGTGAAACGGGTCCCCATTGCGAGGAGAAAGTCAGCCGAGTCAAAGGCTTCATGGGCTAGATTACTGCGGCAGCGTCCCAGCAAAAGCGGATGATCCTCCGGGATGGCCCCTTTCCCGAGTATCGTTGTGAACACAGGAGCCTGGATCGCTTCTGCGAACTGCTGTAATTCCGTATGGGCTTTGGTATGGTGGATTCCTGCTCCGGCTAGAATCAACGGTCTCTTGGCCTTCGAGATCAACTTCGCCAGGGGGGCCGTGTCGTAGGGTCCCGATTCAGGAGGGGATACCATCGGAGGAACCGGTGCATCCACTTCCGTAGCGATAGCATCGCTCGATATTTCAAGGAGTGCCGGCCGAGGACGCCCTGTACGCAAAGCTGAGAAAACATGGGTAACCGCTTCCGGTATCTCCTCTGCATGTAAGACACTTGCCATCGCTTTTGTCACAGGAGCCAGGGCCCGTTTCTGATCGAGGCCATGAAACATCTTGGAGGTTTCTCTTCCGGCGAACCTGGATTCGTTCTGACTCGTGATGAGCAGCACCGGAACGCAATCTGTCGATGCCTCACCCAATCCAACATGAGCATTGCTTGCCCCCGGGCCTGGGATCGTCATGCAGACACCAATGTTTCCTGTCGAACGGGCGTAGCCATCGGCCATAAATGCCACGCTGCTTTCATGTCTCCCCAACACGTGCTGAATCTCATCCTGGTGTTTGTAGAGTGATTCGTACACAGGTGTCAGTTGATTGCCGGGGATCCCAAAGATCACCTTTACTCCTTGTGCCATGAGACATTGGATAAGTAGTTCCCCACCCGTCATATTTGTCCTCCTCGAGTCCGTATTGCGGTCCATCCGATTTGCCAGCCACCAGCCTTCACCGGTATCACACGAGTTTTTCAGTGAGCCGAGTAGAGCGTGCAGCTTGCTCGTTCACAACACGGAGCCTGAGAACAAGCTGGCAGCATGTTCTACTTCGTACGATTTCCTCCATAAGTAAAAAACTCGTATCAGCCAGCTACTGAAGACTGATGTCTGATGCCTGACGTTTAACTCTGATGAGCCTTACTTTTTTCGATCTTAATCACCATCAACGTCACATCGTCTGCCAACTCCTGTTGTTGACAATGATCAGAAAAATCCATCAGGATAGCCTGCCTGATGGACGATGCAGATTCCCGTGCATGCTGCGTGATACTTGCTTCCAACCGTTCGTAGCCGAAATGTTCGTGCGCCTGATTGACCCCTTCGACGAGACCGTCCGAGTAGTAGACCAGCACATCTCCCTGATCCAACGAGTGCGAGAGCACTGAATAGTCCATCTCCTGACGCACTCCCAGCGGAAAGCTACCTTCTGTCCGCCACGGTATGATGGCCCCAACAGAAGTCGAGTAATGATATGGAAGCAAGTGGCCCGCACTGCTGAGGGTGATGGTTCTTCGTGCTGTATCAAGGACTGAGAAGCAAAACGTCATGAACGTGCGATCCTTGATCCCATAGATCCGGCGATTCATTATCTCCAGGATCCGATCGACAGACTGAGCCATTTCCAGAGTCGTATGCAGACAACTCGACGCGGTGCTCACCAATATACCCGCCGGCAATCCATGCCCCTGAGCATCACCGATAGCTATCCCCAGTTCTGTTTCAGTGAGCGGAATGTAGTCGTAGTAATCCCCGCTGATCTCGGTCGCTGGACGGAAATGGCTACTGATGTCGACTCCGGTGAAGAGAGGTTCTTCGGAAGGCAGGATGGATCGTTGTATCACCTGTGCTTCCTTGAGTTCCCGCTCGATACGTTCAAGGCGTTTTCGCTGGTCTCGCCTGAATGCTTTACGCGCTTCTCTTTCTTGAATCATCTGGTCCAGACGTACCAGGGCTTGCTGAAGTTGTTCCTCGATATAGAAGTTCTTCTCAACAAAATCCAGTGCGCCAAGCTGTATCGCCTCGACAGCGGTTGAGATCGTCCCTTGACCTGTCAGGATAATCACTGGAAGATCGGGATGCCGTTGCCGGATCGATTGGAGCACTTCCAGACCATGCGCTTTGCCTGCTCCGAAATCCAGATCGAGCAAGGCAAGATCATACTCGTTCGGGAGTTCTGTCAGATGTCGCAGGGCAGATTCCCCATCTTCCATCAGTGTCACACTCGCTTCCCAGCTTACGAGAAGAGATTCCAGGAGGGATCGAACATTTGCCTGATCATCGACAACAAGAACCCGTTTTGACATGAGATCGTGACCTCTTGTGACACCGGAAGGCTGCCACTCTACCGCTTCAATTTGTTCAGACGCTGTTGTGCTTCTACTTTCCATTCTCCCGGTGGATCGAGTGATAGCACATGCTCCCAGCGATCTATCGCGAGCTGTTTTTTTTCAAGATACTCATACATGAGCGCCAGATTGAAATTTGCTGTGAGATTATTAGGAGCAATTTGGAGTGCTCGCTCGAACTGCTCTGATGCAGCACCCAGTTTATCCATCTGATAGAGCGCCTGTCCATAATTGATCAAGGTTGGAACATGGCGTGGATCCAACTCCAGTGCTCGTCGGAATGACTGTATGGCCTTGTCGAAGGCAAGAGAGTAATTAGCATAGAGCTGTCCCACCTTCTGATAGGCCTCCACTGCCATCGGATCCAACTTGATTTCACGCTCATAGTATTCGATGGCTTCCTTGAACTGTTCCCGCCATTCGGCGATCTTGCCCAGCTCCAGGTTGACCCCTTTGTATTCTGGCTTGAGTGACGCCACCCGTTTGAGCGCGGTTTCCGCTTCCCGCTTGCGATCAAGATCCAGGTAGGTCAATCCCAGATAATAGAACGCATCTGCGTTGTCAGGCTCTAATTCTGTCACCTGCCTGAAATCCTCCGCGATCTGGTCATAGCGGTAGAGGATTCCATCAATGGTTTTGTATCGTCGACACAATATTCCGCGATAGAAGTAGGCGGGAGCATAGTTGAGATTCAACTGAATGGCGCGTGTGTATTCCTTGACAGCCAGGGAAGCATAGGCATCATAATCGCCGACACCTGCCGCATAGCGATGGAGCAGACGGGCATAGCGAAAATGCCATTCCAGCCGGGTATCATCATATTGATTTGCTAGGGCATAATGATCGATAGCTTTCTTGAGTTCCCCCGCTTCTTCGAGCAGAACGGCCAATGCAAACTGTTCCTGAGCATGCGCCGGGTCAAGCTGAAGACCTGCTTCGAGCGTACGGATGGCATCCGGTGCGGCCTCGCGCTGCAAATAGATGTTCCCCAGCCTCAGGAATGTGTTCGCACGTTTTGGGTCCAGTCGCACCGTTTCCTCATATTCGAGGATCGCAGCGTCGATAGCGTCCTTCTGCTCATAGATCTGTCCGAGATGTTCGTGAGCATCGATGACAAACGACGGGGGATCCGCACTTTCAGTGCCCGCATCCGTATCATGAGCACTTACCGTTACCTGTCGGAATGCGTTGATCGCCCGCTCTGTTTGCCGGAGATTCTCATAGCAGGTTCCCAGCGCAAACCACGCCCGGAGATGATCCGGACGCAAAGCGACGAGTTTCTCAAGATGAGGCAACGCATCTTCGTAAGCCCGTCGTTGCTGATAAGTACGGCCGACTTCCCAGAGCGCTTCCTCATTTTCAGCATCCAATGTGAGTATCTTCTGATAGGTTGCCAGAGATGCTTCCGCTTGTGCCACGGCGGCCTGACTGCGGGCTAGAAGCAGAAGTGCCTCGATGTCTTCCGGGAACAAGAGCAGATATTTGCCGATGTGTCCGATAGCCGAGTCATATTTTTGTTTCTCGAATGCCAACCGGGCACTATCCAGGAAAGATTGACGCAGGGACGGTTCTCGTTCAATCGCCATCCGGTAGAAACGAATGGCTTCTTCGGTATGCCCAAGTTCATAATGCAGATCCGCCACCGGCAGATAGAGTTCGGACAGGGTGGAATCTGCTGCCAGCGCTTGTTCATAATGTGCCAGGGCTCGTTCTGGCTGCCCCGCATCGCGCTCTAACCGGGCTGCCAACGTATGTGCCTCCGCATGGTTCGGGTTCAGTAGCAGAAACTTGCCCAGGGCAGCCCGGGCGACTGGCATGGGCGTGAGTCCAGCCTGATAGAGACGTGCCTGTTCAAGGAAGGAATCGGCAATCGATGGATCGAGAGTCACGGCTTTCTCGTAGTGAGATTTTGCATCTTCCAATCGTTGTTCACGGAACAGCAGTTCTGCAAGTTCAAAGTGCGCCGGGATATATTCTGGATCGATGTCGAGTGCCTGCTCATAGGTACGCATTGCATCTTCGATGGCCCCCTGCTCCCGGAAGATCTGAGCCAATTCATAGAGATGTTCACCGGTATAAGGTTGATATTGTGCGCCCATCTCGTAGGCTGCATGGGCCTTCTCCGGCAAACCTTCCAGCGCGTAGACCTGCCCCATGGCAAAGTAGGCGGGCGCGAACTTCGAGTTGAGCTTCAGCGTTCGTTCCAGATGGATCCGAGCCGTTTGTGTATCCCTCTCCTGAATGGCCACCAAGGCCAGGCCGTAGTAGGGCATTTCCCATTTCTTGCGGCGTTCTATCGCCTGTTGATAAGTTGCCTTCGCTTCCTCGTAACGGTTCTGGAGGCGATACACTTCTCCCAGGTGATAGTACGCCAGATAGAGCTTCGGGTCGAGTTGGATGCAGCGTTGGAGTGCTACTTCTGCTTCCTTCAGGTCATTCAATTCCCGGAGCACACTTCCCAACGTGTAATATCCAAGCGACATCTCCGGATCGAGTTCAACGGCCCGCCTGAGATGCGAGAGCGCCTTCTCAAAGTTTTTCTGTGTCGTGAGCGCGTAGCCGAGGCCATAGTGAATATACGGATCGGGCTTTTGGGCATCTGCCTCATACAGCTTGATGAGAGCATCCAGATGGCCTTCTTGCCGCCATTTCCTGACGATTCCCCGATGCCGTTCCGCTTGCTGGCGGTTCGCCTCCACGGCCTGCTGATAGTCCTTGCTCAAGTTTCGATACCACTTTTCTTCAGCATATCCCTGCATGACCAGCCAGAACAACAGAAAGGGGATGAGAAGATACTGCGCCCACTTCGTCAACCTTCTATTTCTTGTTTCCTGCACTTCGCATTTCACCGTTGCTGTCATTGGGAGGTCAGCCCTTCCGTCGTGCGCGCTACAATGATACTGTCGATCTTTCCCAACCCATTCGTCGTGCCTATCCATGCAGCCCCACCACCCACTTCGATAGCGGTTACTTCCCCAAGAGTCGTCAGTTTTTCGACGGTGTTCCAATCGTTGCTTATCAGATCCTGGATAAAGACAGCCACGTTATGGACAATCCACACCTGCTGATCGGCGAGCCCCACGAAGACATCCTTGAGCGGGTCCATATCCCCTTCCAGAAGCCTATCACCGAAAACCTTGTTCTGGTTGAGATCGTACCAGCCATAACCGTTGGCGCGGCTTGTATACCAGGTAAACCATACACGGTCGAGATCATAGTCCAGGCTTCGGATAGAATCACCGATGGGTGCTGGCAGCCCACTCATCCTGCTCAGGATCTGCCATTCTTTTGTTGTCTTGTCAAAGATGCCAATGCCGTTTTGAGATGTTCCAATCCATACACTGCCGGGAGTTGCGGTGACAGCGGTCACATCGAGAGCAGGCAAACCTTGCTGTAAGTGAAGCCATTCGCCAGTGTTCGTGTTGTAGTAGCGAAGTCCGTTGAACGTGCCGATCCAGACTTCATCCTCATAGAGATCGATATCGTAGATTTTTTCGCCAGAGATAAACTGTTCGGTGCTCTGTAAGATCTTATTGTAATGATAGAGGCCATTATTGAGCGTGCCGATCCAGACGTTCTCATCATCCGTCGCGAGGGTATAGACATTGACGTCTCGTGGAAGTTGCACATCCATCGGCATGGGTGTCCAGCCGTCCAGACTGGTGTCGAACTTTGCGAGCCCTTTGGGGGTTCCAACCCAGAGAAAATCGCCATCCACTGCCACTGCCTGGATCAGGTTACTTGGCAGTCCATCGGCAGCATAGTACGTTTGCCATGCGCATTGATTTCTCAGATCACGCGCCTGCATCGCAAGTGTACTATCCGTGGTGAGGCGCAACGCCTTGTTGAAGTCTTCCAGGGCATCGCGGTTGAGACGTTGTGCGAGTGCCGCCCGTCCTCTCGCCAAATAAGCCCGAGCAAGCCGGTCGCTCTCAGGGTACATGTCGATGAACTCAGTAAGCTGCTGATAGGCGAACGTGTAGGATTTTCTTTCCAGATTCAGGATGCCGATGGTGTAGCGAGCTTGCTCGATATCCCAATAGTCTGGATAATTCATCATCCCCTCTTGCAGGGCCTTAATCCCCTTTTCCAGCAGGGCATCCAGGTTCTGATCTTCTGTAAGTTCGTTCTGCTGGCGGATGAGTTGTTCATATTGTGCCGCAAACAAGAAACCCGCCTGAAAGATCGCCGATTCAGCGGCCGGATCCTCTGGAAACTGCCGGGCAATCGTGAGGAATATTTCCGCTGCCTTCAACGGTTCCCCCTCCTGGAGATAGCGTTCCGCTGCCGCTTTGAAACGATCCGCGAACTGAAAACGCTCAGGAGCGATCTGCGCAGCAAAGCTGTAATATCGCATGGCTTCTTCGATGTTCTCCTGAGCTTCCAGCAACTGTGCCAATGCGTAGTGAGCATCGGCAAACCGGGGGCTTTGATGGATGGCTTGCCGGAAGGCCGATTCAGCATCTTCCTTCATGCCCAGTTCGAGGAACTGCTGGCCTCGTGTGAAGTCCTCTTGAGCACGAACGCCCGGCAGATCGGCAGTGTCGCTGCTCATGATGATATATTTAGTCTCACTTACAGGGATGCGTAGCCGTTGCCCATCCAGCAAGTCGAGAACATACTCATTCTCATTACCACCGCGCCATGTCCCCGTGTACCGATCTCCATTTGTACGATAGATAATGGCATACTCGGCATGGGCAACGGGTATGAGAAAACAGACAGCAATAAGCAATGAATAGAAGGTAGGATGTCTATGGCTATCTCTCAACATGGGACATCTCCTCGCTCAGATTCAGACTTGAATTTTATATTCGCGGATCTTGCTGTTCAATGTATTTCGATTGATTCCAAGCCACTCGGCGGCGCGCGAACGGTTGCCCTGGGTCCGTTTCAAGACCATTTCGATGAGCGGTTTCTCGATTTGGGCAATGATCTCGGCGCGCAGGACGCCCTGTTGCCCCTCCTCAAAGTATCGATCTACCCTGGATTCCAGATCTGCAAGTAGTGGAGACGTTCGTTGTATGTTAAGCGCGGCATCGAGAAGTGATGGAAAATGTTCCGGTAAGAGCACACTCCCCGTGGCCATCACGAGAGCACGCTTGACCATGTTTTCCAATTCCCTGACATTTCCAGGCCAGTCGTAGTTTATCAGCATGGTCATGACCCCAGGATGAACATTCGGGATCTTACGCCCCATGTTGCTCGTTTGAGACATACTGCCTGCAAACTGTTGCAGGAAATGACTGACCAGTTCAGGGATATCCTCTTTGTGTTCTCGGAGGGGAGGCAGATGGATGGGAACGACGTTGAGTCGGTAATACAGATCCTCTCGAAACTTTCCTTGTTCCATGGCTTCTTCGAGATTCTGGTTTGTTGCAGCGATCACCCGTACATCGACCTTATGTGACACATCCGCACCGAGTGGCTCAAATTCACGTGTCTGAAGGACGCGTAGTATTTTGGGCTGTAATTCCAGGGGGAGATCGGCTATTTCATCCAGAAAAATGGTACCGCCACTCGCTTGTTCAAATCTCCCCCGCCGTGATCCCGTTGCCCCTGTGAAGGCACCTCGTACATAGCCAAACAGTTCGCTCTCCAATAAGGTTCCCGGGATGGCACTGCAATTCACTGCAACAAATGGTTCATTAGCCCGGTCACTGTAACGATGGATCGCCTGCGCGACCATCTCTTTCCCTGTGCCGCTTTCGCCGAGCAGGAGTACCGTTACATCACGCAGGGCAACGCGTCCAATCTGCTTGTAAACTTCTTGCATTGCCGTGCTCGTACCGACCATTTCCTGACCAGTGGGGTCTGAAACCGTATCTGTCTCAGCTTTCGATTCAGCGACGCGCACCGCCTGAGCTGCGTTCCCGGCTCGCTGAGTGAGTGTACGTATCTCGTAGATGTCAAAAGGCTTGGTAATATAGTCGTAAGCGCGCCTGCGAGTTGCTCCAATCGCGGTCTGGGCATTGCCATGAGCCGTAATCACGATCACGGAAGCTGTTGGATCGTGTGCCTGAAGCTGCTCTAAGGTTTCCAAACCATTGGCATCCGGCATGAAAATGTCCAGGAACACGACATCGAAACTCTGTTCTTGAAAAAGTTCGATTCCCTCCCGGGCATTTCGAGCCGTTTTTACTCGATGACCTCCCTGTTCGAGGGCGCGCTGAAGCACAAATCGAATGCTGTCATCATCGTCCACGATCAGTACGTGGTAGTTTCTCATGGGTTCTTTCGGATGTGTTTGGTGAGTCCTGCTGCACTTGGACAATATGCCCTTTCCGGATGTCGTCCATGCCTTCAAGTATTTTGATCCGCGAAAACCGGTCTGTCTTGACTTCAACGATCTCAGCTTTTCCAACGCGTTGATTTACCGATCCAAGTATCTCACCCGTATCTGGATCGAACACGGGTGTCGTCGCAAAAATGACGAGCAATTGGCCTTTCCGGATACCCTGCCCTGATCCCAGGTTGATATAGGCTTCTGAGCCATCCACCATAGCGATCTTACCTGTGATCCCCGCAGGAGGCTCTGCCTCCGGGATAGAATCCGGTGCGGGACCGATGCGCTCCTGGAGGGTGACTATCAGGTTCTCGATGGCCTTCTCCGTCGCTATTCCGAAGAGCGTTTTACGATAATCAGCGCTGCCGAATTGTATCTTATCCAGCTTGCCATAGCTGACAATCGGTCTGTCAATCTGCTCGGTGAGTTTGGCATTACCCATGCTGACTTCCGTACCACGATTGGAGGCAACTGCCTGGAATGGTGCCAGATGAACCCCACCAACCTGATAGACCTCACTCCCTGTGACCTTGGATAGGCTGAGCTGTTTGCCCAGCGCGTCGTAGATCTTGAGGTCAATCTCGACAGCAGCGCGGTAGTAATAACCGACGGCCTGGACACCTCCGGTCACTGTCGTGGCACCATCACCACGGTATAACATATTCCGGGAAGCGTTTCCCTTCAGCCGTTCCTGATTGAACTTACGCAAGTCCCCGATCAGCAGCGCATCCGCGTTGAGTTTATCTGCCAGCCGAGTCCTTTTCGTGCCGGATTTAGAGAGATCCCGGAACGAGACATCCTCTTCTGCCATCGCCACAATGAGTTCATCGAAACTCACAGATTCGTAGTAGGGGCTTTCCGCCAGAGCCTGTGTCGTCAGATCCCGAAATCCTGTTGCCAGATCCCAACGGATATGCTGTCCCCCCCGCCCAAAGAGAAATTTCAACGGCCCGATAGGTAGACAGCCGCAGCCCGTTGCGGAGTCAAAGCCACTATGATCCTCAAAGTAAAGCACAACCACTCGCTTGAGCGCGTATGCGTCTTCTGCACTCAGTGGCAAGGAGATTGCTACAATAAGCAGGTAGAGTAGGATACGATACATGATACCTCCAACTATGGATACCCCGATGGACAACGCAGCAGGGATATTGTACTTGGCGGGACAACGTCTGTCAAGCGATTTGTCATTGATGGCGTGCCTCCGTTGTCTCCACGGTTTGGTCCATGCTTTGGGAAACAGATCGGTTCAAATGACCCCCTCATGGTTCAGTAGGTAACACTTTTGTAAACAGGTACCGAAATCACAGAAGGCGGGAAGAGGGGAAGGCGGGAAGAGGGGAATTGGCTCGTTCTCCCGTTTTCTCACTTTCTCACTTTCTCGTCTTCATGCCGTCGTTGAAGGAATTTGAAAAAACGTTAGCTACTGAACCCCTCATGGTTATATTTTTCCGAACGGTATCCGTTTCCTGACGTCTATATTGATAGCAAGCAAATGCGGCTGGCCATCGGTTTCTAACAGTCAGATTTCAGTAGCTGGCTTATTTGCTGAAGCCTGATACCTATGGCCAGTCGGATGACCCACAAATATATTGACAACAAATAAGTCTGTGGTTTGTGAGATCCATGTATGCCATCCTGGAAGCATCGACTGAAAACCTGTCACTGATGACCAGACATCCACAATGCAATGAATCTGATCTGGTGGAACGCAGCCAAAAAGGGGATGTCACGGCCTTTGAGGAGCTGTTTCACCGGCACCAGTCGGATGCCTATCATGTCGCTTATGGTATCATGGGGAATGTCGAAGACGCCAAGGATATGACACAGGAGGCATTTGTACGTGCCTATGAAGGCATCTCCAAGTTCAAACGTCAAGCCTCCTTCCGTACCTGGATCTCGCGAATCACCACCAACCTGTGCCTCGATGAAATACGCAAACGCAAGAGGCGACGTACCGAATCCATCGAAGAACATCCCGTATTGGAGATGAAACCGATACAGGACAGTTCCGCTCTGGAGAAACTACTCAAGGATGAGCAGCTTGAGATCCTTCAACAGGTACTCGGCATACTCCCTGAGAAATACAGGGTGCTTATCCTATTGCGAGATATCCAGGGTCATTCTTATCAGGAGATCGCTGATATCGTGGGATGCTCTCTGGGGCGTGTCAAATCGAGGCTGCATGAAGCTCGGCAGGAATTGAAACGCCTCTGCGTCAAGCAGCAACTGCTCTGAAGACCGTTTCCAGAAAGTTGAGTTCAAAACTGAGAAGTTCATCAACAACTCATGAAAGAAGGGTATTTACCGTGGAGTGTCCATCTATTCAGGAACAGCTTTCCGCCTATCTGGATGGGGAGATCTCCCTTGAGGATCAGGTGAATGTAAAGTGTCACCTGGAATCCTGTGAGTCGTGTGCCCGCGAGTATGAGCAATTGCGGCGGATGACTCAAGCTCTGGGACAGATACGGTATCAGATGCCCACAGACATGTGGCCCCAGATACAGCAACGTATCACTGAGCGATCTCTTGCGAGGCGACGACCGCGCCTGGGCGAATGGTGGACACCATTCTGGCGCCCTCTTGCCGCAGCCGCCCTTCTCGTTTTCGGGGCATTGGCATATTTTTGGTTGCAGCAGCCTGCTGAAGATATGCCTCTCGACTATTACCTTGAAGCCCACGCAGATTTTGCGGTGACGACTTCTCTTATCCCGGACTCGATGGTGGCATTTGTACTGCCAGACGATACAGCAACCGATGACGTATTGTGGGACGATGAAACAGACTTGATGTTGGAGTGGCACTTTGAGGATAACTGATACCGATAACATAAAGAGATCCCTGACAATCTGTGGTGTTTCCCTGCTGTCCCTTCTGCTGTACCTATTCTGCAGCGCGTATATCTCGGCTCAGGAACCATCCGAAGCTGAAGTCTGGCTGGAACGACTGGAAGAAGCACCCAAGAAAATCAGTTATGCCGGCAAACGAATGGTCGTTACGTGGCTCCAGGATACCACCATTTCTAGTGAGGAACGTGTCGTTCACCAGGCAGGAGGTGTGCATCGTGTGCAGCCCGATTCTCCACCGAAGGGCGGAGCGCGCCGGCGGCCGATGTTTGGGTATCCTGATCAGCCGAGGATCGACCGATCGTTGCTGATGCAAAACTACCGTGTCGAGGTGTCGCCCGGAGACATGATCGCAGGACGCCCCACACGTTTGCTGCGCATCACGCCTCGTCGGAAGGGTCGTCCTGCCAGAAATCTCTGGTTAGATCAGGAACGGGGAATTGTACTCCGTCTCGAACATTATGATACGGAGGGAATACTCCGCTCCATATTCGTGTTCTCACGTATCACCTATGATTCCGCCCGTGTGCAACAGATGCTGGACAAACTACCACCGCCCCGCTCCTCTCGTCCCGAACGTCCGGGACAGCCCCCCCGTTGGAATCACGCGGAACAGCCAGAGGCGTTGAAGGATATTCTGAAACGCCCGCTTGTTCTACTGGATCCTCCTCCGGAAGGGTTCATTCTTCGTGGTGTACAGTGGATGCGTGTCCGAGAGCAGATACATGTGCAGCTAAGGTACACCGATGGCCTCGCCAGTCTTTCTTTCTTCCAGGGAGAAAAACACAGTCGTGTATGGAAACGACCTCCTGCACTGCCACCGCACGTTCGAGCAGAGGAGTTACGGATTGCAAACCACAAGATCCAGATGATCGATAACGGTTTGATTCGGTTGCTGCGGTGGAGTCAACGGGGGCAGCGATTCACCCTGATCAGCGAACTCAGCCGATCCGCGACGATTCAGCTCGTTGCAGTGTTACTCAATGGAAAAAAGTAGTGTCCTGCACCCCATCGCTGTCACAAGCTCAACTGGGGATTCATAAATCTCGCCATGGCATGTGTGTATCCGATGGAGTGACCGATCTCATGAGCGATGGCATCCCCAATAGCCTGTTGCCACTGAGAGAGACGCACCTCGCCATACCGATGCTTGAGTGCATCAGCGATGTTCTGTGTAAAGATGATGATTCCTTCTGAGGGATGGGTGCTTCGTCCGTTGACAAAAAAAGTCTGCTGCCGATACGCAACCCCATGCACATAGCGCCTGCCCGATATGCCCCGAAAATCACCGCCGCCGACTGTCGCTAGTATCAGGTGCAACCCATACTGATACCGTTTACGATCCCTCCACAGGACATCCGGGTGACCACGCCAACGTCCGAGCAATCGTTGTGCGTCATAACGATTGAGCGGGATCGCATTCGCGATTTCCTCGTCATGGATCCATCGAACATCCACTCCCATTGGTCGTAAGTGCGAGTCCACAACATCAGCGGTGTGTTTGGAGAAAGGCATGGCACTCTCCATGCGATCCACCTCGATGAAGAGTGGAAGTGGCGCCGAGCTGCCAGGGCGATAATAGAACTGCGGTTGGATGGGTTGTTCCGGGGAGATCAGTCGATAATAACCAAGTATCCCCGCCCATAGCGATAGGAAAACGCTGAACGAAAGAAAGAGTCCTCGGAATATCACCTGGCGGTTAGGTCGCGCAACCATTCCTATCCGTTCGACTTCCGTCTCTCCTGAGCTTCGATGAGCACTTGAGCGATCTTATCGGCGAATTTCACCTGGCTGTCATCCTCTGGTTCGTAGCCGATAACCTTCCGGGCATTCGTAATACTCCAGAATTTGTGGGTGTTATCACTGATACCATAGAAGATCTGGAACGGCACACCATTTTCATCTTCGATGTTTGGCGTCTCGATGCTTTTGACAAAAAGTTGAACCTGATCCCGAACGCTGAGATAAACTCCCAGACCACGATGCATTCGATCCAGGTCATCCGCACGAAACCTGCCCACATCCGTCTCGCGCGGCCCACCGATACGGATTTGCACGACCTCTAATCTGCGATCTCCCACTCCGCCGGAGGCGAAGACAAAGCCGAGAGATTCGTAGGCGATCTTCCCCCAGCCATAGAAGTTGTCGGACAAGGGGCGCATCTCGGGTGTCACAAAATCGCATCTGTCAGTCCAGATGAGTCGTTCGTAATAGTCGGCGGCATGATTGGAACTTGCGACGACCACACGACGCACGTTCTCCTCCAGGGCCGTTTGATACACGTTGTAGGCCATGTTCACATTCTGAATTTCGACCCAATATCGTTCCTCGGAATTTCGTGACCAGGCAAATCCGCAGTGGACGATGGCATCCGCTCCCCGGAAGTACTCGCGATAGGTGTCCCGGGCCGGACAGATCAGGTCGGTTGTCATAACACCTTCAACCTTCTCTCCCTCACGATTTGTATCCTTGACGTCCAGCAGTACCAGATCGTACCGTTCACGAAGAGCAGGCAGCATACGTCCTGCCACATAACCCGCTGCACCTGTGACGACCACCTTCTTTTTGTTCATTCCATATCTCCCATTTCTTCCATGACAACGCGTTTAGCCGAGTTTCACTTCCCGTCGGATGACACCACACCGAGGGCCTTTGGCTGCGAGTTTCAGTATACTTCCCACAGGAGCCTGGATGACCCATTCCGCTTTCCCTCGATTTGCAGGAGTGTCATTTTCCCACCAACTCTTCGATTTTGTCGCTCTCCCGGCCAGTTGGCCGATCTTACATACACGATTTCCCTGAAGGATATCCACGTCTTCCCCTGTTTCCAGCCGAATCTCCACTGGCTGTAGTTTGCGTTCCAGTGCTTTCTCACTCACGTTGGTTGGTAGCCAGCCAGTATTCTGCACCACCCAGCGTAGACGCCACCTGTCCCCGCCGAGCGATTCCATGTCGAGGCTGTGTTCTTCCAGTTTCGGCGAGATCGAGGCGTGGAATAGAGCAAACGCCGCTTGAGGGGCGACTTCCGCCTCCAGCAGGTGCAGCGGTGGATTACGCCAGGTACAGAATGTGTTGTAACCGCCCAACTCTACAGGGCCAAGCTGTGGATGCTCGAAGGGATACCAATCGACCCAGGCATCTTCCCCACCGTTTTCATCGACCCACTGCGCAATCTTCAGATCATCCTCGTCGGGATGATCGCGAAACCAACCGGTATGATCTTCGATTTCGACCCCGGCTGCTTTGGGAAGGCTCCACAATTCAGCGGTCCACGCAAATACACCGAGGTGATAGTAGAGCCAATCATCGAACACCCCTGTGATCACTTCTTTCGGATGGTACCGAAAATCGTGATAGACTGCCAGCGGTTTGTATCCAGTGAGTTCTTCGCCCTTCTTCCCGATCTGTTGATAGATCCGCAGGTCGTCGGTCGGCAACTTTTCGTCAGGCTCGATGCTGGGAGGTCTCAACAGCACACGGCTGTAAGTGTGATAGGTAATTCCTCCTGTGATGTTGGGATGATCTGTGATGAATCGAACCATCGCCCGGATCTCAGGTTCTGAAGTAGGAAAGAGTCCTGCTCCCTTCTGATCCGACTCCGGTCGCCATTCATAAGGGAAGTTGCGGTTTATGTCCAGCCCTTGCTCAGGTGGCGCCTCGTGGAAGGTGACCCCGTCATAGTCCCCCCGGATCTTTCCCTCTGCAAAGAGCCGGTAATAGGGACCATTGTCTCCCAGGTCGTCAGGTTTTCTCAGTACCAATAGTCTGGGATCTTCGTCGCTCTGTTGCCAGGGGCCATGGGGATCTGCTACCCGCATGGTAAGAATTCGTCCATCGCCGTCGATATCCTCTGTGTAAAAGCCTTCCTGCGGCTCATCGAAGGGATAGGGACGCACCGAGGATCGGATGTATTTGGGCTGGTCCGCGAGTGCCAGCTCTGCTCCGTCAGGGTTGGCTCGTGGCAGAACATAGAAAGCACGGCTGTCCAACACCTTCGTGACCTGCTGACCCATAGCGTCATCGCCACCATAATGATGCAATAGATGATTGAGCAGATAGATGGCTGCTGCTGAGCCTGTCACTTCGGTCGCATGGATGTTTCCATCGATCCAGAAAGCGGGTTTATCTTCCGCAGGCCCTGTGGCTCGATTGGTCACTGTCATCAGCCAGAGGTCGCGCCCTTCATAGCTTTTCCCAATGCTTTGTTTGTCGCACAGGTGGGGGCATTCCTGAGCCCACTTTTCCAGCAGCTCCGTGAGTTCATCATACTTGTAAAATCTGTCGAACTGTGCTTGCGTCATCATACCTCCCGTAATTTCCTCCGATTCCCCGATGGAAAAACCGAGTGCCGGTTTTCTGGACAGGCGTACGGATACCTACTCCGGCAACAAAGCTAAGAGATCCGGATGGGGGCGAGCTATCACATAACTTCCCACGAACGTTCCTGCCACATCTGCAGCTACCTGACCGGCTTCCAGGGCTTCCCGCACGGATGAAAGATCTCCCTTGACCATCACATCCACATACGTAGCACCGATTTTCTCCTTGCCGATCAGGGACACGTCCGTTGCCTTGAGCATCGCATCAGCGGCAGCCACCATACCGATGAACCCCTGCGTTTCCAGAAATCCGATCGCGAACTGTTGCCCCCGATATTGCTGATTCGTCGGCAAAAGTTGGGTGCGGTCTTCAATGATGAGACTGTACCGGGGTTCACAGTGGATAAGAGAGTGCGCAGATTGAGGATATCCCAGGAGCAATGTTGACGTGCAGGACACGTGCAGTTCAGATGCGAGATGGTCTCCATATTCAACGGCTGTGGTAACCGCCTGTGCATCTCCCACAATCTTGATGGTGAGTCCGCCCAGTGAGTTTAATTCAATTCCTGGGATTTGAATCCAGGCAACCTTGAGTACCTGATCCGCAATGACGAAGGTCGGGCCAAGCCCCTGCACTTCCAGGATACCTAAACAGAGGTCCATCGTCTATACGATCCCATCCGTCTTGAGTTGCTTCAGAACCTCTGCAACAATCCGTGAAATCTGCGGAGATTGAGTTTCACCTGAAGGTAGGGGACATCCACCCACAGGCTCATCCGAGAAACCGTGTTCGCTCAGGATACACTGGATGGTTCGACGTACAGCCTCCACATCACATTTGCTGTTTGGTGAGAGCTTTTGTCGTGATTCTCCCATTTCGAAACCACGCAGAGAAACGCCCGCGCGGAAGCCCTCAGGGAACTCGATATCGAATAGCATAACATTGATCAGATCGAGCAGTTTGAATTGGATCCGGCGCGCTTCCTGAAGTTCTCCCTGGAGTGTCAGATGGTAGAGTCTCATGAGCACTTCAGGTACGACCCCGGAGGTCGCGATAGTTCCCCCATGCGCTCCCATGATAAGGGCAGGCATCAGTATTTCTTCCGTGCCAATCAGGAATGAGAAATCGGGACGTTTGGGTGCGATCTGGTTGATCAAATTCAGAAAGCGTGGAAGATCGCGGCTGGAATCCTTGATACCCACGATGCGAGGGTATTTCTCCGCCAGACGCACGACGACATCGATACTGATCTCGTTGGCAAATAGGGGAATGTTGTAGAGTACGACGTCCAGAGGTGTTCTCCGAGCGATCTCGGCAAAATACTCGTGGACGCTGTCCTGGCTCAGTTTGTA
>JAJRTO010000097.1 GCA_024278235.1 Candidatus Poribacteria bacterium
AAGATCGCCGAAGAACACCGTTTGGACCTTCAAGCCTCTTATGCCTATGGGAATCACTCAACGGACGCAGCGATCCTGGAACTCGTGGGCCATCCTGTTGCGGTGAATCCCGATCAGGGGTTGGCTCAGATCGCAGACGCACGGGGTTGGCCCATCGAATGGTTTCATTCGGGCTGAATGGCGGCCCCACAGGAGATCCTATGGTAAATCTGTTCGTCTATGGCACATTGATGAACCCCCGAATTGTAAAACGAGTGACAGGGACGACCTTTGAAATGGCGCCCGCCGAGCTAAAGGGATACAAAAGGGTGATGGCCGGAACAGGTTACTCCTACATCACGCCCAGCGAGGGCTCACGGGTCAAAGGATTGATTCTCTATCACATCGATGATGCCAGTTTAGCCAGGATCGATCGTTATGAAGCGGTGGGGGAATTGTATGATCGATGTGAAATCGATGTCCTGGTCAAACGCCGCACACAGCGGGCCCATACCTATGTCGCCAACATCGCTGGACTGCGCAGGCTACTGGGTGAGGACATCGATTTCGATGTGCGTGTGGAGGAATATCTGGAGGAAAAGTTGGAGATCCTGCTGGATGAAGACAGCCCTTCAGAGCTTTCTGAACTGGAACGGCGCGCCAAGAGCGAATTATTAGGACCAACACGAGAAGAACTTGCCAAAGCCCATTTTGCACACCCAGCCGATCTGGGCTATCGCATCCATCAGGTCTGGTCCGATACATCCTCACCAACGCTGCAACATATCTCCGAGAATCCGAAAGCTCGGAATTATGCCAGCGCCTATATCGCGCTTGCTGTACGGCACATGATCTTCAATCAGCTTGAGAGGAAGGTTCGCAGAGATTTTGCCGAGGCCATTCAAATGCCCTCTCTCTATTTCCCCCATACACTTTCAGACCTGATCACACTGGTCTTTATGAATCAGAAACATTCTGCCATACAACAGATGGTCGGCCATCTGAAAGGGGATCGATTTGATCCGAAGATGGACTATCTCGACTACGCCAAAACAAGCGTACGGATTGCGGATGCCCTTTATGCTATGGAGGAATTTTCCGAGATTGTGGACTGGCTGCAATCCCATCGACAGGAAGGGCATACCCCATTGGGAGCAGAAATCGAGTTCAGTAATCTGGGAGCAATCGCGCCGAATGCAAAAGAAGGACAGGATCCAATCTACGATGGGTTCTACTACTTTCATGATTTTGATCTGGCCCATCGCTGTTGGCTATTGGGAGGGCATGTAGACGATCATCGGTTCCCCTATGGGACGTCAGGAAATTCAAGAGGATTCCTTGAATATGCCTTTGGGAGAGTACGCGTCTCCGGGGATCTGTCTTGTCCCACCACGAATGATCCCTGGGTCCTCAGTCAATTGATCCAACATGCGAGTGATTTCGCAGGACTACTCCCCCATAGTTTACATATCACCATGCAAATTGAGGATCTTCATTTTGATCGAGTCACGCCTCCGGAGTATCTGTATTGTTTACTGCTGCTGGGAGGGGACATCCATCCTGACAGAAATGGACAGTTGCGAGAATGGCGCATTTACAACCGAGAACTGAAAGATGACTACAGCAATCTACACTTTACCGAAGAGAACATGCGTCTTTCTCTACGTAACGATGATCCGGATTCGGGAACTGCATCGGATGTGTGTAGTTGGGTTGTCGAGTACAAATTCCCACGTTTGCGCAAGGATTTCAACTATGAGCCGTTCATCATGGCGATCAAAGGATTCCAACTGGGGTATCAGCCTCGTCCGTTAAGCTCCCGCATCCGAGTGTTGGATGATTACGCAAGAGAAGAAACTGAGGCCGTGGTACAATGGGCAGAGGATCCGGTTCCTGTGACACAGACCGCCATCCAAAATTTCATGGAATTCGTCCAGAAAGGACTCTTGAAGGAAAGGGCCGGTCGTCCAGCTCATGTCTCTCTATACATCCAGGGCTGCCTGGACGAGATCGAGCTTCAATTACAGCATGTAAATCGTGAAATTATCGAGTATCAGATACGCAACAAATAGGTGAAAAAGGGAGACAACCGTGAGATACGTACCCGAAGTCGCGTTGGAAGATTGGCGTGGTCTTTACGATGCTGCTATCGAATTCAAGAAACTTAAGAGTTGGGAATGGATGTATGATTCCGAGATTTTCGGGGTAAAGAATCCAGCCGATGGTGAGATCGGCTACTGTTGTATTATGGGCAACCTGGGTGAATTCTTCGCGCTTGCCGCATATCAGGGAACCGAGGGCCTGATCAGTCACCAGCGCATTATGGTTGGAGACATTCCGGAGGAGAGCATAGAATCCATCTGGGTACAAAAATGCCTTATGGCATCCTTCGAGGATCGCGAGCAACTGGACAACAGGGACCGCAACCTCATCCGCCAGCTCGGACTGAAATTTCGAGGACGCGGTGAATGGCCTTGCTTTCGCAGCTATCGTCCCGGTTTCTTTCCCTGGTATCTCACCTCCGGCGAAGTACGTTTCCTGACACTGGTATTGCAACAAGCCGTCCAGGTAACCCCCCGCGTCCGTGAGAATCACCATCTTCTGGATCCGCCTGAGCCGGGGAAGCATCTTGTACGAGTGTTCCAGGACGGAGACTGGCAGGACAGTTGGCAACCTCCGGCTCCCTGGGAAAAGCCGACTCTCCAACCTATTCTGGATCAGACCCTGCTGGATGAGCTTGCCAACTCAGAGATGCCACACCGTGGGACCTGGGAATTAGGCTGTATCCGCCTTCCGTCTGTTGTAGAGGACAAGGATGACCGTCCTTTCTATCCCTATGTCTTTCTGATGGTTGACCAGGGGTCTGGGTTAGTCCTGGGGGTGAATATATGCGCACCCAAAGAGATCGTGATCAAAGTGCCCGCATCGTTAATGGAGACATTTCAGCAGACGGGCTCCATCCCTTCTCGTCTGTTGGCTGCGAACGAGGACACCTTTGCACTCGTCAAACCAATTGCGGATGCCCTCCATATACGTTTGCGACATGCCCAGCGATTGCGAGCCCTCGAGCCCGTTCTGGAACACATGGCGCGTTTCTGGTAGGCTGCTTTACATCTTTGCGTTAAATCCTTTTGGTTCTGGCTCGTCCAGGTTAGGATTGGAAAATGCAATACGCTCTCATGGAGCTTTTCCAGATGCATCATAGTGATACCCGTTATGGTGTTGAGTGTACCGATAGGATGTCGCTGTTTCGGAAGGCCCACGAACTGGGGTTTGATGGGATCGAGTTTGGACTGACTCTGAATTATGCTCAGGACCCTTTATGGACGGGGAGCCGCACGTATCACCAAGCCATGCGTGAAGCCGCGGCCCGGACAGGTGTGGAAGCGCGCTCCTCTGTTTGCACCTGTTCAATTATCAAGAGTATAGTCCCGCGAGCGAGGATCCGAACCACCGATCGGCAGCGCGGCATATCCTCGAACAAGCCCTTGTCACCTGCCATGAGGTCGGCATCTCCGTCATCCTCATTCCTTTCTTTGGGACGGCAACGTTGCGCTCACCTGAGCGAGTGGAGTTTCTGATCCGGGAGATGCAAGCGTGTGCTCCTATGGCAGCGTCGCTTGGCGTGTGTCTGGCTATCGAGACCTCCCTGGATGCCCCCCGTACGCTTCGTATCATCGAACGGATCGGTTCGGATGCCGTCCAGGTCTATTTTGATACGGGGAATACAGCAGGATTGAACCATGATGTTGTGCAGGAGATCCTGGAACTGAATCGAACGATCGTGCAGATCCACATCAAGAACTCACCTGCAAGCCCTGTATTGAAACAGGGGCACATAGACTTCATGCCGGTTCTTGAAGCCTTGCATCAGATTCAGTTTGAAGATTATCTCGTCCTCGAGATCCCCACCTCTGACGACAGCACGACACGATCTAACCTGGATCACCTGAAACGGTTGGCTCAGGCGGCATAACCCCGAACCTGGGATTCTGAACTCATAGATGAGATTTCCTCTGGAGCAACACTTCCGACGCCTCTACTGGTTTCTGCTGTTTAATTTCGCCCTGTTTGGCGTTACCGTCACGCTGATCGGCGCCACGATCCCCAAGATAATCGAGACATTCGCATGGAGTTATACGGCGACAGGATTTGTGCTCGCCGCCGGTTCCGTAGGCTACTTCACCTCGACGTTCCTCTGCGGATTCCTGGTACAGCGACTTGGCACCAAACGTGTCCTGGTAGGAGGTCTTTCATTGCAAGCCCTGAGCCTCCTCTTCTTCGCCCGTTATCCATCACCCGTGTTCAACCTGATCCTTAATTTCATGCTGGGATTCGGTCAAGGTGGTTCCGAGGTGGTCACCAACTTCAGTGTGCTCCGAATGGAGCGGGGAGGGGAAAGCCGCCTGATGAATCTGATGCATGCGACTTTCTGTGTGGGGGCTATCCTTGGGCCGATTTTACTTGGTGGTCTCTTGCATACAGAGTACAGTTGGCAAAGTCTCTACCGTCTTGTCGCTCTGTTCTGCCTGCTCACGGCTGGCGGATTCGCAACGCTCTCGTTCCGTTCCATCGATGAGGTCGAGATGTTTGAGCAACGTGGCTCGAAAAGAGTCCAGCACCGACCTTTACTGATCCTTCTGTTCTTGATCATCTTGCTCTATGTTGGCACAGAACTGGGTGTCTCCAACTGGATTGCAGAGTACTATGTCAAGATATTAGGCACATCCGTTTCTACAGCAGCTTATATCGTGTCAGTTTTCTGGACGGGAGTACTGCTCGGCAGATTGATATTATCATTCGTTCCCGGGAATCGGCATCAAGAGCGGACGCTTGTGATGTTAGCAGGGATGTGCACACTTTTTCTGTTCATTGTACTTTCTTTGAGCCGTCCCGGGGTAACTGCTATTTTCATCTTTCTTACAGGACTGGGATACTCAGGGATCTACCCCGTTGTGATGGCCCTTATTGGGCACTACTTCAAGCGGGGCCAGGGCATGGCGGTGGGGATCGTCTCAACAGGAGGCGGTATCGGGGCATTCATGTTTCCGTTTCCCATCGCTCTCCTGGCAGAGAGTTTTGGGCTTCGTGTGGGTTTGCTCTTCTGCGCGGGCATGAATCTCGTCTTGTTAGGGCTAACGATCACCGTCTTATGGTGTACCCGAACCATGAGAGATCATGCGTGAGTCGAAGTCGGAAAAGTCAGAAAATCACTTCATTGCAAACCTCAAATAGTATGAAAGGTACTGTCAAATATGGCTCGCATCTACACACGCACCGGAGATACAGGACAGACAGGATTGTCAGATGGCAGCCGGGTGAGCAAAGCAGATCTGCGTGTTGAGGCTTATGGAACCGTGGATGAACTCAACAGTTGGTTGGGGTTGGTGATCGCACAGTGCGATCATGAGGATATTGGTGAAACGCTGACGCGGATCCAATCCGAACTGTTTGACATCGGTGCACAGCTTGCAGCGGAAGATCCCAAATACAGGGCTCAAATGCCTATCATTCACGTCGAGCAGATCACACAATTGGAACAGTGGATCGATGCGTTTGAGCAGGAACTTGAACCACTTCGGCTTTTCATACTCCCCGGAGGGAACCTCTGCGCGGCTCACATCCACAATGCACGTGCAGTATGTCGACGCGCAGAACGCCGTCTGGTGGCTCTCATGCAGGAAGATTCCTCACTCCCAGGGGAACTGCTTCGTTATCTGAACCGTCTCTCCGACCTCCTGTTTGTCCTGGCACGGGTTCAAAATCGACGTCATGGTGTCTCATAATCACGCTGGAAACATCGGTGAGCAAGCCCAAAGAGTCCATTCGCAAACTCGCTAGACAATTCGGTTTTGAATTGGCCGGGCTACTACCGATTGAACCGGCACAGACGATCTCCGCCTATGCACATTGGCTCCAGGCAGGTTACGCAGGGGAGATGGCTTATCTGAAACGGCATCTGTCGCTTAAACGTGATCCACGGGAGATTTTTCCAGAGACACGCACGATCCTCTGTCTTGCGATAAACTACCATACCCGGGATGTTCCTGAGCCGCTGCACAACGACCCAACACGCGGCCGGATCGCACGCTACGCCTGGGGAAAGGATTATCATCATGTGCTTCGGAAACGCATGGAGCAGTTACTTGCGGCAATTCAGCGTGAGATCCACTGCAAGGGGCGTCTCTGCGTGGATTCAGCACCTCTCCTGGAACGCGAGTATGCTTATCGGGCAGGGATCGGCTGGTTTGGCAAGAACACCAATCTGATCCACTGGAAGTTGGGGTCCTGGCTGTTTCTATGTGAGATTCTGTTGGATGTGACGTTGCCTCCGGATGTTCTTCCCCTTCGCGGCAGTTGCGGTACGTGCACCCGTTGTGTTACAGCATGTCCTACAGGTGCTATTTTGCCCGACTTGACACTCGATGCAAGCCGATGTATTTCCTATCTCACTATCGAGTTGAAGGGAAGTATCCCCAGGGATCTGCGTCCTCAGATGAGTAACTGGATATTTGGCTGTGATGTCTGCCAGGAAGTCTGTCCCTGGAATCGCCGAGCACCGCGCAGTCAGGAGAAAGCCTTTCGACCGCGTTCAGCTCTCCTGGCACCCAGATTGACCCGCCTACTCTCGTTGAGTAAAAAACAGTTTCGAGAGATGTTTCGGGAGAGCCCCATCCTGCGCACGAAACGGCGCGGCTTCCTTAGGAACATCGCTGTAGCGTTGGGAAATGCCGGCCACTCCGACAGCATACAATCCCTCCAGAGGTCCCTCTGTGATGAGGAGCCACTCATCCGGGGGCATGCTGCATGGGCACTGGGAAGGATCAGTGGGCGAATCGCCCAGGATGTTCTCAATCAAGCGCGTCAAACAGAAACGGACCCATGCGTGCGAGACGAAATCGTTCAGGCACTTGACGAAACAGACTCGTAAAGTGATATTAAGAACGCTGAGCCATGAGTGAACGAACCAGGATCATACCTTGATCTCCGACGACCCACAACTGACGTTCGCCCGCCCACAATCCGTACAGAGATGCAGAAGTATCGACAACTTCCGGACGCCAGGTCATGCCGCCATCCTCTGTCCCCAGGATTGTGCCTCGATCCCCCACAGTCCAGCCATGCTGACGATCCCGGAACCAGACGGCGCGTAAGGACACCCGCGTACCACTTCGTTGGCTTTGCCAGTACCTTCCTACGTCCTCGGAATGCAAAATCACGCCACGTTCTCCCACAACCCAACCATATTTGGGGTCCGTGAAATGCACTCCATACAGTGGAACTCCTGTGCCGGTATCCTCAACCCACCAGATACGTCCCTCATTGGTCGTGCGAAGGACACTGCCTTCGGCGCCAACAGCCCACCCACGCGCAGCATCGAGGAAGAACAAACCATACAGGTGAGAACTGCTATCCACCTCTTGTGCAGACCAACGCGAGCCACCATCCACATTATGCAGGATAGATCCTTCGATGCCGATAGCCCATCCCCTGCTCGATTGTGGGAACACAACCTTCGTCAGTTGATAGGGCTCTCGTATTTGCCGTAAGCCTTCCCCAGAGTAAACCAGGCGATAGGGCTTGTGATCCGCATTCCGAATCTGCCAGCTTTGTCCGCCATCAACTGTTGTGAGGTAGGTTGCATCCTGAGCCAGAGCAAATCCCAAATCGGGAGAGATGAAATGAAAACCCACGAGTGGCACGCCTGTCTCCTGAGATTGCCAGGTACGCCCTCCATCTGTCGTGCGCAACACCGTACCATCTTCACCCATTGCCCAACCATATTGCTCATCCACAAACTCAATCGCACGGAGGCTTTCATCTCCCCGGTGCATCACGCTCCATAAACCTGGGATGGACTCTGCACGTTCCTGTACCCGAGTGTCCCTCGGTTTCCCGAGCACTTCCACTGTCACATCGGGATGCGTGTAGCGAATAATGCTCCCCTCTTCGCCTGTCACGAGCAATTCATTCTCTGCCGGGCTAATGTCGAGAAGGTCCTCCTGCGTACCACTATCGAAGGGTTTCCAGGTCTGTCCTCGATCTATCGTGAACAGCATGGTACCCCCATCCCCCACTGCAAGTCCGGCCTCTCGATTGATGAAGAATACCTCATTGAGATGCTGCTGTGTATTGCTGTCCTGAGTGCTCCACCTTTGGCCACCATTCTCAGTGTGGAGAATGGTTCCATAGGATCCAACGACCCAGCCGAGATCCGCATCCGCAAAATGGACGCTGTTCAATTCCTCCGCGCCTCCGCTCTGCTGGGTTTGCCAGGTAATCCCTCCATCCGTCGTGTGGAGGATGATCCCCGGCCAGCCGACGGCCCAGCCTTCATCCAGGTTGACAAAAGAGAGACTTCGGAGCGATTCCCATCGAAAAGCGCGCTGCTCGTACCAACTGTCTCCACCATCTTCCGTATGAAAGATTCCGCCAAGTTCACCGATCGCCCAGCCGGTCGTGTCGTTGATGAACTGCACATCGTGCAGGCCATGCCAGTCGTTGAACTTCTGCGTTTGCCAACTTTCTCCCCCATCCTCCGTACGAAGGATCATGCCCGCGTCTCCAATGGCCCAGGCACGCTGTCCATCGAAGGTCTCCAGATCATTGAAGCCACCCACCATGCCGGTGTCCTGTGGATGCCAGCTTTCACCTCCATCATCAGTACGCAGGATAGTGCCGCGCTGTCCGACAGCCCAGCCTTGTCCATCAGGAGACATCGTGATGCCTGCCAGCGGCACCGCGCCAACGCTATCGGATCCCCCGCCGTTACTATCCTCTTTGCTGCCGAGCGTATGCCAGGTTTTCCCCCCATTTTCACTTCGGAGGATCATCCCATGCAGCCCAACAGTGAGAACTGTTTGAGCGTCGAGTGCCCACACGCCGTACAGGTCATTCCTCGTACCTGTATGATACAGCGTCCAGTTCTTTCCTCCATCGGTGGTGTGGCTCAGATATCCGCCGTCCGAAACGATCCAACCCGTCTGGGCATCCAGGAAGTAGAGATCGTTGATATTGTATTTGTGATGCGAGCCCGGTTTGGTCGGGATCTTGCTCTCCTGTTTTTCCCAGGTTTGTCCCCCATCTGCCGTATGGATCAGCTCGCCATCGGTACCCACAGCCCATCCCTGCTGCGGATCTGCAAAGAACACAGCGCGCAACTCCTGCCAGGTGTGTCCTTCTTCCCAACCTGTCCAACTGTTTCCGCCATCCTCTGTGCGCAGCACCCGTCCGTAGGCTCCCGAAGCCCAACCCTCGCGTGGAGAGAGGAAATAGACGCCGTAAAAGGGAAATCCAAACCCATCCGCCTGTCCCTGCCAGCTTTTCCCACCATCCGGCGTGTGCGTGATGCGGATCTCACTGGCAAGCCAGCCACGGGTTGCATCGGGAAAGGCGATGTCCGTGTACCACACATCACCGACCTTCTGTCCGTACCAGCGCTGGCCTCCATCGCGGGTGGTGAGGACCACGCTCTGCGCACCCGCTGCCCAGCCATCTCCAGGATTTGGGAATGCCACTGCCATGAGGTCACCTGTGACGCCACTCTCTTGCGGTGTCCAGATCTTGCCACCATCGCGAGTGGTGAGGATAGTGCCCTGAGACCCCACAATCCATCCGTTTTGGGTGTCCGCAAATGCAATGTCATAAAAATCCGCGTCCCATGTGGGTTGACGCAGAACCTCCTTCTTGGTCCCGCAACCGAGGGCGATGAGGAGAACAAGACAGAAATACCAATGTATACTTCTGGGAAGAAAACGCATTGTAGCTTCCTCCTGGGTTCAGGGAACACCGAGGTTTCTTACTGTGACTGCACATAGAGCTGTGCCAACTGCGCCGGTGTCACGGCCACAAAATCCTCAGGAAGCAGGTCCAATACCCGCTTCAACGTCGACAACCGATAGCCCCAGTTCCAGACAAACGCGTTGATAAAAGCGGGGCGCTGTTCGCCAACCTGCTGCATGATCTGCTCGGCCATGTAACGCGCCAGGTCGGGATGCTTCTCCTGCCAATCGGTGAATCCTCGAAACACGGGAAGTTCATTCGGTAGGCGATACGTAGCTTTACTCAGATTTCCGCCTGTCGCACGTCCGTAGTCAGGGAAAAGACTGTGAAGGTTTTTCAAGGTCATTCCGTAACGTTCGATGTGGGCAGCATCCGTACCCATCGGACGGATCGTGTGGAGATCGAGTCGATCCATGTAGCACTGAGTCCATGAGAGGAATTCGTCCAGGATCGCATCGCGGTTCGCATATCTCGTGGCGAATTGGGGAGGGTAAATGTATCCAATGCCGGAGACATCGCAGAAGAACTCGTCCGTCGGAGCAGCATGCTGATAGTACCATTCAATGATCGCAGGAGCAAGATCGAGTGCCGTCGGTCCGATGCCCCAGCCCATCGGAAAAGTCCCATGCACTTCATCTTCGAAGTATCCTGTGAAGTAATTGTAGAGTGTGTTCAGGTTATCGCCATCTGACATGGTGAAGGCGAGGTAGACCTTTCCCGGATCAAATTTCGGAGGAGAGGGTTGAGGTCTCTGCTGCAAATCTGCAATCTCATAGCCGGAATGCACACTCAGATTGGCGATGCCATCAGATACTACCGTAACCTTGCCGAAACGGCTTCCCAGCGTCACGCCGGGTCCCTCTCCCGGCCCTACGCCATGCCCATGCCACCAAAAACCACGGACGGGAATGTTGACGGGAAGTTTGGCAAAGAGCGATTCGATCACTTCCTGTTCTTCCAGCGTATCACTCTCCGGTCGGCGCCCATCGACCCGCCCCGTGAGCCAGAAAGCGATGCCACGATGTTGGATGATGTAGTCGAAGCTGCCGTTGTATGCGAGATCCGGATGGGCGCAGATGAGGAGGTGGTGGCTCAACTGCCCGAACAATTCCTCCCCAACCCAGCGGAGAGCGGAAGCATTGTCATGGAAGCGTCCCCGCAGATCCTGAAGCACAGCCAGATCAAGTTCTGAGGCCAGCCGTTCAGAGGCGATCAGCAGATCCTGGGCTCCAGCAACGTTGCACGCGATCACCGGGCCGATGTAGAGATGAGGATCCGGGATAACCGCTCCCCGATAATGCTCCCGAAACCGTTTGACGAGGCTCAAGGGTTCCTGCATGATCTCCAGGCTCCGGACACGTCCCGTCTGTTGGAGCCAGTCGAGCCAACGTTGGTCATGTTCATCAAAGATCAGATAGATTCGAGGTTGTTCCCGGTTCACCAATCCCTGGAGTGAAGTCAGCAACAACCGCTCATCGGATGGCAGCCGCCGAACATCAGCCACTGTCAACCGCCTGGCAGGTTTGGGGGCTTTCGGGAAAAAAGTGGTGTAAGGACGCGGTTCATCGGGGGGGATGAGATCTGTCGGCGGCGAAGGTCGAGCGAGGGCATCCAGATTCTGGAACGCCGTTTTCTGTTGAGATTCTGTCCACAATCCACGGTCTGTCAGCACGATCACCACACCCCGAACGAGCATCTGGCGGATCAGAAACTCGTCGGTACGCCGGTCTATCTGGAGGCTGGAACCGGCCCACAGATCCACACGGCCTTGCGGTCCTCGGATCAGAGCCGCCGTAAAGCCTCGGAGGACATCCC
>JAJRTO010000098.1 GCA_024278235.1 Candidatus Poribacteria bacterium
ACTCGGCGCGTACTGGATACGCACCACCGCTTCCCGGAGACACCCTGGGGCCAGCAACAAACGGACATCACAAAAGTCATCAGGATCACGCTTTTGCCCCATGTGCGGTGGGAAAGTGAATGGACAACACCAGTTCTGTGCCCATTGCGGCAAACCACTAAAATAGATGGCTCATCGAGGTTGAGTATGCGCTGGATGAGCTATGAGGGGCAAGACATCCGTCGTTCGATTCCCCGGAGTCTGATAGTTGAGAGCGAATGTTTTGCCCCTATTTCCCCATCATCCCTTTGTCCCACCGTGTAAATTTTACCCGATCTCATCCCCCTCACTGCGTAGATTTAGCACTTATATCCATTGATAGCGATGGCCGGATCTCACCACACAACTGCGTTTACAGGTTGGCATGTACTTTGCGTTCAGTCCTATAGAAACATGTCATCATCTTAAACTCAGTACATCACAAATGCTTCCGTTGGATGGTCAAATCCAACGGAGGAATCGGGGTTTGGCAATCCCGATTGAGCTGATTTGAGATCCACTGAAACTGGTATGACAAATTGAGAGGATGATCAACGATGAGAAAACATGCCCTGTTCATGATCCTCTGTTGTGCGATCCCGCTGATCCTAATCCTTGCTTTATCAGCGATGGGTGTGTTAGGATCGTGGGGGTTTTACGCACTGATCCTGTTATGTCCATTCCTGCATCTGGTGTTGATGCGATCGAAACATGAACCATCCGAACCAGACGAAAAGTAGAACGTGGAACCCGTAGTACCCGTGTTTGACAGAAACGGAGGAGTAAAAATGCCAACGACACAGCTTCAGTTTGGTATCTCAGGCATGAGCTGCGCTTCGTGCGTAAGTAAAATAGAATCGACATTGAACGCCGTGCCCGGTGTTGTTTCCGCTAGTGTCAACTTGGCGACAGAGCGAGCACAAGTGGAATATCAGTCGGATGAAACAGACTTTCTGACCATCCGCCAAGCCGTCGAATCTATTGGCTATCAAGTTATTGAACTGGATAATGCAGAGGACAACTCGCGCATCCAGCTTCAGTTTGGTATCTCAGGCATGAGTTGCGCTTCGTGCGTAAGTAAAATAGAATCGACATTGGACGCCGTACCTGGCGTACTCTCTGCCAGTGTGAACCTCGCTACAGAACGTGCACAGGTGGAATACCTGTCCACTGAGACAAACTTCCAATCCATTCGGAAGGCCGTTGAATCCGCAGGCTATCAGGTTGTTGAAATCGAAGAGGCTGCCGAGGATATTGAGCGTATCCAGCGGGAACGCACCTACCGAAGGCTCAGATTCCGTTTTTTATTGGGTATTCTGCTCACGGTTCCTATTCTTTTGGGTAGCCTTCCGGAGTTGTTCCCCTGGTTGCCCGATTTTCTGAACCAGTTCGAGGTCCTTTTTGTCCTGAGTTTACCGATGCAATTCGGAGTTGGACTCCCGTTCTACGCTGGCGCCTGGCGTGCTTTACGACACCGTACAGCGGATATGAACACGCTCATCGCGGTGGGAACGAGTGCAGCCTTTGTTTACAGCACAATCGAGACTTTCGTCCCCCAACTGTTTGAGGAAAGTCACATCTACTTCGACACATCCGCCGTGATCATCACACTGATTCTCCTGGGCCGTGTGCTTGAGATGCGCGCCCGAGGACAGACCTCTGAGGCCATCAAAAAGCTCATGGGGCTCCAGCCGAAAACGGCTCGTGTGATCCGCGATGGTCAGGAAATCGACATTCCGGTCGAGGAAGTACAGATCAGAGATCGAATCATTGTGCGCCCTGGGGAAAGGATCCCTGTGGATGGAATCGTACGTGAGGGACACTCCGCTGTGGATGAGTCGATGCTGACGGGAGAAAGCATGCCCGTCGATAAAGATGTTGGAGATGAAGTTATCGGTGCAACGATCAACAAGACCGGTAGTTTTCAGTTCGAGGCGACCAAAGTGGGTAAGGATACCGCACTCGCCCAGATCATCAAGCTCGTGCAAGAAGCCCAGGGTTCCAAAGCTCCTATTCAGCGGTTGGCTGATGTGATTTCGGGATACTTTGTGCCCATCGTGATTGGGATCGCCATCACGACATTTGGCGTTTGGTATCTGTTCGGACCGGCTCCCTCCCTGACGTTTGCATTGATGAATTTCGTCGCAGTGTTGATCATCGCCTGTCCGTGTGCTTTGGGATTGGCAACTCCCACGGCGATCATGGTCGGCACCGGCAAGGGAGCCGAACATGGCGTTCTAATCAAGGGTGGGGAAAGTCTGGAAACAGCACACATTTTGGATACTGTCGTGCTGGACAAGACAGGCACGCTCACCAAAGGAGAACCATCCGTCACTGATATTGTCCCGGCAGGGAGCTTTGATGAATCCACAGTGCTCTGGTTGGCTGCCAGTGCCGAGCGTGGCTCTGAACATCCTCTGGGGCAGGCCATCGTAAATGAAGCTCTGAACCGTAAACTGGAGCTTTCCCGGGCGAAGGACTTCAATGCGATTACAGGACATGGCATCGAAGCGATCATCGACGGACATGCGTTGGTGATGGGGAATCTGAAGTTGATGCAGGATCGTGGTATCGAATTGGGACCGTTGGAGCGCGATGTCGAAAAACTTGCAAGTCAAGGCAAGACTCCGATGTTCGTATCTGTGGACGGTGAGATAGCAGGAACCATCGCTGTCGCTGATACGCTCAAGGAGCACTCCACAGAGGCAGTGGCTGCACTGCACAAATTAGGAATCGAAGTCGCCATGATCACCGGAGACAACCGGCGCACAGCGGAAGCGATTGCCCAACAGGTGGGCATCGACCGGGTACTCGCCGAAGTCCTTCCTGAAGACAAGGCAAATGAAGTGCGCATGCTTCAGCAAGAGGGGAAAGTCGTTGCAATGGTTGGGGATGGGATCAATGATGCGCCTGCGCTGGCTCAGGCTGACGTGGGTATCGCAATCGGTACAGGTACAGACGTGGCAATGGAGGCGAGTGACATTACCCTGATGCGAGATGATTTACGTGGTGTCGTGACGGCTATCCAGTTGAGCAAACGTACCATGCGTATCATCAAGCAGAATCTATTTTGGGCGTTCGTCTACAACACCGCCGGGATTCCCGTCGCTGCAGGACTGCTCTATCCCTTCTTTGGTATATTGCTCAATCCGATGTTGGCATCTCTCGCGATGGCATTCAGCTCAGTGTCTGTTGTAACCAACTCACTGCGTCTACGACGTTTTACAGCATGACTCGAAGTCTCAGTACTTCACCATGTACGCTCGTCGTCAGCCACGCAACAAAGTGGAGTGCCGTTCCGACGCCACTTCGCTCCGTTTCGCGGCTCACTACCAACCGGAAAATGCGATCTACTGAGCCTGGAAACCCCTTGATCCTCGATTTTCAACCGAGGACTAACGACTCTTTCCGAAGTAAGGAGATGAAAAAATGTCTAAAGAAAAACTCAACCGACGCAGCTTTCTCGACTACCTGATCGGAGGTTCGTTTTTCGTCCTCGGATTGGCGGCGACAAGCACGGTCATTGCATACGTGCTCCCCTCTCGTAAGAAGGCCGGAGGTATCGCAGGTCGTACTGAAGTCGCTCCGGTGGACAAACTCCCTGTGGGTAAGGCGATGAAACTGCTTCATCAAGGGAAACCGATAATTGTGGGACACACACGTCAAGGTTTCTTTGCACTCTCAGCGGTCTGCACCCATCTGGGCTGCCTGGTCGATTGGAATGAAGCCAAACAGCATTTGCACTGTCCCTGCCATGCAGCCATATTTGATACGCGTGGAAATGTCTTGGCAGGTCCAGCCCCCAGCCCGCTACCCAGTTACGAAGTAGCTGTCGTTGCTGGCAAGATCTATGTCGGAAGTGGATAGCATAAATGCCAAAAATTTTGGTCGTTGAAGATGATCCTCTTCAGCGCCTTCTTTATCGAGGGATGCTGGAGGATGAAGGTTATGAGGTTGTCGGGGTGAGCAACAGTCAGGAGGCATTAGCCACCATCAAGGAAAACCAACCTGATATCGTTGTGCTCGACATCAATATGCCTGGGATGGACGGGCTGGAAGCGTTGACACAGATTCATGATCTCAACCGCAATGTGCCCGTCATCCTCCATACAGCTCACGCTTTCTACGAAACGCGATTTGTGAGTTGGATTGCGGATGCCTATGTTGTCAAATCGTCCAGGTTGGATAAACTCATCGAGACAATACAAGAAACTCTGATGAAGCGGAAATTTGCGTCATCTGGGGAAGTGGATCATTAGAAATGGATAGGAATGGCTGGAACTCGACGACGTTGGTACTGCTATTGGCTGGTGGCAAAGGGGAACGTCTCTATCCCTTGACCAAGAATCATTCCAAGCCCGCTGTATGGTTTGGTGGGATGTACCGTATCATTGACTTCACCCTGTCAAATTGTCTCAACAGTGGTTTGAAACGCATCTATGTCCTGACGCAACACAAGTCGTTGTCACTGGACCGCCATATCCGCGCAGGGTGGAGCATCTTGCACCCCGAGTTAGGGGAATTCATCCAGACAGTGCCGCCGCAGTTACAACTTGTTTCTCGTTGGTATTCCGGCACAGCAGATGCGGTGTTTCATAACCTGCACCTGCTCGAAGCAGAGCGTCCACAAAATATCCTCATCCTGTCGGGGGACCACGTTTATCGTTTGGATTACGATCTGCTGTTGCACTTTCATACGGAACGCGATGCTGACCTGACCATTGCTTGTACGGAGGCTCCGCGTTGTGATGCCACGCGGCTGGGTGTCATGGAAGTGGACGATGAAACACGGATGACGGGATTCGTTGAAAAGCCAGCCGACCCGGTAGCATTGCCACACGATAAGAACAAATCGCTCGTCAATATGGGCGTTTACGTGTTCAAGACAGAACCACTCGTGCGCGCTATCATTGCAGATGCGAAGAAGGACACGAAGCATGATTTTGGCCACAATGTCATCCCTGAGATGATGAAGGATCACCGTGTGTTTGCCTTCAATATTATCCAGGAAAGCCCCCGGCAGTTTCACTACTGGCGCGATATTGGAACAGTAGATAGTTACTTTCAGGCTAACATGGAGTTGCTCGCGTTCCATCCCCCGTTCGATCTGCTCAATACGACTTGGCCGGTGCGCACCTATCACGGTCAATGTTCACCAACTCTCCTACGTAACGCAGGTGGAATCGAAGCCCAGGTCATCAACAGCATCATTTCCCCCGGCTGCGTGGTCTCAGGAGGAAAGGTATCACGATGTGTGTTGTCACCCAATGTCGCCGTCAATACGACGGCAGTGGTTGAGAACTCGATTCTGATGCCTGGCGTTGAGATAGGCGCCCACGCCTATGTACGACGTGCGATCATTACCGAGAATGTCATCATTCCGCGAAACGCACGTATTGGGTATGATCGAGACAAAGATCAGCAGCGTTTCCAGATTACGGATAACAGAGTAGTCATCGTGCCAGAAGGGGCATGGCTCTCGTAATCCAGAGCTTATTCCGCGCGAGAGAATGTGGACCAAAATGCATGTCAGTCCAACAGGAGAGGCGCCCGTAAAACGATGGTGGCTTCTGTCTATCCTCGCTATGATCGCAACCATCAGTCTATTGCATTACGTCACGAACGTCACACAGCAAGCGGAACACATACTCTATGCCAAGTTTTACTATATCCCTGTGACAATCGCCGCACTCATCTATGGTATGCGTGGCGGATTCTTGACGGCGATCCTTGTAAGTGTGATCTATGGTCCCTCTTTGTTCCTTCAACGACACGAATCCAACGCGTTGTTATTGGATTCCATGCTCGATCTCCTGCTACTGCTCGGCGTTGGCATGATCGTGGGTGTTACGGTGGATCGAGAACGCCAAGAGCACTATAAAGCTCAACAGGC
>JAJRTO010000099.1 GCA_024278235.1 Candidatus Poribacteria bacterium
AAACTCAACGATGCTGTGCGGAACGCGCTATGAATTTTGATGCACGGCCCTAATCTGGCCGCAAGCGATTGTGCGAACTGAGTTGCATCCGCTTCGACCACAATATCGATGTCCCCAATGGCTCGCCTCAGGATCAGATCTCGTACAGCCCCCCCCACCAGAAACGCACGCACCGCCTTTTCATCCGCTACTCGCTGAATCCGCCGCAGTTTGTCATGCATGGACTGTGAAAGAATCTCACGAAGCGTAAGGCTCAGATTCAACGTTATCAACCTCTCGGATGAAACTGATGGTGTTGCTGCCGCAAACGCGCGCTGTCCACATGAGTACCGACACCATGCTTTGTCAAGCACGTGAATTCCATCTGTTTCCATCTGTTTCCATCTGCGAAAATACCGCTGTTAGCACGAAGCATTTGCCGTAATACGAGCGATGATCTGCCCTAACTCGTCAAGCTCACCTAGAATGCGTTTCGCAACGAACTGCGACCTCACAGGATGACCCCTTCTTCCTCGATTCGCTGCCGAAGACGTTCACTGCACGACTCAGCGTCGGGGTGAGGTCGGGGGAATAATGCCACATGGTGAGCCTCAGGAGTTATCCTCGCCAGCCAGACGGAGTGCTTCCTGCCGAAGATCTTCCGACACCCGGAAGTCCACAGCATCCAGTGCGTCTAGTATGGGTTTGATACGATCCAACCCGCCAACTTGGATGCCTGTCCGAGCGAGAGTTTGCCTGTCTCAAAGAGCTTCGCCATCAACAGCAGGCGTGCTTCTTCAACAGGTATTTCCTGGGGTAACTGGATTCTAAGCTCACCCATGATGGATACCTCCTTACCATTTGTTTTTCCTCCTCGGGGCCGATCCCATGCCATTCCTGGTTATAGTCACATTGCTGGAAATCTTCGATTTCCTCCACTACGGAGTCAAGGTCAGGGGAGTAGTGCCATATGGCAAGCCCCAGGGGTATTGACCACATTCTGGATCATGACGTCGCAGTCATCGGGTTGATCACATGAAATCCCTCTGCAGTTGCGATTGCACAAAGGTTCGTGTCTGCACAGACGAAGTGATCGATTCCGTGTCGAGTTTCTGCATCTATCGCAACGGCCAGTTGGATCGCATCGAGTGTACGAATACTGTGCGTCAGTCCATGCTTCTGGATCAGTTGCTCAGCGATCTGGAGATGCCGGACTAGCAGACGAATGACTCGATACTGCTCGCCCGCTATATCGGCCAGAAACCTTCGGTGAAGGCGTTGAAAGTCAGCGACCGTTATCTCCTGTATTCGGACCTTCTTGACAAAAGCAGATGGTACCTCCACGCTGGCAAGCCGTGACAAGAAGTGCACTGCGTCTGGCTCTGCCAGGATCGCATCAACAGCGGGGGTGCCGATCTCGACGTGATAGTGCTTGATGAATGCGCTGCTATCGTGATAGTAGACTACCATCAGAAACGATCTTCCCGGTCATCAATGATGACATCACTCATGCTACCTTTGATCTTAGCAAGGGTTTTTCGAACCGAGTCTAAGCTGATGGTTGGATCACCATGCTGACGAGCATAAGCGACATATTCCATATCAAGCCAATCGCCCGCTTCCTCCAATCGCTGTTCCAATTCCTGTTTCAGAAGCTGGAGTTCTTCAATCGTGAGGTGGTCGAATCCAGCACGTACAGCCTCAAACGTGATCTGAACTTCATGGGTCCGGGAGTATTGAGTCGGCATTGATTCTCTCCTGTCAACTTGTGCAGTTCATCAAGGTTTCCGATTCCTGGTGCCGATCACAGTTATGCAAACTCAACGAACTTGTCCATCCGTTAGAACCCACCTTCATCACAGAAGTTCTCCTTGAATCGGCTCCTCTTCGGCGCGACTCACCGCGATATCATAGTACATCAACAGATCCTGATCCTCGTAGAGCACATTCTGCGGGATGCGATTACCCTCGTCCACTTCAGTAGGTAACACTTTTGTAAACAGGTACCGAAATCACAGAAGACGGGAAGAGGGGAATTGGAGCGTTTTCCCGTTCTCCCACTTTCTCATCTTCCCGTCTTCCCGCCTTCCCGTCTTCCCGCCTTCATCTCGTCGTTGAAGGGATTTGAAAAAACGTTAGCTACTGAACCCTCGTCCACAATAGTTTGTCATTCCTGGTTAATGCGCAGATTCAACGTTGTCAGCCTCTCGGATGAAACTGGTGATGTTGCTGCCGCAAACGTGCGCTGTCCACATGGGTGTAGACCTGTGTCGTGGAAATATCGGCATGGCCCAGCATCTCTTGAAGCACCCGCAGATCCGCCCCACCCTCGAGTAGGTGCGTTGCAAATGAATGGCGTAGCGTGTGAGGCGAAACCTGCTTGTTGATCCCTGCAAGCCGGACGCTCTTCTGCAGCATCCGCCAGACTTCCTGCCGGCGGATGGGTTTTCCCGTGATCGTGACGAACAGATAACCGTGGTCCTCATCTCGGATCAGTTTGAGACGGCCCTCATGGAGGTACCGCTGGACCCATTCGATGGCCGCTCTGCCGACAGGTATGACACGTTCCTTGTTCCCTTTGCCGACACACCGCAAGTAACCGATATCGAGATTGAGATCGCCTTGTCTCAAAGATACCAGTTCAGATACCCGTATTCCCGTGGCATAAAGTAGCTCTAACATCGCCCGGCTACAGAGACTCGTGGGGTCCATCCCTTTATGGACATCGAGCAATTTCTCCATTTCCTCCAGACTCAGAACCGTCGGCAACCGGTGCCATTCCCGAGGCGATTCCATCCCCTCGACAGGACTCGACGGTATCAGACGTTCACTTGCCAGAAAGCGATAGAAGGACTTCAGTGCATGGATGCGCCGAGACAACGTACTCGCGCTCAGCCCTTCTCTGCGACGCATGGTGATGAATTGAGTGACGTCTTCCCGGGATGCATCCAACAGGGAGGAAATCCCTACCTTCTGTGAGAATCGAGAGAAATCTGATAGATCATTCGTATAGGCCCGGATCGTATTATCCGAAAGCCCGCGCTCGACACATAGATAACTGATGAAATGATCGATCAGTCGCTTATCATTCATGTTTAGAAGGTTTTCTGGCTATCCAGCATGAGCGTGACAGGGCCATCGTTCAGCAGTTCGACATCCATGAACGCTTGAAAGACACCGGACTGGACGTTCAATCCAAGTTCCCCGAGTTGCTCGATGAAAGTCTCATAGAAGGCATTGGCTTTATCGGGAGGTGCAGCATCCGTGAAACTGGGACGGCGACCTCTCCGACAATCCCCATAGAGCGTGAACTGAGACACGACGAGTGCAGCACCTTGAGTATCGAGCAATGAGCGGTTCATCCGACCCGCTTCATCCTCGAAGACACGCAGATGGGCGATCTTCTGTACCATGTACTCGATATCTTTTTCCGTATCTTCGGTGGACACACCCAGGAAGATCAACAGACCTTTGCCTATTTTCCCAACGGCTTCACCATGTACACTCACGGAAGCATGTGTCACACGTTGAACGACTGCACGCACTGTCTATCTCCGTCGTTTCTAAAACAGATCCTCTGGACTCGCCGGCGGTGGCCCTACAGGGGAGGCGAGTGGTATTTTCTCTACTACCAGGGTGAATCCGAATAACAGGCCAAGATCCGTGAAATCCACAGTACTCAACGCAGCATAGAAATGCCTTCTGGAACTGAGTTCATAGCGCATACCAAAATTGAACACGCTGTTGATTTCAACGCCGCTCACGAGCCGAACAGTTGAATAGTCTGCAACGGCAGAGAGCTGATCGGTCATGGCAAGATCTGCACCGAGCTGAAATGCGAACCGAAATCTCTTTTGAGACAGCAGCCCACCGAAACCAGCATGGACCTTGGCCAGAGGGGCGAAGCTCTGCGAACCCACCATGTACAAACGTGCCGCGGTAAAAGGGAAGCCATCCACGGGTGTATCATCCAGGAAATGTGTGTTACCTTCTAACTGGTCATCGGCGGTGTATCCTGTATACAGAGCCCCGCCGATGGACACCGCAGGCATCCCATCGCCGATATCCGGTTTGATATTGTATTTGAGTCCCAGTTTACCATCGAACATCGGTTGGGAATACACCCTTGCGCGCAATTCATCACCAACCTCATAGTAATCGGTGATCGATTTCTGCATCTCTCCGGAACTTGGGGTCCCGCCAATACTCAGATCCAGCGATTCGCCGATGCCGAAAGTGAGTATCACAGGAAAGAGCAGTTTGTCGGCCTTGAGGGTAACATCATGTTTTTCCTGAAAGAAATTCCCAATCACAACACTCTGGTTGGATGTCGAGATCGTCCGCTCATAGCGGATGACTTCGATATTGGTCGCGTATCCCCCCTTGCCAAGCGTCTCGGCCGTTTGCATGGAGAGCACAAAAGGCTGCTGGGAGATTGCACTACTGGATAGCCAACAGAAAAACAGAAGATAAAGCCAAATGGACCTTTTCATCGCAACACCTCTTTAAGTTTAAGGACCCGTGGGCGGCACGAGTTCCGGCAATGGCGGCAGTGGACTCTCATCATCTGATCCGTCCTCACGAGGGGTATCATCATAAGCCACAATGTAGTAATCGCGGTAATAGAGATTGCCTTCGAAAGCAATCGGATCCTCGGACTGGAATTCATAGGCAAACACGTTGCGGGCGAGGGTCTTTCGCTTACGCCATATCAGTCGTTCATTGCTGGTATCATAATGAGTGCTGTAGATGCGATAGCCGACCAGATCAGGAACTTCACGCCCTCCCTGGACGCTTGCCTGCCAGCGCATACGAATGTCATACCGGTCACTGAAGAGATGTTGTATCGGCGGGCCCACAACCTGGGAAGGTGCAGGTGGCGGCAGGTTCGGAGAAGTCGCCTCAAAAACAGGGGACCCACTCTCAACACCAGCCAGATCCACTGCAACGATACGATAGATTCGGGTAACCCCATCCTTCTCAAATCGGTCGGTGAAAAACCATTCTGTGGGATTCGGGAACTGTGCATCTACCGAGATTTCCTTATCCAATTCCATATTCTGTGGATCGACACCGACATCGCCGGTATAAACACGAAATGCACTGATATCGAGGGGGGGTTGATAATCCGCCCAGAAGAAGGTCAGTTCCAGATCCCGGGGATCACCTAATGTGATCGGCTGTCCTAACTGAAGCAATGGTGGTGGTGCACTGGGAGTCACTGCATACGAGGGCCAATTTTCTGGTGGATGGGTAGGATCCGGTATGATCTGACCTTCGGCAACGTGAGAGAGCCGATACACATAAGCGGCTTTGTCACTCTCCAATCCTTCTCCGTTGTTATCGTCGATAAACTCATAGCTTTGTCCAGCCCCGAGATCAGCCGGTACGACAGCAATCGGTTCTGGAGGGAAATCTTCCTCCGAGAGGGTATAGCGACGGAAGATCTGGTAGGCTTCGATACCCGGCAATCCCGTTTCGGTCCAGCGAATCGTCACCCGACCGTCATCCGGAGAGAGTACGACATCTCCGGGTGCACCCAGAGTCCTCACATTGCGAGCATCGAGAGGGTTCTCAAAGTCCTCGTTATCACAGGCCGAGAATAAGGCTCCTAAGAACAAAGCGATCAAGATATATCGGGACATCATCCGTATTCCAATCTTATCTCCGCGCTAGATGGAAGGCGATCCGAAACTCACGTGGTTGAAACGAAAACTCAACGTTCTTAACCGGCCTGAACTGCTCTGTCAGTGCCAGGAAAACGGCCAGCCCTATCATTCCGACTCCCGTTTTCGAGAAGATCACACTCTGCAGATGTTTCCGATCGTATTCATCGGTCAGACGCTGCATTTCCGAGGGAAGTCCGGTGTGCAGATAGGTATCGTAACTCTCCTGAGCCTGCTTTTCCAGTTGTGCTCCAGCAATCTGGAAGCCTATTCCTCCCGCCAGCAGCACGGCATGTGTAATACGAGAGGCATCGGCTGCCATTACGGTGCCAGGATAGATGAGACACAACAGGACAACGGTAACCATAAGAGTGCGAAACATCGTAACAGTACCTTTCATGAATGAAAACGGTGGTTCAATTCATCCTTCATTTTCTTTTCCCCCACATCCTCCTGCCGATGAGAGCAAATCCAATACCAATCGCTGCCCCCAAAGAATCGGCCCCGAGATCCGCAATGGATGCCTCACGCATCTCCACGAAACGTTGATGAATCTCATCGGTTATACCAAACGCGACGCAGAACAACATCGTTACCAATACAACCAAGGCGGACGATTCCCATTTTTGAAAGAGTTGCCACCGAAAAGCCCGAAACGCCAGGAATCCCAATACAGCATACTCCAGAAGATGGTAAACTTTATCGATATGTTCCCAGTCCACCTCAGGCGTCGGAGGCATTTCGAGAGAGGATACCACCACGATGAGCAACATGTAGGCTATCAAAGGCAGCCAGTAACGTAAGAAAGTCAAACGCAAAATAGAATATGACCTAACCTGGATAAACCAGAATCGGAGAGATGATTCAGTTCACAAAACGCAGAAGTTCAAATGTCTGGTGTCCTCCATCCAACACCTTATATTCGTATTTGACGACACCTACATCCGGGGCAACCCAGTAACGGGCAACGGGGTTTTCGACCGTTTCTCCCTCGACCTCGAAACTTTCCTCGACGAGATAGGCATCTGTGTAAGTCGCCTGCGGGGTACGGACGGTTTGTTTGTCAGCGACAACGGTCCGCGTTGCCGTTACAATGGGTGGGACGATTGTTTCAAAGACGGTCCACGAACTCTCGGGTGTCAGAGGAAATACCCACAGCCTTCTTGCAGGGAAATGTTGTTGATGGAATGTGGGCGGGTCAAAGCCGGGCAGAAAGGCGTCGAAAGCGACTTCAACGTAAGCATCCGTACTCTTCTCGAAGTAGGTAGCACTGATCGGGAATCCAAACCTCCGGAAGAAATAGCCGTCGATGCGCAGATACCAGGCATTCGCCGCATAGAAATCTGTGGGAGTCTCCAGGTTGCTGTTGGTCAGTTGGCGAAGTGTGCGGCCACGCTCATAGCGCAGCCCTTCCACCGTGAGCGTATGTATCGCCTCCGTGTCAACCTCTTGATACGTCCAGGCAACACTGTTACTGGTCGGAAATTGCAGAGCTGTGAGGCCCTCGATGGGTGCAATGTCGCCGGGATAAGGGAGATCCGGATCGAACAGCCCTCCATCGCCACATCCGTTCACCAACACAATACTCAGCAGAAAAACACCGATCAGAATCCTGAACTGCAAACGTAGCACCATCCTCATCGATTCTCTCAACGGATCAGTACGATCCTTCCCTTCGATTGAAAGCCCTTGTCATCCTCAGCGATATAGAAGTAAGTTCCATTCACGGCCTGCTCGCCAGAAAGCGTCATGCCGTTCCATTCACGGGCATTACGGAGATCAGCGACCAGAGACCCGTCGAGACTGTATATCTTAATCCTCAGCCCCTGTGGCGAGAACTGAAAGCGCCCATCATCCCGGAGTATGGTGGGTTGGACTCGAATAGCGGAGATAGAAGGCAGATCGAGGTATTCACCGGTGATAATGATATTCCCGCGTTGGCCCAACAGATCCTCCCCCATAATGCGAAAGCGTCCACTCCCCGACACAGAGACACCGGGGACATGGAGTTCCCCTTGCCAACGCCGTGTGCCGACCTGCTGCAATACAATAGCCAGGCGGCGTCCATCGGGAAGCGTGTAACTCAACGCCGGGGTTTGGGTCAAATTCTTTGAAGACAGGACAAACACCGTCCAGGAACCAGGGGCGAGCGGCGTGGCTTCCACGACAAATAGGGGCGCGCTGTTCGTGGGAATGACGCCGAGAACATCGACGCTTGCAGTCCCCATCAATCCAAAAGCATTCACGGGAACGATGGCATAGTAGTAGACCACATTGGCGGGCTCACCTTGTGAATTGTTCAGATCCACATCATTGAAAATCTGTGTATCCTCAAAATAGGTTGTCGTGGCAGAAACACGGCCCACAACCTGGGTCTGGGCATCCGGGATCCCGTTAAAGTCCATATCCCCCGCCTGGATGGCGGATGCCGGTGTCAGCGGCGAGTTATCGAAATCTCCCATGCCGGATGCGTATCGTTTACGGATAATCAGAACCTCGCGGATATCGGTGACATCCAACACTTCCCATTCGAGGATGACACTTCCTGTCTGACTCAAGAACACAGTTGGCTCAGAGAGTCTACCGACAGGTGGTTTCCCTGCCGCATAGCGTATTCCAACTCCAGGCGTCTCCACATCTGGTGTAAGATTCGCCAGTGACATGACGATCCGACGGATGTTCCTGCCGAAATTCTCGAAGGTTCGCTGTCCCAATTGGGAACGCTGGAATGGTAAAATCTCATCGACGGACGTGCGACCGTCCGCATGCTCAATGATCAGTTTCACCCCCCAGCCTCGAAGTCCCTGTTGATCAAGCAGGTTCCGATCTTGGGGTTCCTCGATATCGGAACCGTCTATCATGATGGCAAACGGCTCACTCCTACCGTCTGGTTCGAATACCAGATAGCGTGTCGAGAAATGCTCTGGCATATTCTCGTGCGTGAGATTCTGTTCGATGGGATAGTAAGTATAGACATCATCCGGGTGGATACCAAGGCGTGGATATCGGTCCCCGTTGAAGTAATGCGCCCCATCGTCCCGATCATTCGTAAAATAGTTCCACACGCCAAAAGTCTTGAACGCTTCGGCCAGATTCGTTCCATAATTGTGGAACACATCCCAGAAGTTCCCCATCTCACGGAAGGAACCTTCTGTAGCTCCTTCATACACCTGACGCACCACATCCTGGCCGAATCGCTCAGTGATATAGTGTACCCAGATGACGCTTCCATATTCGTGATCGCCGTTGAAAAAATAGAGTGAGATATCCGGGCGGTGCAGCCAGCGACGAAGTTGACCAGAATATTGATCATACGCGTCGATTTCGCCAAGTTCATCCGGATCCGGGATGTCATCCCCGTCATCGACGAGTCCACCATCGTAGACATTGGATTCCATCCATGTCGAGGAGGCTTCCATGAACCACCGAGGCATGTTGAAACTATAGGCAAACTGAATCGCATGAAGGAACTCATGAGCCGCAGTGGTTTGGAGGAAGCGGTTGCCCTCCGATTTGCCAAAGTAATCATAGATCCTTGAGTTCATGCCGAAGTAGGGGATGCCCGTTGCCGCAGTTGCAAGGACTCGCTGGTACCATTCGGGAGCAGTGAAACCGAGCCAGGGTCCTGAGAAGAGATACACATCGAGTTTCTCATCTCCTCCATTATCCGGCATCCAGAAATCATCCAGGGGAGCTTTGAATCCCATCAGTTCGATCTCAATATGATAGGCCCGCTCAAACGCTTCGGCACACAGATCCACGTAATCCGGAACGCCATTATGGGGTGCGACGTCCTCGGCGGGAACAGCATCGGGCCCCGATAAAGTATAGTGGAAGCGGAAATGCACGGAGCGGAACTTGAGAGGGAGTCCCTGGAGGTAGCCATACCCTCCCGGTTTATCAGGACGCAGGAACAGGCCCTGCAATTCTCTGCGATAAAGGCTCGGTACCTGTTGCCAGTTCTCTCCCACCGTGTCGATCACAGAGGTCAGACAATCCTGGATATTGTCACGGGTATAGCCACTGTGTTGTTGAAGTGCCCGGATCTGTTGAAGTGCCTGTGGGAGACGGAAGCTATCGGCCTGGATGGTAGGAAGAAATCCGAAGAAAACGATGGCAAACCACAAAGGAATCCATGACTTATTCTTTATCACACAAAACTCCCCTGAAGCATCAGTCTAACTCAACCATAGCCTACTCAACCATAAGTATCGGAATGATACCACCGACACCATGCTTTGTCAAGCACACGAATTCCATCCGCGAGTGAATGGGCACGCAAGGTTGATCTCCTCCATCTGTGACGCGGAGTAGTTGCATCATCCGAGATGATGTTGTATAGTATGGGAGTCATACGAGAAGTCGTCGCGTATCACGATTACCTATTGTGGGATAGAATTCTGAGCGAGGTGATCTGGGCATGAAGAGTCGAAATAGCGTGCCAACCGTGAAACGGTGGCTCAGCGTTTTGCTGATAGGTATCTTTCTGATTTCACATCTTGTACAGGCTGATGAAGCTGTGTCGTTTGAACAGTATCGGGAAAATTATCGGGCCCAGGTACGGAAACATCCGACGGATCTCAAGCGTCACCGGGCATTGATCGCTCAGGCGTATCGGGATAACCAACTGCAAGTTCCCATCGCTATCTATGAAGATTCCTACCGTAGAAATCCTGATCATCCGGTGGTGCTTTATGTACTGGGATACACCTATCTTGTGGAGGGATCCGAGGGATCTCTTGCCAGAGCGGAGCCATTACTACAGCGTGCAGCCGAGATCCAACCTGACTCAGCAGATATCCTGGCCGCTTTGGGGTTGGCTTATCTAAAGCGCGGTAAAGCTGAGAAGGGGCTCCCACTGCTTCAAAAAGTTCTGACACTCAACCCAAATTTCAACCAGGCGATACTCGCTTTAGCGCGATACTATCAGGAAAATCACCAGTACACAGATGCCCTTTCCTACTACCGCAGGAGTCTTGAAATTGACAATCGGTCTGCGAAAGTGCATCTGGAAACGGCCAAGATCTATCAAGCCCTTCAGGATTACAAAAACGGCGTCCTGCATGCCCGTGAAGCGACTCGACGCGACAAGAAATCGGGGGAAGCATACTATCTGCTCGGTCAACTTTACGCCTTACAGGGGGAAGCGGACAAGGCTATCGGAGCATATCAGCGCGGCAGGGAATATGATCCACAGAACACGGAAGCGCGGTATCGATTGGCTCAGATCTTCCTGGATCAGAACAATGGTCGATATGCAGTGCTTTCAGTGCGTAGCGCACTTGCCGCCGAGCCAGCTTATGCGGATCTTGCGGACCGCCTCAAAGGGGTGGGGATCGCAGAAGCCGCTGAGGTGATCACCCGGATATTGGAGGAGCGACCGGGAAATCCTGGACTTCAACTGTTCCTCGGCAAGCTACGCCTGAAATTTGGTGATACGGCGGAAGCGCGAAAACATCTGGAGATCGCCCGCGAGCTGGAGCCGGAGAACAGTGAAGTGCGTACAGAGCTTGGCAAGGTTTACGAATCACAGAACCAACCTGAACTTGCAGCCCGGGAATATCAGGAGGCCGTGACACTCGGTAGCGCGGAGGAACTCCCTCTCAAGCGGCTTGCGGAGACCTATCTTCAGGAAGGTAAAGAGGATCTCTTCCTGGACACGGTGAACCGTCTCTTTGCGATCAACCCCAAATATCCTGATCTCCAGAGCGCGGCAGGTCGTATTTATCTGCGCCGTTCCCGGGAGGCTGCCAGGGCGGAGGAACGTCTTCAAGCCGACAAATATGCAGCATTGGCACTGGATCACTATGATATGGCTGCCAAACTGGAACCCGGAAATGCGGGCTACCAGCTCCAACTTGCCAATCTCTATGCCAGCCAGAACAAACTCAAGGCGCTGACCATTTTCGAGGATGCCATCGCGCTCGATCCAGGAAATCCTGCGGCATACTACAGTCGTGCCAAGTTCATGCTCCAGTACCGCTTTGGTGTGGACAAAGCACTGCTCTATAGCATAGAGGATGTACTCGCGGATCTGCAAAAGGCCATTGAACTCAAACCAGATTATGCCGAGGCGTATAGTGCTTTGGGACTCGCCTATGAGCGGGCCGGACAGCCGCAGAACGCCATGACAGCCTATCAGAAAGCGGTTCAACTGAATCCGAACGACATCCAGGCACATGGGTTTCTTGGGCACTGGTACAAGAGTCAGGGAGAATACTTCAAGGCGATCCATTCCTTCCGGCAAGTTGCGGAATCCCGACCGGATGACGTGGCAGCCCTCAAAGGATTCGCGTTTTTGACCCTGATGCACAACGAAGCGACCGGGTGGAAAGATGCGCAAAAGGCCCTCAAACGTTTGTTGGAACTCCAGCCGGAGGATCCAGAAGTTCTCATGAATTATGGCTACACACTCTACCTGGAGAAGAGATATCCTGAAGCCATCGAATATTATCTTCGCTCGGTCAAACTGGATCCTGATAATGCGCAGACTCACTTCAACCTGGCACTTGCCTATGAACTCATCAAAGATAAGGACAAAGCGCGCACCGAGTGGCAACGGGTGATTGAACTCGATTACAATGGACGTTACGCAGATGTTGCCATTGAGCGGCTGGCGTCATTGGGAGGAGAATAGGCGATGATCCAGCAACATGAGGGCCGTGCAAGATGACGTTCATGAGGGCAGTGCAAAATACCCTACCTGGGTGAACCAGCCGATCACCATCCAGAATCCCACCATCAGATATTCACCGAAGATCAGTCCCAGACAGAAGGGACGCAGCTTCCGATATCCCGACACACCACCGAACTTCAGCATGCTGTATTTGATGAACCAACCGATGCAGATGGAAGACCATAGCTGAAATGGAGGATAGGTTGCTCCCAGAAGATAACCGATTGGATGGAGTGACCACCAAACGAATCGCTGGCGCATCCAAAGCAGAAAGAAGGTGACCCCACCCCCTGCCAGCATACTGTAAACCTGATTCCATTCTGTATCAACGGGGTACTGAATGAGCGCGCTGATGTTCTGAAAATAGTTTCGCGGTGCATTCACATAGACCCAACGTTGCAGATATAGTGCACCCTTGTGATAAATCAGTCCGAGTGAGGCATAGGACGAAACGATGATCGCAACAACGATGGATAGCATAATGACCGGGAAGAGCTTCTTATATGAGAGTCTGACTTCCTCCGAAGAGCGGAAACTATGTAGGAAGTTGGGCATCATGAACTCACCCCAATCACGCAGAAACCCCCGCTGAAAGCTCAGAACTGCAAGGCTCCGTGGATTGATGACGGATGAACCGGCCGTTATCTGGATGTATTCGGATGGAAAGAAAGGGGCCTGAACCAGGAGCAACCCGCCATTCACGACCATCCAGGATAGTACGACTGACGTAATGAAAACAGCCACCATCACGATAGTGCTAACCCATAATGAGATCCCGGCAACCGAGCAAAGGGAAACAAGCGCTACGAATCCCAGAATGAATCCAAAAGCTGCCGTACGATAGGATAAAGGCTCCCTGCTATCATCGATGCGGGAACGGGAGATGAAAGCCTTCCGGAAAATATCAGCGATGTGTTCTCGTCCTACCCAGAAAACGGCGGGAACGAACACAAGATAGCCGCCCATCACCTGTCGGCTACAACTGATCCAGGGACTGATTCCCCAGCCGAGCACATTCATGATGATGTACTGCAATTTGAAAATTAAAAAGAAAAACCAAAGACTGAATGAAACCTCGAGTGTGAGCAAGGCCGCAATCCCGATGACTGAGAAATAGATCACGATTCGGACGGCGGGCCACCAACTGAGAGTGTACCAGGGCTTATCTTGAAATGCGCGATGGATATTGAAAATGCGCGGAATCTCGGGGACACTTGGAATGTAGCTGTGCAGTCCATTGATAAAATGCACGATGATCGGTATGAGCATCCCGAACCAGAGCAGGCGGGTCTTAAAAAAGGAGTTGAAGATGGCTCCTTGAGAGGGTTCTGCGACCAGTTCCAGTGGTATCTGGATCAGTGGAAAGGCAAAGCGTTCTCGCTCCGTCCACTGCTTCCGGAAGACGATTGAGAAGCAAAACGTCGTGAAGTAGAAAATCAGGATGAACAGAGTCCAAATGCATAACGGCTTGATCCACACCCCCCAGGGCACCGATTCCGCCTGTCCGATCCCTTCATAAAAATCTGTTACAGCCGTTGCATCGGAAACCACCAGCCACTTTGGAATATAAGTATGTAATGTCTCTGCCCATTCATTATCAGGAGATGCAAAATAGAATACAGCAGTAAGGCAAGGGAGAAGGAACTGCAGAAACCCCATCGAAGGAATACCAACGGCAACGATCAGCATGATCCATATGGTGATCAGTTCTGTTGATGCAAGTGCAGATCGTGCGGCAAACTTGCGTAGGGGGATGTTGACAATGGACACCAGAAACAGCAGTACAAAGATGGAACCCACGGGCAGGTGATTACCAGCGATCCGGGAGTTTTGGAGATAGTAGTTGTTGTAGGGGGTAATCGCACAAAGCAGTATGACAAAGAACAGACCGATCAGAACAGAGCGCAGCCTTATTGGATAGGTGTTTTCTGACGTGCCCATAATAATCCCATTGTATCATGCAAGTACAACGGAGACAAGGTGATCGTTTTTACATCGGCGAAACAGCAATGGATACTTCGTGCGAATTTCGGGGACAAAAGCTGAATTATGTGCTATGCTCTGTTGTAACAGGTTTCAGCCATCACAATATCTGTCAGTTCCAATCCGAAATGGAAGGGGGAGTCTCAAGATGGTGAAGATGGATGCAAAGCGGCTCATCACAGACATCGACAAGCCTATCTCCCAACTTGTGCTGGGAACCGCGTTCTACCGGACGGAGAACAGGGAACAGTGGTTCGATATATTGGATGCGTATATAGAGGCTGGCGGGACGATCATCGACAGCGCCAGAGCTTATGGAGACAGCGAGGAAGTGCTCGGGTTGTGGATGGAAAGACGGAAAAACCGGGATCAAGCGATCATTGTCACCAAATGTGGACATGGAAAAGATGGGGCACTGCCTGCGGATAACTTCCCCGGAGTTGTTACCGAAGAACTCACAACCAGCCTGCAAACCCTGAGAACAGATCATCTTGATCTCTATCTGCTCCACCGTGACAATCAAGAGATGCCGGTGGCAGAAATCCTGGAACCTCTAAATCGTGAGATCGCCGATGGCCGTGTCCATGCAATCGGTGCGTCCAACTGGGAATACCGGCGAGTCACCGAAGCGAATGAATATGCTTACAAGCGCGGCCTGAAAGGATTCGCCGTGGTCAGCAACAACATCAGCCTGGCGATCCCAGCCGCCTCGTTTTATAGGGGTTTAGTATCGACGGACAAGATGGGTGAACGCTGGCATGCTGAAACAGGAATCCCGCTTCTGCCCTGGTCGTCTCAGGCGAGAGGCTTCTTTACCGGTCAATATACTCGCCAGATGCGTGATACCTCCGTCTCCTCGTTTACCAGCCGGATGACCACGGTTTATTGCACGGACGAAAACTTTGAACGACTTGACCGGGCAAGAGAACTCGGCAGGAAAAAGGGCGGGTATACCGCAGTTGAAGTCGCATTGGCCTGGTTACTACATAAACCGTTCCCTCTCGTGCCGATTGTTGGACCTCATACCAGAGAAGAGTTGGCCTCATGCATTAAGGCAACTTCGCTTTCATTGACGGAATCGGAGATAAAATGGCTGAATCTTGAAACGAGGAAGGAGTGCAATGATGTCGAATCTTGAGAAATTCACTGGCGGACTTGAAACCGGGCATGGCCTACCGGGTAACTTAATATCTGCCCCACAGCGATCTCAACAGCTCTATGAGGATTGGTTAGCCGATGCGTTGCAGCGGAAGTCGTTTTGGGGCGACGACCGCTGTCTGCTCGCTGAACGCCCGGAACTTGCATCGGAGCCGCTGGCGGTTCGCCGGGCATACGCCATCGACCTCGTGCTGCGTGAGATGCCGATCCGGATCGCCGACGGGGAACTCCTGGCCGGCAACATGCTCCTGGCGTCCATCGGTCTTGGCATCTCGTTCCCCGACTATCTGACGGAAGAAGAGAAACGCCGGGGGATGAGCATCGGTTTGCTGCCTGGGCATTCCGTGCCGGACTATGAAAAGCTGCTGCGGGTCGGCTTGCATGGGGTCCGCGAGGAAATCTGTCTCGTCCTCTCACGCACTACCGACGGTGAAGCGTGTGCATTCCTGCGAGCACTGCTTGTGTGCTGCGATGCGGTCACCGGTTTCGCGCGGAGGTATGCAGACCTTGCCGAATCACTCGCCGCCGATTGCGATGAAGCAAGGGCGACAGAATTGCAAGAGATAGCCACCGCATGTCGCCAGGTCCCTGAAGGCCCGGCTCGCACTTTTCTCGAAGCGGTGCAGAGCTGTTGGCTTTATCACGCAGCGCTGTCGAACACCGGGAGTTTTGATTCCTGTGGCAGAGTCGATCAATTCCTCAATCCTTTCCTCGCAGAGGATCTCGCCACTGGCCGGATCACCGAGGAACACGCCCAGGAGATCATCGATTGCTTCATACTCAAGTTTAACGAGCGGACACAGTTCAGCTTTGCGGAGCACTTCGAGGGCAAGCCTGGGGAGCGCGATGCCTGGCGCGTTTGGCAAGAGGCCGACGTCAATCACTGGCTCCAGAACGTGGTACTTGGTGGCGTCACTCGCTCAGGTGGCGATGCGACCAATGCGGTGACGTTCCTTGTCCTCGACTCCATCCAACGTCTCCCGGTCACACAGCCTGCAGTCGCAGTCCGACTGCATAAAGACACACCAGATGCACTTGTTGAGAAGTGCTCGCAGGTACTCCGACTGGGTGGCGGCGCGCCGATCCTATATAATGATGACGTGATCATCCCGGGCCTCGCCGCAGCGGGTGTGCCGGTCGAAGACGCACGCGACTACACGAACGACGGCTGCTGGGAAACACTCATTCCCGGCAAGACTGATTTCCAGTGGCATGCGGTCAATCTGCTGGAATGCACGGAGCGAACGTTTGGGCTCAAGGAGAGCGAGCACGCGACTACCCCAGCGACCTTCTCAAGCTACGCAGAGCTATTCTCGCGCTTCGAGGCCGAACTTGACGACGAACTCAAGCGGTGCGTCGCCGGAATCGGGATGCGTACCCGGTCCCCGGATAGAACACCTGACCTGCTTCTTTCGCTATTGACCGAAGGATGCATCGACGCTGGCACGGACATCCTCCAGGGTGGGGCACGCTACACGCTCCGACATCTGGTTGCGCAGGGCTTTGCAACCGCCGTCGATTCGCTTGCGGCTGCGAAGAAGCTCGTGTTTGAAGACGAGCACACCGACATGGTGACACTACTCAGTGCGCTACGCCAGAGCTATCACGGAGCTGAATCGCTTCGTCAACTCGCACTGACGCACGCGCCCAAGTATGGCTGTAACGATGATGAAGCCGACACGGTCGCCGCTGCGGTGGCTGAGGCGTTTTGTGCGGCTGTGGTCCGGCATACGGCGCACTTGCACTGGGCAATCACCCCCAGTGGGTTAGGGACCTTCGAGCACTTCGTGCGTCTGGGCGCCATGACAGCCGCAACGCCGGACGGCCGCCGCGCCGGCGATCCTATCGGGACGAACGCTTCCCCTGCCCTGGGGATGGATCGCAACGGCCCGACCGCCGCATTGAGATCCTACGCCAAGCTCCCCCTGCATCAGATGGCCACCGGCGCACCACTTGATCTCACCCTCGATGCCAATGCCCTCGAAGGGGAACGTGGCATCCGCACGATCTCTGCATTCCTGCGAACTTTCGTCGGGTTAGGCGGCAACATCATGACCCTCAGCGCGGTTAGCGGTGCAACGTTACGCGAGGCCCAGGTTCACCCTGACCTCTACCGCCACATCCGCGTCCGTATGGGCGGTTTCCAAGCCTATTTCACGGCTCTCAACCAAGAGCATCAGGATGCCATCATCGCCCGCATGGAGCACCGGTTGTAAGCCAGATTTGTAGAATGCGAAGCAGAGCAAGGAGGTTTCTATGAAAATTCCAAGATAAGGTTCAGTAGATCACAATTCTATGGTAGAAGTGGCTTTCAGGCCACGATGTTCGCGTCCAGGAAGACGCTCCTACGGCGAAAATGTGAGGTACTGAGGTTGTTTTAGTAACTGGTGGGGCCTCGGGGATCAATATACCACAACGCTGCAAACACGCACTTGAGTCCCAATCTCTGCATCCAGTGCCCGCCCGGCATTCCCATCACGTTGAGCGATCTCAAGGCGGTCGAAGCTGGTGAAGATAGCCAACAGCGTCCCTGGATCTACGGCTGCGTAGCAGGAAGATAGTCCGGGGATCTCTTGGCCACAGATCTCAACGCGGATTTGCTTCCCCGTGAACTTGGCGTCGTAGATCGTCCGCGAGATGTTCGTGATCAGATTGCCGAAATGATCCACATAGAGGACCTCACCCAGGATGGTATCTGAAGTAACGGTAGGGGTGGGAACCTCCAACAGAACGGGTGCTTCACAGGAAGAACCCAATGCGTGCAGGGATGTTCCGCATGCCAGATGGGCAGCAACGGGTGCAAAGATATCTCGACCGTGGAAACTCTGGCTGATCGAGTTCAGAAAGAAGTGGGGATTCTCCAGGTAAACCGCTCGGTATTCGTCCGCTCGATGGATAATGCCAGTAAGCAGGCCGTTGTCCGGGGCAACAAAGAGGTGTCCGAGAGCCGATACTGCAATTGCCTTGCGTTCGCTGCCTACCCCGGGATCTACCACCGCCAGATGCACGGTGCCTTCGGGGAAATAGGTGACCGATGCATTCAACAGGAACATCCCCGCAACGATATTCTGCGGCGGGATCTCGTGGGTTAGATCAACGAGAGTGCAGTCACGCCCGATCCCGAGTATGACACCCTTCATCACGCCGACGAACGGGTCCTGCATCCCGAAATCGGTAAGGAGGGTAATGATGCCGTTGGGTGGAGGGTCAAGAGACTTTGGCACGCAGATCCTCGACCGTTTTCCTGAGATCCTTCAGGAGCGAATCGGGTAGTATCAGGAGCATCTCATCGTCATCGCCGCTGGCATATATTTCACCTGGCCCAGCCGAGTCCCCAAGCCTCAGCGTATGGACTGTATCATCGGCAAGGCTGATCTGCACTGCCAGCCGGACTTTGGGCATCTTTGCCCCCGACGCCACCGATGCGTAACGGCGGACACGCAAGGTGGCAACGGCGTCAAGTAGGCTTTGGGTGGCTGAGATATCCGCTTTTTCATTGACGGGACGAGTGATCTGCCAGGTTGTGCCCTGCTTCGTACATTCGATCTGCACATCGTCATAGGAGAGAGAGAATTGGCGGATGTCACTCGTATCGAATTCCCAGAACAGCCGATCACGCAATCCTGAAACCCCCTGCTGAACCCTGTTGAAAATTGTATTCGAGACGAGGTAGATCGCTTCCTTATCACCCTTTGCATAGATCCGGTCACCTCGCTGGTTCCCGAATTTCAGTATCGTTGGTGTCCCTTCATCCGCGATATAAAGACGGATTTCAGCGCGGGCAGGTTCCAGACCATACGATTCCCAATCCGTAGGTGCGTCATCCACGAACTCCGCAACCTTGAGTGAATCCATCTCAAAGAGGAGATCATCCACGGAGGTGTTATCCGCTTTGAGCGACACCGGTTGCTGGATCTGCCATGTCCCATCTGTATCCTTTGCGCACACGATCCGTTGCCCAGCCTGCTGAATTTCAAATCGATTCACATCTATCCGCTGAAAATCGACGACCCTCTTGTTTCGCAAATCAAAGACACTGCGGTCCAATTGAGTCAGTGAGCCGGCATCCACACCAAATACCGTAGCCGTGTCGTCCACCGTTGCATAGATCCGATCCGTTTCAGGGATCGGGTTGCCCAAGCGTAGTTGGTGCTCGGTCTCCTTGAGTATCACCTTCACTGTCAGTTTCGCGAAGCCATAGGGGGCGAAGTCTGTTACCCGATCTGCCTCGAATGTCTCCGCTTTGAGCGATTTGATCGCATCTATGATCTTGTTGATCTCGGAGGGGTCCGCCTCTGCCGGCACAGGTGATTCAAGTTTCCAACCGTCGCCGTCGCGTGCCAGGACGATCTCCGACTTGCCCGGCGAACTCAGGACGAGTGATTGGACATCCTCCCGCGTGAATAGCAGCAGCTTGCGCTGGCGCATATCGAGGGGAGCTTTCGTGAGATCGTCCAGGATACTCGATTCCACAGTATGCACGACCTGGGCGTCCGCCTCTTTGACATATGCGGAATAGCTCACCGCCTTATCGCCCACCAGCAAGGTCATCGCAGGCGATTCTCCGACAGTCCATAACTCGACGCGGATAGTTGGATCAGCAAGGCCATAGGGGGCAAAATCACCGGAAGTCTCCATAGTGCGTTTGATCTTTTTGTCCAGCAGGTCTGTCAATAGCTCGCGCACCTTGTCATCGTCAGCATCGGCCTGTATCGGCGTGTCAATTTTCCAATCATCGTCCACCTTGATGAGGGAAAAAGGCACAAACGCCTTATCTCGATAGCTCAACCGGATTTTGCTGACCTGATCTTTGTCAACCGCATAGCGTTCGCTGAGTTTTTCTTTTTTGAGGGTATCCTCAGAGGATTTATTCTTGATAGCAAATCGCCACATGCCCAGCAATGCCACAAAGATAAACAGAATCACCAGAGTGGTACGGAAGTTCATCGTTCTACCTCCTCATCCCAGACGCCTGCGCCACCACCATATGAACAGGCCAAACAGCACCACGATCAACGGCATCGCAAATACGGATGTGAGTGCAACGATGCGTTCCTGCGCGCCGGAGAGTGCCTGCAGACGCCGCTGCTCTGGCGGTTTGGCTCGGATTGAGATCAGATCCTCCTCCTCAGTCAGCCAGTTGAGGCAGTTCAGAAAGAAGTCTCCTCCACCGGGCCGGGCAAATCCCCAGTTCGTTGCGAAATCAGAATCTCCCACGACCACCATACGGGTGTCCGTTGGCTTTGGTTTGTCAGGATCACCGCTCTCCCGATCCCGTTGCATCGCTACTGCAAGCGATACAGGAGGTGGTGTATCTTCTTCGGGATCATATTTCCATTCCTCTTCACTCCACTTTATTTCCCCCCAGCTCATCCCCTCGACCTGACTCGTCTTCGCGAGCGACGTTACCGTGATGTCTGGTACCGGCTGTTCCGTTTCGTCAACAGATCGTACGAGCGGGAACGCCGTTGGATCCGGCAGATCTTTGGTGATCGTGTGGAATTCGTAATCCTGGACATAGGGGATAGAAGGGGACGTCATATAGCCGAATGGGAATTGGTCGATCACGACATCGTTGCGTACCAGGATTCCCCAACTCGCCAGCAATTCGACGATACCATCGTTGGCGTATGGTTGCGCCATATCCGGTGGGTCCAGCATGACAAAGAGCTTGCCCCCTGCATCCAGATATTTCCGAATGGCCTGGAGTTCTGGCTCGCTGATGGCTTTCCGGGGAGCGGGCAGGATAAGCGCGGCACAATCGTCCGGCACATTCGGTTGAGCCGCCAGAGGCAGCTTGATGACCTCATAGCTCTGGGCTTCCAGTGCCGCTTTGGCTTCGCTGAAACCAAACTGTTCGTCATATTCATCCACATCCCGTTCACCGTGCCCCGTGATGAAATAGATCTTCTTGATCTCCTCCCGGAGCAGTTTCATGAGCGCGCTCGTAAATTTTTGCTCATCGACCGTTGTAACGCTTTCACGCTTTTCTCCCTTCTCGAACACGATGGTGCCGAGATAACGGATGTCGTAATCCCGCATCTTGCGGGGATCCTCGATGGGATCCACGAACTGGATGTCGAGTTGCGATGTCTCGCGCCGATAGCGTTCCAGCATATCCCGGGCACGTGTGCGCTGATCCCGCTGGGATTGATTGGTATCATCTTTGCTGAAGAA
>JAJRTO010000100.1 GCA_024278235.1 Candidatus Poribacteria bacterium
GAACTTGCCTGCCCGGTATTTCCAGGAGCGGTGACGCGCCTGGCCTGGCCAATGCCGGATCCGACAGGAACGATAGGTTCCATTGAGGAAATCATGCGAGCGTTTCGTAGAGTTCGGGATGCAATCGAGCAGAAGATCCTTGAATTTAAGGAGAGAAATGATGCCCCACTTCCCTATCGTTGATACCCACGTCCATCTCTGGGACCCAACTTATCTTGACTATCCCTGGCTCAGAGGCCATGCGACGCTGCACCGAAAATTCCTGTTGGAGGATTTTAATACAGCCTGTGATACCGTCATCGTCGATACCATCGTGTTCGTTCAGTGCGATGCCCTCGCTTCTCAGGGATTGGAGGAAGCCCGGTGGGTTACCTCACTCGCTAAGACAGATCCGCGTATCCGGGGAACTGTCGCGTTCGCTCCTCTGGATCAAGGGGAATCGGTGCGCGACTATCTGGAGGAGTTGAGCCAGATACCACTTGTGAAAGGTGTGCGACGCCTTATCCAGTCAGAGGATGTGGGGTTTTGTGTGCAACCGAAGTTCATTCAAGGCGTCCAGGCTCTGGAAGCATTCGGTCTGAGCTTCGATATCTGCATACGTCATCCGCAGATGGCGAATACGATTCAAATGGTTCGCCAATGCCCCGGCATCTCCTTTATCCTGGATCATATCGGAAAACCAGACATCCGAAATCGGACGCTGGAACCGTGGAAGCGCGAAATAGAGGAACTCGCCCGGTTTCCCAACGTCTACTGTAAGGTCTCCGGGCTGGTGACCGAGACCGATATGGAGCACTGGACGAAGGAGGAGCTGAGGCCCTACATCGACCACGTTATCGAGTGTTTCGGCTTCGACCGGGTTGCTTATGGCGGAGATTGGCCTGTCGCGACGCTGGCAGCCGACTACCCGGAATGGATCAATGCCCTCGACTGGGCCGTGAGCGGCTGTTCTGAGGATGAAAAACGGAAGCTGTTCCGCGAGAACGCGCTCCGGTTCTACCGATTGTGATCCCGGTCAATTATTCTCCGGCCGGCCACTGGACAAGTTTCAGAAATGGCTGTTCAGTTTCAAACGCCAGGAACCCAGCAACCACAATGCTTTTCTAACGTTCAACGTTCAACGTTTTCACGTGAAACTTACTTGGACCAACCGTTGTTTTCGACGGCATCAAAGATAGCGATCAGTGGCTCCAGGAATTCGGGAAACACACTGCCCAAAGTCCTGGTTTCAGCGGCCTCCATCAGAGTTCCACTCCTACCTCCCCGGCAACGGAACGAATATACTCTGCAGCCAGTGCGTACTCCTCGGCGGATGGCAGATGCTCCATCATGAGAGAAACATCCGGCTCCAGTCTGTCGAGTTCTCTCAGGTACACGGCATAATCGAGATTTCCCAGCCCCGGACGGACCTCATCGAGATGCACCATGAGCCTGGGACTCAGGCTGATGTCCTTCGCATGGCAACTCCTGACATAGGGGCCGAGTTTTTCAAAGCACTCACGAATCAGAGCGTCCGTATTGTAATATCTTTGTGGACTGCACACCAGATTGACCGGATCCAGATGCACGGCGCACTGCTTCCTGTCAATCGCGTGGAGCAGCTTCACATAGGAGTCTGCGGAGTCGGGAAAGACCCACGGCATGGTCTCCAGAGTGTAGTACGTGCGAGTCGGCTTCACATCATCGATGATCTCTCGGACGGTCTCGACGATGATATCGAAAGTCTCTTCTGTCAGATCCTTTGCATCGGGGCCATCCCATTTTTCGCCGCGAGAGCCTGCAATGTTGACGCAACACCGCGCCCCAACTGTATCAGCGAGAGCAAGGCGATCCTTGCATAGAGTGAGTGCCTTCCGTCGAGTCTCTCCATCCGGGCTGATCGGATTACTCCATGCCCCTACTTCGGCGATCACCACATCCGCTTTCTGGGCCGCCTTCACATAATCCTGAATCACCTCATTGCTCGCATCCGTTCCAACGGGGCAGAATGCTGCACGATAACCGAGCCGCCGCAATGCAGCGATCCACTGATCGGGATTTTCACATTTCTCAAATACGGGTCCGCCAAGTCTCATTGAATGATTCCTTTCCATATATGCGCAGATTTCGACACACAAGTTTTCGATCGCTACACGTAATTCGTTCCGGCAATCGGCTTGATTCTCTCCGGGTTGATCTTGCCATCGGCGTTGACCGTGTGTTGATAGCGTGTGATTCCCTGAGCGCTATCAACAGCCTTCAGAGGGTGTACCGTTGTCGGACGAGTGGTTGTGATGATCCAACGCATCAGTTCTCGTTCGAGTTCATGGACGACATCCTGATAAGCCGGATCGAAATATAGGTTTTGCATCTCCCATGGATCTGCCTGGAGATCATAGAGTTCACCAAATCCATCGGGGTATTCAGTTTGAAACATTTCGGGCGGGTAGTAGACAAAACGGTATCTGTCTTTACGCACACTCTTGCTCCAGGCGAACTCCGTGACACCCACACGATGGACCTCGCCAGTCTCACCATACAACAGGTGTGAAATGTCCTTGCCATCCACGGTCTCCATAGCCGGGAGATCGGCCAGTGCACATAAGGTATTTGCCAGATCCACGGTTTCGACGATTTCCGATGCGACATGCCCGGCCTTGAAACGTCCGGGCCAACGCCAAATCCAGGGGATGCGCGTGATGGCATCGGAGCAAATACCAGGTGCTTTCTCCATGATCCCATGCTCGCACGCATAGTCTCCGTGATCAGAGGAGTAAACGAAGATGGTATCTTCCTCCAATTCCCGATCTTGAAGCCATCGCATCAGTTCCCCGACAGCATGGTCGACATGACTGACATTGCCCAGATACCCGTGGAGTTTGCGTCGCCTTCCCGCTTCAAAGGTTTTCGGCTCGAAAAGCTGCCAGTTGCGTGTCCGCCAGTTTTCCGCCGTCCGCCGCAGATTAGGGGCTTTATGTTCCATCTCATAATCCGCGTTGGGTGGCAGTGTCAGCTTCAATTCATCGTAGAGATCCCAGAACTGTTGTGCCGGCGTGTAACATTGGTGAGGTTTGGGCAAGCTCACGTGTACGATGAAGGGACTATTCTGCTGGACGCAATTCTCCATGAACACCATTGCCTCGCGTGCGATCCAGCCCTCTTGTCCATCCTCATAGGATACTTTGGAAGGGCGTCCCTCAACGGTCTGTTGGCCACGTCTCCCAAATTCCCGCATCGCACCGTGATCCTCCAGGTGGGTTATTTCCCGTTCTGCCAGATAGTTTGCGTACTTTGGGCTGCGTCCCCCAATGCTGCACCCACACGTCTCGTGAAATACGTCGCTGTCATCCTCGACCCAGTATTCGGGACAGTGGATCTTGCCGATTGCGGCAGTTTGGTATCCAAACCGGCGGAAGTGGCCGAGAATACCGGGAAGTCCGCCCGGGTTGGGACCGCTGAGGCCATAATAGCCGTGGTTGTGACAGTATTGGCCAGAGAGCCACGAAACTCGGCTCGGCGTGCAGATCGGGTTCTGCGTGATGGCGTTATCAAACCGTGCACCTTCCGCTGCCAGACGATCCAGATTCGGCGTCCGGACATCCGGATGGCCCTTGTGACCAAGCACTTTAGCGTTGTGCTGATCGGAGAGGATGAAGACAACGTTGGGTTGTTTGGGCATCTGTGAGTCCTTTCGATGGAAGTCGTCGCTAGTCGGAGGTCAGTGACTCAGGTTTGGTATCCCCATATCGCTTCTGCAAGCGTTCCAGCTCCATTTTATGTTCCACGATCCGATCCGCATATTGGGGGTGGCCGTACAGGTTGTTCAATTCATTCGGGTCCGCTTTCAGGTCATAAAACTCCCACGCATCGATGTCGTTATAGAAATGGATCAGTTTGTAGCGTCTTGTGCGGACTCCGTAATGCCGCTTCACTGCGTGGGAACCCGGGAATTCATAGTAGTGATAGTACATCGAAGTCCGCCAATCCTCGGGTGGATCGCCTTCCAGAAGGGATCGGAAACTTCGTCCTTGCATATCGGCTGGCGGTGAGATACCTGCATAATCCAGAAACGTCTCGGCAAAGTCGAGATTGAGCACGATATCCTCGTTGGTCGAGCCCGGCTGTACGATCCCCGGGTATCTCACCAACAGAGGCATGCGGAGTGATTCCTCGTACATGAATCGTTTGTCGAACCAACCGTGATCTCCCAGATAGAACCCCTGATCCGATGTATAGACAACGAGCGTGTTCTCTGCAAGGCCGGAGACATCCAGATAATCCAGCAGCCTTCCGACATTATCATCGACAGAAGCGATGCAGCGCAGATAATCCTTGATGTATCGTTGGTACTTCCACTTCTTTAACGCCTGACCTTTCAGATCTGCGGGCCACCGCATCTTGACATCCTTCGGCGTCAGATGATGCTCAATCGTCATTTTCTGTTCACGAGCAGCCGCACTACGGGTCGCATAGTCGTCGTTGAATGTCTCCGGTTCGGGGATATCGACACCTTCATACATGGCCCGATGCTTATCGTCGGGTTGCCAGTTGCGGTGTGGGGCCTTATGTTGGCACATCAGCAAGAATGGTTTGTCTCCCTTGCGCTGTTGCAACCATTGAATGGACAGATCGGTAATGATGTCTGTCACGTAGCCCGTGTGCTTTTTCCGCTTCCCCATTTCGATGAGCACGGGATGGTGATACGCCCCCTGTCCGGGCAAGATGTTCCAGTGGTCAAACCCGGTCGGGTCGCTCTTGAGATGCCACTTGCCGATCATGGCCGTTTCGTAGTCCGCCCGCTGAAGTAGCCTGGGGAAAGTCGGTTGGCTCCCATCGAACCGTATCCTGTTGTTGATAACCCCATTGAGATGGCTATACTTGCCGGTCAAGATCGTCGCCCGACTCGGCGCACAGATACTGTTTGTGCAGAAACAATTGTTGAACCTCATACCCTCTTGTGCCAATCGGTCGAGATTCGGCGTCGTGTTGATCCGGCTCCCATAGCAACTCAGCGCATGAGAAGCATGGTCATCGCTCATGATAAAGAGGATATTGGGCCGATTGCGCACCGATCCTGCCGCGAAGAGCGTCTGTGACATCGCTATGGATGCAGTGCCCAGACCCACGAGTTTCAGGAAATCACGTCGCGTATAGGAGAACCTCATACCTCACTCCAGTCACTCTGGCTTACTCTTTTCATACCACTTCGCATTTTTATTGATTCTAACGGATTTCGTTGTGGAGCAGATACACAACGTGGAACGTTCGTAGGGGCAGAACATGCACTGTCAACCATTGGAGCCTTGCACGACATGATCTCCCCATCATGGACACGCTTCGCAAAGCACATGCCCAGAAGCATCCAATGTTTTCTGGTCCACTCTTGAAGAAGATGTTATAACGTGCTTCCGTGCCCTTGCCTTCGAGAGATAACACAGGGACGGGTGCGTAAGGTGATGCGGCGTCGCTGTGAGTTCCACATCAACAGTCTGCGGTATGGCACGGAGCAGTTCGAACTGGACTTGCACAATCCTATGATCTCAAGTATGATCCACTGATCTCAAGTATGATCCACGAACCACTGGATGAGTGCATCTGCTTCTTTCTCGTTGCGAGCCGAGGTTTCGTAGAATACCAACTCCGGTTTCAGAATGCTGTGTAGATGCTTGATCTCCGCAGAGGAAGCACGGATATGCAGACTCTTACCGGCTTGCTGGATCCGGAGAAGCAATTCAGGCCACTGGGAGGGAGGGGGATTTCCAGCTCCGGGGACCCACTGGATGCCGTCCAGGCTTTCGATGGAAAGCACTGAATCCAGATGGACAAGCGCACCAGGTCCATCGTAGTGGTAGATACTATGATCCAGGAAATCACATTCTGCGGTGAGCACCGGCAAGATAAACTCGTCGAACATAGACGGGGAGAGCATGATTGCAAAATCGCATTGAGTCATGGCGAAGCGTTTCGGTGAATAGAACGAACACCACCCTATCGTTCCCCGTCCATCCATGTTGCCTGCTTCATAGAGTGCATTGTAAATGACAGGATAGAGTTCCTGTACGCTTTCTATGGCGCGATGGACCTGCTCAGGGACATCCAACAGATCCGTACAGAGGTCTTGTGGATCACGGATGCTTGCCAGCGCATCCACATTGCTGTGCATGTCGAGCATGCCAACCAGGAACTTGCCCTCAGAGGCGTCGCCGGCAACCCGCATGAATTCCAGCATCTTCTTCCACCACGGGTTTTCAGGATCCAGCCGTAGCGGCAAGACTTCCTCCCAGTTCTCCACAAAAGGTACCGCCCAACTGGTCGCATTGTAGGCTGCCTCTGAACGTTCCAGATCTGCCCCAAGAAAAGCCCCAAACTGATCTGGACCGAATGACAGTTCGATGTAAGGGATCGCATCCCCGGCGAAATAGAGATGGGATGCCCTCGCTTCCCAACGAGTGATAGCCTCAGCAAAATTGCCATCCCAGCCAGCCATATAAGGTGGCCCTGGAGGAATCTCGTGACCCTCTTTGGGAGCCGTTACAGCCAGACAAGGGCGGTTGATGATTTCATGGTTCCAGAATGCTTCCCAATGAGTACGCGCTTCCTCAAAATCCGGTTTATAGAGCAAGTCCATAAGCTGTTCTCCTTGATTATCATGATCTGAGATAGGCATCGTTCATCGTTCAGATCCACCGGCTTCCCTCCATGCCGAATACCACAGATTTCCCAGGAATATCGCACCGGTCTGCAATCGTTGAATGGCCAGATGGCCGAGGTGCTTATCCAACAGATCATAGTAGGCGTTACGGTTCTCCTTGAATGACTGGATATCCTTTGTTATATCAAGCTCCCTGGCAATGACCTTGTCGAAATAGATGATATGATCTTTATGCCAGATGGAATCCACGACCAGTGAGAACGTCTGTTCCAGGACATTGTCGATAGGCTGGAGATGTTCCCGGGTTGTCTCGACCTCCCGTGTGTATTCCTCCAGACGATGCGCGATGAGTCCCAGTTCAAATCGCTGATGAACCCCTTTGTCCATGTATTCAGGCGTTCCCCAGTCGACCCTGTAGTAGAGATTCCCCGAGAACTTACCATTGTAGTTACGAGTAGCATGGAGTGGCATACTTGCGTCCCCGGCAAAATGCGAGATCAACCCCGCATTCTCGATGATCGCATCTTTGTCGTTCTGTTTGAAGGCATCGACCAGCTTCCCATAGAAGTCCTCCATCGTCCAGGGCAGGTACCCAGCCTCTTTTTCATGCTGTTCATACAGTTTCGCGGCTTCTTGCCGATCACGTGGAAAATCTTTGAAGGGATAACCATAGCTGAAGAGATCGATGTCAAGATAGTGCCAGGCATTTCGATAAGCATATTCCGGGTTGGCTTTCCATTCCTTATCAGGAACATTCGAGAGCCGGGCGAGTTCCTCCACATTCGCATCAAAGAGGGGACGTATTTCGTCTGGAAGCATCTCAATGGCTTTCTGAGTGATCAGGGCATGAGCATCTGAACCCCAGGGAAACGCTTCAAATGAGATCAGTAGAGAAGCGGAGAGAATCAGCAATGTAAGTGAAATCAGCCGTTTCATGGTATTCCTCGTTCCTAACCTCAGCAGATCACGATTCTATGGGTAGGAGTGGCCTCCCGGCCGCGATTATCGCGTCCAGGAAGACGCTCCTACGGTGAAAATGTGAAGTGCTGAACCTGGATAAGCCAGAACCAGAAGGATTCAAAAGACAGTGCTGAGCCAAACGCCGCTCAGCACTCAGCACTCCCGGATTATATCATACCCCCGGGCAGCGAACAAGCACTGGGAAACACCAAAATAGAATGACAGGAAACATTTCTGTTGACCAGAGAGCAAACAGTCGGTAAAATGATAGGTGTCAGGCTCACATAATGGAGACAGTCGTCGTAGCAAAGATAGAGTGAACAAGTTCGCTCTATCGTGAACCCACAGCCAAATCATATGGAAAGTGCAGGTAGGAGTTGGATTGGAGGCTACTGATTCGGAAACATCTGACGTGGTGGCATCTCTTTGTTGTTCTACTGGTGCTGCATCTTGCTCCCTTGTGGTTCTTCGCTTACTTTCCATCCCAGGATGGGGTGAGCCACATCTACAATGCCCATACGCTGAAGGAATATCACAAACATGAAAACTACAAGATGCGGGATGTCTTCAAACTCAATATCACTATTTTCCCCAACTGGATGTCACATCTGGTGTTGGCGGCACTCCTTTATATTTTCCCTCCACTCATCGCTGAAAAAATCCTCCTGACGTTTGCCATCGGGCTCGTCCCTGTTTCATTCTTCTACTTCCTCAATGCTATCCATGGACGGGGATTTCTGTTCGGCTGGCTCGGCTTTCTGTTCTCATACAACTACCTTCTCTTGATGGGTTTCTACAACTTTGCCTTGAGCATCTCGTTTTTCTTCTTGTCTTTTGGCTACTGGTGGAAGCACAGGGAAGATCTTCGTGTGAAGCATGTTGCGGTGCTCTATGGGCTTCTGCTCGTAACCTATCTCTGCCACATCGTCTCCTACGGCCTGGTGCTGCTGGCGATGTCAATCACGGCCTTCTGTCTGTGGGGTAGCGAAGCAATCGCTGATGCATGGAAGGAACGAAAGACGGGAAGCCGGGTCGCCATACTCAACAGCCTGCTACCGAAGCTGAAGCAACTCCTCCTGTTTGCGGGATACATGCTCCCGGCTTACTTCGTTCTGATGGGCTACTACCTGGATAGCCTGAAAACATATGATACTGGACATCACAGGGGCATGGATTGGATTTCTGATTACTTCTGGAATGTCAAATCACTCGTCTATTTTACCGATTGGTATACGAGTATCCCGCTCTATATCCGAGGTTGGCATCTAAACCTCCATCACATTCTGTTGGTAGTCCTGGGAGCAGCCATCATGAATTCATTGGTCTACCGTATCCGACGGAGACAATGGCTGCAAAAGACGGATCCATTCCTACTCATTACGATTATCTTTACGCTCATGTTCATCAAAGCTCCGTGGGGTTTTGGACCGGGAGGCTGGATCAATGATCGCATCCATATCTATATCCTTCTGATGCTGGCCGCATGGCTTGTGCCAGATATTGGAAAGATCATGCGATATGGCCTCATAGGGGCCCTGGTTGCCATCTGCCTGGTTCACCTCGGACGCACTGTATACGATTGGGCTCGCCTTGATGGGGAGATTGCCGAGGCGGTCTCTGGTGCCCAGTTGATGGAGCCGCACACAGTGTATTCCATCCGCAGCCCCGATTGGTTTAAGTCCGACGCGCTGGGCACAGTGAAATACGTCACCCCTTTCGTTCATGCAATGGCCTTGTATGGGCTGGCAGCGAACGATATCGGACACCTGGCAAACTACGAAGCTAACTACAAATACTTCCCCATCAACTACAATGGAACCTATCAAGGTATGACGCACTATATCGTGGCATGGGCTTATCCGGAGGATGAGACATTTGCAGACATCACGCCGAATTACGACATCATCTATGAAACCAAGAACCTGAAGCTATTCCGCATGAAGCTATCCAGTGAACCTGATCTTTCTTTGTGGAGTCGAACCTTCGATGAACGATTGATGATTCGCTTCGACATGCAGCCTCAGGATGGTGTTACAGCAGAGGGCTATCATGCCATTACCCAGAATACAGGCTATGTCACCGGTAGATTCGGGTGGGTTACGCAGTCGCCTCGCCATGATTTTCAGGGCAACCAGGAGATCGCTCCGCGTGATAGGGATTATGTTTGGGACACTGATGACGCCGCATTCACCGTCGATGTACCCAACGGCACTTATCGTGTGATCAACTCCTTTTGTTCAGGGGAAGATAGTACTCATGAAGTGAATATATTGGCGAACGACCAGCCGCTCATTGAGAAGTTCATCGTCCCTGCCGGCAAAGAGACCGTCGAGCAATCTTCCACTGTGACTGTAACGGAAGGGCATCTTACGCAGGTGATCTACACGTCAAAAAAGCGTGTCCCTGCTGGAGGAGAACACAATCACTGGATCTGGAATAGTTTTACTGTGGAGCAGCTTCCCCTTGATTTTTAGTTGCGGTGTGTTATAATACCTTCCACAAAATCACCAGATTCCCTTGACTCAAGGGAACGATCCTAAAAAGGAAGTACCGGTATTTCATACAGTGCGTGGGAAAATCTCATCACGGATGGGACGATTCCATCAACAAGAAAGGAGGATGCCGCATAGTCCAGTTCTGAGTTATAGGTAACGGATATTGGGTGGACGAACCGACTCAATACTCAGTACTGAACGACAGCTTGAAAGCTATGCGTTCCCTGCGGCTATCTTATGGAGTGGACAACGCTGGCATCGTTGAGTTTCCTCAGCGTCGCCTTTGCGTCGGATGATACGGTTGAGAGGTTTCCAATAGGCTACTGGTATGGTCCTCCTGTCGAACATACCAGCGAGAAAACGTATGCCGAAATCGCCGCGGCCCATTTCAATTTGGCCCTTCCTCAAGGCACGGGTCCTCATCTACCAGAGCAAAATGTTGGGATGCTGGATGTGGCAGCATCGAACAGAATTCGTTGTATTGTTGCAGATGATCGCCTTTCACCGGATCTTCTTAAGCAACCTGATGGACTCGCGATCCTCGACAAGATCGTGAGTACTTACGAGAGCCATCCCGCTTTTTGGGGCTACTTTATCAAGGATGAACCGAGTTCGAAGGTGTTTGATGATCTTGCAGATCTACTGGATGCACTTGCTGATCGGGATCCCGATCATCCTGGATTCATCAACCTCTTTCCCAACTACGCGACTCCTGTTCAGTTGGGGATACGTGGTTATGAGGAATACGTGGAACGATACATGCAGGTGGTCCAACCCGAGATTCTGAGCTATGATCATTATCACTTTCTGAAGAATGGCGACCGGCCGGGATTTTTCGAGAATTTACGACTGATTCGCGAAAAGGCCGAGAAATACGCTGTGCCGTTCTGGGCAATCTTGTTGTGTGTCACCCACGGACCCTATCGTGATCTGACAGAAGCTGAATTACGGTGGGAAGTGTTTCATAGCCTGGCTTATGGAGCACAAGGAATCCTTTATTTCACCTACTGGACGCCTCCCTCTGACAAGAAATGGCATTGGCGCAACGGTATCATCTCATGGGATGGGCAGCAGACCGCGCATTATGCCCATGTTCAACGCATCAATGCTGTGATTGAAACGCTCGGCCCAACCCTGATGTCATTGCTGTCCACAGGAATTTATCATAGCGGTCGTGTTCCGGAGAATGCAGAGGAGCTGTCTGAGGGAACCGCGATTTACCGTGCTCAGGGCGGTGATCTGACGTTCGGCTTCTTTGAAGATTCGGAAGAACAGGAGTGGGTACTCGTCGTCAATAGCAATTATCGTAAGGAAGTGCGGGCAACTTTGAGTATCGTTGAAACGGTGGATCAGGTCGATGAACTCGACAAAAACACCGGAAGAATGCGCCCTCTGCCCATTGGGAACACAGGGGATGAACCGGTTCTTCAACTGATGTTAGCCCCCGTAGATGGCCGTTTATTACGTATTGGCAACGCTGTCCCTGTGGATGTGAAGGAAATCCCTGTGAGACGTCGATTCTGAACAATAGTGATGGGGCGCGCCATCATGGCACGGTTCATTGTCAGAATGGCAGATAACAGGGGTGCTGGATTCAGAGATGTCGGTCATGAACTTTCGCTCGTGAAAATGGGGCGTGAGGGGCAATGGGTAAGGCTTGCGGCGGAATGGCGCGATTACCCATTGACTGCCGACTGTTTTCAGACAGATGTAAAATCATCAGGCCCGTTTCTTGCTAGTATTCCAATAATCACACTGCTGAAGCGAGGCGAAGGGAATGGCTCAAGACTATTATCAGGTATTAGGCGTCGATAAGAACGCCTCGGCGGAAGAAATAAAAAAGGCATATCGTCGGATCGCGATGAAGTACCATCCGGACAAGAACCCGGGAGATAAGCAGGCTGAAGAGAAATTCAAGGAAGCCTCCAACGCCTACGCCGTACTGAGCGATCCCGAGAAACGCCGCCTATACGATCAACAGGGAATCCACGGTCTACACAATGCGGGTTATGAGGGATTTTCCTCCTCTGAGGACATCTTTCAGCGTAGTGATATTTTTGGTGATATTTTCAGCGAAATCTTCGGATTCGGAAATCTTGGAGATCTCTTCGGCAGAGGGCGTGCTGCGGGTCATCCATTCAGACAACCGGAACCCGGTAAAGACCTGCGTATCCATCTGAAGATTCCCTTCATAGAGGCTATCAAAGGGACCCGGCGTGAAATCGAGCTTCAAAGGCAGGATGGACGACGGCGAATTGCGATCAAGATTCCAGCAGGAGTCGAGGATGGGGCGACGCTACGTATGGCGGGACAAGGGCAGCCGGGAATCAACGGAGGCCCCCCGGGGAACCTCCTCGTCAAGATAGATGTCCAACCGCATCCAACTTTTCGACGCGAGGGGCTGAATCTGATTGCGGATCTTTCTGTGAGCTTCACCAAAGCCGCATTAGGTGGCGAAATGCGTGTACCAACACTCGATGGACACGCAGTGATCAAGATTCCAAAAGGGACGCAAAGCGGGCAAATGCTGAGGCTTAAAGAGCAGGGAATTCGTGATGCAAAGGGCAAAAAAGGAGATCTCCTGCTAAGAATACAAATCACTGTACCGAGTAAACTGACCCCTCAGCAGGAGAAACTATTGAAGCAACTCGATGAACTTGAGACAAACTGAGAACCATGCAAACCGTTCAGGGATCATATCTCACGTTTCCATACTCGTCCAAAACAATACGAACGCAGATATCCTCACAGACGGCCCGGAATTCCATCAGGTTCTCACCGTGGGACCGGGGTGAGGATATGGTAAGCTGATCATTGCCCAACTGACACCTTAAAGGCATTTTCGGATCGACTAGCAACTCAGGATTCCAGGGGACACGAGTTACATCTGCAAACGCTTGGATAGCCATTATCAGTGCACGTGTTGGATCATGGGGCCAAGCCGATGTCCCAGCCTTTGCCGCTGCTTCGAGTCCCGACAGCAAACGTTTCCGGTGATCTTTTTGAGAATCTCTTACCTCCACCTGTCCCCTTCTGATAGCGAGTACAATCACACCAACGAGCAGCGCTACGAAAACCCCGGTTGAGATCAATACAGTCACACGTATCTCGGCACGTGCCTGAATGGCGCCGAAATCCTGAAGATGGTGTGGGTAAAACGCACCGTGAGCCGCTATCTGTCGGATAGGTATCAGAAGCACCAGCAGAAAGAGGCATGCTATCAGGCCATTCCTGATCATTCGCGTTCATACCCCAATCCATATGGACACACCATCTCCACGATTTGTGGGTACGTTCACTGAAGTTTCAGGTTGCCCCAGGTGAGTGCGACCTTGTCTCGTGAATGTACGGCGAGCGGTCCACGCCAGAACAGGAAATTCTGAAGCACCTCAACAATCAATTCGTTCCCGGTGCGTCCGAGTGCCTGGAGAACCTGGAGTGAATTGAACACGACATATCCTTTGCCTGCTTGAGCACCCACGAGAATAGGCCAGTTGTTCGAGATGAGGAGTGGTTCCCAGGGGGCATTGGCTTCATGGGGACCGTCCGCCATGAAATCACCTTGCCCCCATCCCTTGAAATGGTCTTCTGTGATCTCATGAGGTGTCTTCCAGATCGGGTGATCCACAAGTTCAACGCCCGCCGCCTCTTCCAGATCATCATCGAAAATGGTGAGCGGTTTAGGCAGGAAATCCTTCTTCCATGTGGAATCTTGCTGGAAGTCCAGCGTTATGAGATAGCCCCCTTTTTCCACGTATTCGTTGACAACTTTGAAGTTCGCTTTCAGATCCTCGTTCTTATCATAGGCAACCACTCCAACGCCGATGACGTCGAATTCCAGGAGGCGGTCCAGCTTGTAATCATCCGTTCCGATGACCTCGTATTCAACCTCAGCGTTTTCGAATGCTTGAACCTGGACAGCGGCGTCATTTCCGCGTCCCTCGATAAATCCAACCTTGAGTTCCTGAGCCGCAAACACAGAACCTACGCTCAAACCCACCAGGAGCACAAATAGCAGACATCGCGTCGTGTAAAGACAGAAGTTGGTTCGTATACTCATGGATTTCCTCCCAACGTCCTCGCGGATCATGTTCAGTCATACCCACGTTTGACCTGTCCCCAGATGGCCGTCAGTTTGCCACGTGCATTCACTGCAAGTACCGAAACGCCCCCTTTCATGAGTTGCTCAATCTCACCCTCCGTAAGAGCTTTTTTGAAGATAGCAACCTCATCGAGCACCCCCGCGAGATAACGATCGTAATGCCTCATGAATACCAACGGATAGTCGTTCCCACCATATGTATCCTGGCCGAGGAGAGGCACGGAGGCATCTTCAACGCCATCGATATAGACCTTCACTTCATCATCCGCTTTCATACACACCACGTGATGCCATTCTCCATCATTCACAGGCGTTGTGCCATCGGCAACCGAGTTCTCGTCGGCAAGGCTCCTCAGGTACAAGGTGATCGTTCCCGTAGGACGGTAATACATCAGGTACCACGGCTTCGTATTCGACCTGTCGTGATATCCTTTCGTAATGATGGATGGTGGATCGCCTCCGGCGGCATCTGTCATAATCCAGGCCGCCAGGGTGAAATCGCCCTCAAATTCCAGAGCATCGGCATCTGGAATAACGACCATGTCATCAACTCCGTCAAACTCCAGACCGCCCCCAAATTTACCGGCAACCCATTTTGGGCCACCTTCTGTTTCGCCATCGTTCCCCAACCCGGAGGAATCACTGATGGTCGTGCCTTTGCCCTCGTCAAAGAGCCACATCCCTACCAGATCAGGGTCCGGGGCGGCGTTGCTGATGCTTATGCTCAGCAACAAAATTGCGAACATGCAGATAACTTTGGTCATCGTTACATCCTTCCTTTGAGATCGTAAGTGATTCTCAAGAACACCGCCCAACTTCCTAAATCGGCTGATAGCCAGGGTAGAATCTTGGGCCGCGAAAAAATGAGCACATCGATAGGCAATTGTGTTCAGATTCTACCAGCAAACACTGGTTATGTCAACAGTTTCTCCACATCACCACTTGGTCGGAGGTTCAGGTAGTCTTTTACATACTGTGCATCAGAACAAAGTAGAATCGAGCAAAACGAAGCTGTGTGCTTCTGCATTCCCCTGGTTTTCTGACCAGTAAATCCACTTTGCGCCCGTTGCTATCTGCCCATCGTTGATAGCTGTTTGCCAGATGATCTTCGCGATTGCTAAGCAGCGCGAGTCCACACGTGGCGCAGTTATCCAAAAAGCACAGATACTATTCATTGATAGTCTGGTTTCAGCTATAAACATCATTCCCCCAGTTGCCAGATTATGCATGGTTGCTTTGTGTCGTCTGACAACAACTTCCTGGGGTAGCAAGACCTGGTAGGTCATCGGAAGCTGAACGTTGTAGCGAGAGGATCGTCGTTTTTCCTCGTCCCCTGGCAGCAGATGTTGCCTACTGCCCTTTGCTACGCCTATTAGCTGAACAATCAGGTCTGTGGAGGGATTCTGCGGCATAGGAGTATCTCCAAACCATTGAAGGCATAAGATCACACTCACGTTTCGTGGAATTGTAGGAATAGAAATTGTAGGAACAATCTCCTGGACATGATTTGGTCCACGTTTTTACTTTATCGCAACATGATCAGGTTGTCAAGTGTCAAGCTGGTCTTCAGGGATTTCCCGGGTATGTTTCGCTGTTAGTGTGGCTTCGAGGTCTCCTCGACGCAGGTGAGCCAGGACGAACAAGTCCGCGATGCAGCCGTTCTCATTGCCGCCGGTTCCACTCCTGATGGCAAACGTAAGATTCTGGGGATCTCGTCGGAGGCTTGACTGACAGTTCTTAGAAATTCCCCAGGCAGCGACAGTTCTGTTTTCCCTTGCATTCTACAGCAACTTGTGATATATTTGTTGAGGTGTTCTGATAATAAGAGGTAGCTTCGGCTATCTGGTTCCGCTGGAGAGTGGGATTTCGCCCGCTCTTTTTATTTTGTCAGTCTATCTTCAGCAGATGTCAGTTACGAATTGCCAGTGTTTGCAGTAGAAGAGCAGGGATATGCTCTAATGTGGGCACGGACTGCGCTTTTGACCCAAAGATCGGGATGTGGAGAAGTCATAATGAACGGTGATATGTCTACCATTCTTCGGCAGCTCATTGCTCAGAAGGATCTTACGGAGGACGTCCTCATTGATGCCGTCCAAGCTGCCTTGCAGGCAGCAGCCAAGAAACGTTATGGAGCCGTCCACGACGTTCAGGTCGATTTTGATGCAGCAGCCGGTGAAGTCAGGGTGTTCGTGACGAAACAGGTTGTCGATATTATGCGCAGCTATGCCACAGAGATTCCTATTGAAGAAGCGCAAAAACTCGATCCTACCGTACAAGTTGGGGATCTGATTCAGGTTCAGGCGGATACTCGCGACTTTGGACGGATCGAAGCCCAGACGGCCCGGCAGATCCTGGTACAAAAGCTGAAGGAAGCTGAGCGTGAGATGATCTATGAGGAATACAAGGATCGCGAAGGTGAGATTGTGATAGGCGTTGTCCAACGTATCGAACGGGGAGATGTATTCTTTGAATTGGAGCGGACCGAGGGCATCTTACCCTATTCTGAGCAGGTACGTCGCGAAACCTATCACCGAGGTGATCAGATGCGCTGTCTGATTATCGAAGTCCCCTCCAATCCCAAGGGAGCCCCGATATTGCTTTCACGTGCGGATCCAGGTTTGATCGCTCGTTTGTTTGAGCTGGAAGTGCCCGAGATTTATGATGGTCTCGTACGAATCATGGCGATTGCGCGCGATCCAGGAGATCGTGCCAAAGTCGCTGTTGCGGCAACCGATGAGAATATCGATGCGGTAGGGACATGTGTGGGGATGCGAGGTTCAAGAGTGCAAATGGTGGTCCGTGAACTTCGAGGTGAGAAAATAGACATCCTTGAATGGAGCCCTGATCCGGAAGTTTTCATTGCGAATGCACTCAGTACGCCTGCAAAGATCACCCGTGTTATAGTTGATGAGGAAAGTGAAACGGCTGAAGTCATCGTCCCGGAAGATCAACTCTCACTCGCGATCGGCCGCAGAGGGCAGAATGCCCGTCTCGCAGCCCGGCTGACCGGCTGGAAGATCGACATTGTTAGCGGGTCAGAAACACAAACTTCTGTTCGGGACCGGATGCTTGATGACGTGTTTAAATCTGAGGAGGAGCTGACGCAGGAGCCATCGAGCGAAGAAAGTACTGAGGAAACGGCTGCGGATTTGACTCGGATACCAGGGATCGGAGAGAAAACGGCCGCCATATTGCAGGAACACGGCTATGCTGAAGTGGAAACGATTGCGAACACCAGCACTGAGAAACTCTCGATGGTGCCAGGGGTAGGTGTAAAAACTGCGGAACGTATAATCCAGGCGGCGAAACAGTTGATAGAAGGTGCAGGATAGTGGCTGAACCGATACGAACCTGTGTTGGCTGTCGCAAGCGCTCTCCCAAGCGTGCGCTGCTTCGGTTCGTAACCACTGCAGATGGAAAAGTCAAGGTCGATAAAACGGGAAAAATGTCTGGTCGTGGTGCCTATGTCTGTCCTACGTTGGAATGCGTTGATGCTGCCATGCATGCGAAGAAGCTGCAGCGTCCGTTACGATGCCAACTCAGTGATATCACGATTGCAGAACTGAAGGATGAGTTGGCTCATACAATTCAACAGGCTTGAGTCATAAAGGTCTATCATCCCCTCGGGTTTATAGGCCCATAACTCTTAGACCCATTGAGCCATCGACTCATAAGGAGGTAGCGAGTCTATGAAAAAAAGCGAAAGTAAGAAGCAACAAAAAAGGAACGTCAGGGTCTATGAACTTGCGAAGGAAATGGAGCTTTCTAGTAAGGAATTGATAGAAGAACTGCGCGGCTATGGCATCTCTATCAAAAGCCATATGAGTACACTAGATCCTGAAACCGTAGAACTGATTCTTGCTGAAAGAGAGGAACCAGTCACAGAAGACGAGACACCCGCTCTTGCCGCCAAAGATGAACCGGTAGAGCCTGACGTATTACAGATTCAAGAGGGAACTACCGTTGGGCAATTGGCGGAGCAGTTAGGACAACGCGCTACTGAGATCATCACCCATCTCATGACAATGGGGATCATGGCCCACATCAATCAGTCTCTTGACTATGATGTTCTCGAGAAGCTCGCTGATCACTATGATTTTCATCCCACAAAACAACCATCATTGGAAGAACGCTTAATCGCCCAAGAAGAAGATCATGAAGAGGATCTCGTTCCAAGAGCCCCTGTTGCAACAGTGATGGGGCACGTTGATCATGGCAAAACCTCCCTGTTGGATGCGGTTCGCAATACCAGTGTGATCGACACAGAGGCCGGTGGAATTACACAGCACATCAGTGCCTTCTCGGTGGACATCGGTGACAAGCGGGTGGTTTTCCTGGACACACCTGGCCATCAGGCTTTTACTGCGATGCGGGCCAGGGGGGCTGAGGTAACGGATGTCGTCGTACTCGTCGTTGCAGCCGATGATGGGATTATGCCACAGACAGTGGAAGCACTGAACCACGCCAAAGCGGGTAACGTTCCAGTTCTTGTTGCTATCAACAAGATCGATCTGCCCAATGCCAAGGTCGATCAGGTGAAGCAGCAGTTTGCAGAGTACGACATCGTTCCTGAAGAATGGGGCGGTCAGAATATCTTCGTGGAAATATCAGCCAAGAACCGGATTGGTATTGACAACCTGCTCGAAATGCTTTTGCTGGAAGCTGAAATGCTTGAACTCAAGGCAAATCCGAACAGGCGTGCCTACGGTGCTGTGATTGAAGCCAGATTGGATCGTGGGAGAGGCGCCGTTGCAACGGTGCTGATACAGAATGGCACTTTACATATCGGAGATCCTTTCCTCGCAGGGAATTATGATGGTCGTGTACGCGCCATGCTGAATGATCGGGGAGAACATGTCAAAGAAGCTGGACCCGCGACTCCGGTTGAGGTGCTAGGCTTTAACGGCGTACCAGAAGCAGGGGATCGATTCCACGTTGTAGAAAGTGAAAGCCAGGCCAGGGATCTCAGTACACAGAAACTGGCTGACCATAGGAATGCTCAGTTAACACCGCAAGCGCGTGTGACCCTTGAGGAGGTCTATCGGCAGATCCAGGAAGGGGATGTCAAGGATCTCAATCTGATCCTCAAAGCGGATGTCCAGGGATCTATCGAGGCACTTGCCGGATCCATCCAGGAACTTAGTGTACGTGAAATCCGGATCCGGATCCTGCATAAAGCCGTTGGTGGGATTACAGAAGCTGATGTGATGCTCGCAGCCGCTTCAAATGCTGTGATTATCGGTTTTAATGTACGCCCCACACCGGTTGCCATGGCCGCTGCAGAAGCGGAAGGGGTCGAAATCCGCACAGGGAGCGTTATCTACAGGATTATTTCAGATATTCGTGCGGCAATGGAAGGGATGCTGGAACCGGAAACCCGAGAAGAAATACTGGGCCGTGCTACTGTCCGCCAGGTCTTCAGGGTACCCCGATTGGGAAGCATCGCAGGTAGTTATGTCAGCAGTGGACGTATCGTTCGCAACGAATCTCTGAGAGTCATCCTCGATAATCGTGTGATCTATGAAGGTATCGTCCATTCTCTCCGCCGATTCAAAGAAGATGTGCGTGAAGTCCAGGCTGGATACGAATGTGGCATCGGTATGGAAAATTTCAGTGACTTCAAAGACAACGACATTCTGGAGTGCTACACCCAGATCCAGGTTGCGCGTCAACTAAAATAACATGCGTATTGGTGTATGTACCATCTTACTTAGATTGCCAAACGTTCATTCTCTGAAAGAAAAGAGACGGATCCTAAAGAGTCTAAAGGACCGATTACATCACCGGTTCAACGTATCAGTAGCCGAACTGAAGTATCAGGATCACCACCAGTGTGCTGAACTTGGTATCGCATACATTACCAATGATCCCCAGCAGGCGAACGTTGTTCTCTCTAAGGTGGCCCGGTTTGTCGAACAGACGAATCCCGGAGAATTTGCCGATTATTCCATCGAAATCTTATAGGTGTAAGAAAAATGCGAAGTTATAGACGATCCGACCGTGTCGGTGAACTGATGCTGCGCGAGATTAGCGATATTATCCACCGGGAGGTCAAGGATCCTCGGATAGGTTTCTGTACGGTGACGCGGGTTATTCTATCGGATGATCTGCAATATGCGAAAGTCTACGTAAGCACGATGGGAAAACCTGAGGAGGAAGATAAAACACTCCAGGGACTGGAACGCGCAACTCGTTTCATTCGGCATGAGATAGGACAGCGGCTCAGACTTCGGCACACACCTGAGATCCGCTTTTTCTCTGACAAGTCTATCGAACACATGGATCATATCAGCCAGCTTCTGAAGCAGATCGCTCAAGAGGAGTCCACAAAGGAACAGTAATGCGTTCGATGGATGTCGATACCATGGCGGCTATGTCTCAAGTGATAGCAGCCTATGAACACTTTACAATTTCTACACATATTCACCCTGATGGCGATGCGATAGGTAGTCAGTTAGCGTTTTACTCCTTCCTGAAAGAACTCGGCAAACACGTTGTACTGATCAATAGAGACCCTGTACCGGCCAATCTTCGTTTCTTGCCGAATGCCGACGAGATCTCCGCTCAACTTCCAAGTCAACCATCTGAGGTGTTGATTGTACTCGATGCAGGCGACCTAACGCGCATCGGTGAAGAACTGGTGGAACCCCTGCGCCCACAGTATCTCACACTCAATATCGATCACCACGCCCATTGTTGTGAGTTCGGTGATTACAATCTCATCATGCCCGAAGCCTGTGCGACCGCAGAAATCCTATACTATTTCTTCACCAAACACGCGCAGAACCTGGGAATCACCAGAGGGGATGAGATTGGACATGAACGGGCTGTGTGTCTTTATACTGGCATTATGTATGATACCGGATGCTTCCGATACTCGAACGCGACACCAGCGGCCCATCAAGTTGCAGCGGAGCTGGTCACCGAAGGTGTCGCTGTCGATGAAATCTACGACAGCGTCTATGAATGCATTCCTGTCCGAAAGATACGCCTGCTATCGGATGTATTACAGACATTCCGGTTGTCGTGTGAGGAAAGATGTGCCTGGCTCTATGTGACCCAGCAGATGTTGAAAGAACACGGTGCTACGGAAGAAGATCTCGATGGATTCATCAACTATATACGGGCTATCGACACCGTTGAGGTCGCATTGTTGTTTAGTGAAACCAGACAGGGCAAGACCAAAGTGAGTTTCCGCTCAAAAGGTGCCGTGGATGTGGGCGCTATCTCGGCATCATTAGGGGGCGGAGGCCACCAGCGGGCGGCAGGTTGTACCTTATCAGAAGACCGAATCGTCGTCATTCCATACGTTGTAAAGAAGGTTGGAGAGGCCATATCCAGCAATGCCAATTCCATCGACAAAGACACAAACCGAAGTGATTCACGGGCTCCTCAATGTGAATAAGCCGGCAGGACTGACCTCGCGCAAGGTCGTGGACCGAGTGCGCCGGATCGCAGGGATGCGGAAAGCAGGCCATGCAGGCACACTGGATCCGGATGCGACAGGCGTTCTTCTTATATGCCTTGGGGATGCCACGAAGTTGTTCAGTCACTTGCAGAAAGGGAGCAAGGAGTACATTGGTACGATGGTGTTGGGAATGGAAACCGACACACAGGATGCAAGTGGTACCGTCATAGCAGTAGGGAATGCGGGTCTAACGACATGGGATGGTATCGAGAGAATCTTGCCGCGCTTTGTGGGTGAGATCAAGCAGATTCCCCCTATGTTTTCTGCCGTGAAACACCGGGGGAAGCGGCTATACAGCTTAGCGAGGAAAGGCATTCAGGTTCCACGGGAACCCCGATTGATCACGGTCTATGAGCTGGAGATTCTTTGGGTTCGTCTGCCGGAGATCCGCTTTCGCGTTGTGTGTTCCACAGGCACCTACGTCCGAACACTGGCGGCAGATATAGGGGCCCATCTTGGCTGTGGTGCCCATCTACGTGATCTGATCCGCACCCGTTCGGGTCCCTTTGGCGTTGAAAATGCCGTATCTCTTGAATCGCTTAGCCGTGAGCAATTGCTTTCGCATATCTATTCTATCGAGGATGTATGTGAGTTGTTTTCTCAACAAGATTAGCACTCTGGTGATTTTGCTTCTCCCCCTCGCATCCCGGTTTGGTTCTGGCTTGACCAGGTTAGGAGAATAGAACTTGCGGGTTCTCGAGGACCTTGCAGATGTCCACTTTGACTTCGACACAGTTCTGACATTCGGTGCATTTGATGGGGTGCATATTGGGCACCAGGCGGTTATCGATGAGGTGGTCGCGAACGCTGGGCTGACGGATAGGCGAAGTGTCGTATTATCCTTTTACCCTCATCCAAAACGCTTCCTGGATCCCGGGAATTGTCCGCCATGCCTCACGGCCCGGCACAAAAAAATAGCTCTGATCAAATCGCTCGGTGTCGATATCCTTCTACTGGTGCGACTGGAAGGTTGGTTATCCCAGATGCAACCAAGAGAGTTCATCGAAGATGTCCTGTGTGATCGGTTGAGCACACGCCATATTATTGTCGGCTACGACAGTGAATTTGGCTATAGGCGTCAGGGAAATGCCAGGGTGTTACAGGAGATCGCTGCTCCACTTGAGGTCGCTGTGGATATCATATCTCCCCGGCGCATCGGCGGTGAAGTGATTAGTAGTACGCGCGTCCGCGAAACGATCGCAGCAGGCGAACTGAGGCTTGCATCCCGTATGCTGGGGAGAAACCACTCAGTACAGGCAAAGGTGATTGTCGGTCAAAAACTTGGACGCCAGATTGGTTTCCCGACGGCGAATCTACTCGTGGAAGATCAAATGTTACCGTCGCGAGGAGTCTATGCTGTGTATACCCGGCTGGATGGCTCAATCCACAAGGCTGTGCTAAATATCGGTACACGACCGACGTTCCATGGAACCTGTGTCCAGATTGAAGCACACCTGCTTGACTTTGATAGGGATATCTACGGTGAAGTAGTGGAAATTGAGTTTGTGGAACGTATCCGGGATGAAAGGCAATTTGAGACCGTTGAATTACTTGTCACCCAGATAAGACAGGATATTGCCGTTGCAGGATCTTTGCTGGAGCGTTGAAACCCACCTTGACAGAAATGCTCCAATGGAGTACTATTTCTGTTAGTTGTCAGTAGACAGAAGGCAGAAGTTCAATGTCGGTTCTTCTGAATTCTGGATTTTCGAAGTGACTGGTACTATTATCCACTGGCATTATCATCCGGAAGGGAGGTGAAACAAAGAGTGGCTTTAACGAAGGAACAGAAACAGACAATCATTACGGAATATGGGCTGCAGGATCACGACACCGGCTCGCCTGAAGTACAGGTAGCACTGATCACAACCCGTATCAACTACCTGACGGAACACTTTAGACAGCACAAGAAAGATCACCATTCAAGGCGCGGGCTTTATAAGCTCGTTGGTCAGCGTCGACGGTTACTGCGATATCTTCATAGAACCGATATCGAGCGCTATCGCTCGCTGATCGTACGGCTGAATATTCGCGATCAGTTCTCAGCAAGAAGACGCTAGCCATCAGCCTGGAGACTACGGAGGAAAAAACATTGAAGATTGAAATGCAGTTAGGAAGCGGCCAGTTGTCCATTGAGACAGGAGTTGTCGCAAAACAGGCAGATGGTGCGGCTTGGGTGCAATATGGTGACACTGTTGTATTGGTAACTGCTGTTGCAGATACAAAACCAAGTCCCTTAGACTTTTTTCCACTAACCGTGGATTACCGTGAGCGAGATTATGCAATTGGTAGGATTCCGGGGGTTTATGGTCGACGAGAACCCCGACCTGGGGTAAAGGCTACTTTGACCGCCAGATTGATCGATCATTGTATCCGTCCCCTCTTTCCAAAGGACTTTCATTCGTATGAGGTTCAGGTGATGGCAACAGTCCTGGCATGCGACCAGGTGCATTCACCGGCCACGTTGGCTATGCTGGGGGCTTCAGTAGCCCTGTCCATTTCAGACATCCCTTTTAATGGGCCTGTTGGCGCCGTGGTTGTAGGACGGATTGACGGTGAGTTTATTGTGAATCCCGTTTGCGAGCAGTTGCCAATCTGCGATATGCACTTCTTTGTTACAGGAACAGAAGAAGCCGTCATGTCTGTAGAAGGTGATGCCCATGAAGTTCCTGAGGATGAAGTGATCGATGCCATCGAATTTGCTCACAAGCAGATCAAGGAACTTGTCAAATTTCAGGGAGCCCTGATCCAAACATGCGGCAAGCCCAAACGCACTTATGGATCAAAGCAGGTCAGTGAAGAGCTGAGTTCCAGGACTCGAGCGCTCGCTACATCACGTATTCAAGAGTCGATCGGGATGGACGATAAACAAGATCGCGAATCCTATCTGGACACCATCGAAACGGATGTCATGGCGGAACTGGCCGAAGAATATGGTCCTGAGTATGGTGAGGAAGAACAGCAATCGACACGCGAGATTCTGAGCGATATTGAAAAAGAAGAGATGCGCCGCTCGATTCTAGTGGCGGGAAAACGTGTCGATGGAAGAGGGGTAAAGGATGTTCGGACTATCAGCGCAGAAGTCGGTGTCCTCCCACGAGTCCACGGTTCTGCACTGTTCAGTCGTGGACAAACTCAGGCACTCTGTACGGTAACGCTTGGGTCCTCGATGGACGAGGAAGTCATTCGAGATATGCAGGGGGAACAGAGCAAATCTTTCTTCTTGCATTACAATTTCCCTCCTTTCAGCGTCGGTGAAGTTCGGCCAATACGAGGTCCCGGCCGGCGGGAAATAGGACACGGTTCCCTGGCAGAACATGCTCTTGTCCCCGTAATGCCTGATAAAGAAAATTTCGCGTACACCGTGCGTGTCGTTTCAGAAATCCTTGAGTCGAATGCTTCATCTTCGATGGCAACCGTATGTGGAGCAACACTTGCACTGATGGATGCCGGAGTCCCGATTAAGGCGCCTGTGGCAGGTGTGGGAGTGGGGCTTATTAAAGAAGGAGATCAGGAAGTCATTCTAACTGACATGCTTGGTGCAGAAGATTTCCTCGGTGACATGGATTTCAAGGTGGCTGGAACACGCGATGGTGTCACTGCTATCCAGATGGACATCAAGATTACAGGTGTCACGACAGAACTGATGAGACGGGCCATCAGTCAGGCTCGGGAAGCTCGTCTGTTCGTATTGGACAAGATGGCAGAGGCGATCGCCGAACCGCGCGAAGATATCTCACCGTATGCCCCACGCATCTATAAGATCCAAATCCATCCCAGCAAAATCCGAGAGGTGATCGGACCACGTGGCCGTATCGTCCAGGGCATCCAAGAGGAAACGGGTGTTGCCATCAACATAGAGGATGATGGTACTGTGGAGATTGCTGCGACCAGTGTTGACGCCGCGCAGAAAGCAGAGGGAATGATCTGGGATATCGCGGCAACAGCAGAAGTTGGCAAAGAATACACAGGGCCTGTTACACGTACGACAGCCTTCGGGGCCTTTGTGCAAATATTACCGGGACAAGAAGGTATGGTCCATATCTCGCAGATGTCGGATGGCTATGTGCGCCGCGTTGAAGACGTGCTTCAAGAAGGAGAAGAAGTCAAAGTCAGGGTACTCAAGGTTGATGACGGAGGGCGAGTCGATCTAACCCTATCCGAAAAACGCGCAGATGCCGGCGGATCCGAGGAACGCCCGGATCAAGATTCACGTGGTAACCAAGATTCCCAAGATTCCCAAGATTCCCAAGATTCACGAGGGTCACGAGATTCGCGAGATTCGCGAGATTCGCGAGGATCACGGGGATCACGAGGGTCACGAGATTCGCGGGGATCACGAGGGTCACGAGGGTCACGAGATTCTCGTGGCAGCCGAGATCAAAACGGATCTCGCGGTGAAAACAAAGGAGATCGTGGACGTAGTAACAAACCACGGATTCCCAAAGGCCGTTTCTAACTCTCGAAACGGACATACTTACTGATAAGTTGAGGTGATTTCAATGCGATTGCTGCGATCCTCACCTCCACCTCCCAGAGGTCTTCTGGAGCGAAGGTGGCTAACCTACCTCCTGATGGTCCTTGTTATCATCTTGATAGTTGCATTTTTCGTTTCAATGCACTATCAAGATGAAATTGTGCAGTTCATCAAAGATCTACTGGGAGTCACAGATAATCCAGCCCCGCCTTCGTTTGTGCTTTTTCTGCAATCTCTGTCCTCTTCTCCCATCACGATTTCTATAACCTGACACAGAAGGTGAGCCATGAAAACATGGGTCTGGCTGCTGATCGCATCACTCATCTCCCAAGGATGCGGTTATGTATCGACCTCTTCCTATCTCAAGCATATCGAAACGATCACGATCCCTCGCATCACGATTGACGAAGTGACGACAACAGAGATTCCAGAACTAACCGAGTTTGAAGATCAAGTCACCACAATCGTCCAACGTAAGTTTGCCACCAAGTGGAAAGAGGGGAATGATTCGCTTCTGACGATCCGCATCAAAGACTTCATCGTCGAGCCTATCGCATTGGACGCAAACAATAATCCGGAGCAACTTCGGATGAGCCTGATCCTCGATTACAGTTTCTTGGATCGCGTCAAGAACAAAGTGGTAGATGCCAAAGAACAGTATGTACAGGCACACGATTTCTACATTGTGGAAGGACGAGGCGATCCGCCCGAAACCATCGAGTTTGCCATGACGCAGCTCATCCAGGAACTCGCGGATGATTTTTACAGTAGACTGGCTGAGCAATGGTAAAGAAAATGGGCGAATGGGCGTATGAGTGAAAACACCATAGCTGTGACTCATGGGACAGCCACATTATTTCAGAGTACCCAAATGTGCTCGCTTTTGCTGGTATTCCTGGTGCTATGGATGGGTTGTGCTTCAGAGACGGGATCTCCTCACACGATTGTGGTGGTGCAAGATAAGTACATCATTGGCGCTCTAAATGTCCGCGACGTGAAACAAGGGAAACAGCTCACGAAGCGATTCCTGGATTCGTTCCCACGGAGTGTCTGGACGATTCCCCAACTCCACAAGCGTATACCTCTCCGTAAACGACTGCCAGACTCGATAGGGACATGGCGCGTCGGTGAAGATGTTCGCCTCTATCATGGTCGGCAACTCATGGAACACTTGACAGGTTCGCAACTTTTCTTAGATTATGGTTTCGTAGAAATGGTGAGCACCGTCTATTACGAGAAGTATCTGGGAAAAGATCCGCTCCTGCAGGTGGATCTCTATGATATGGATACGCCGATCAATGCATTTGGCATCTATAGTCTCCAGCGCAATCTTCAGGCACGCCGGCAAGGGATCGGCGCGGAAGCTATCATCACGGACGAATCGCTGGATGCCTGGAAAGGCCGCTACTATCTTAAAATCCAGGCATGGAATATTGCGGATGCTATCTCAGAGGGCATGGTGCGTATTGCCCAGGAGATCTTCCGCCGAATCGATGAAAGTGCCGATCTGTCTGCTCTCCTGGGTACACTGCCGGCGGATGACAAGTTCCCCGGTACAGAGCGCGTTTTCCACACTTATCGAGCATTGGATCAGATCACACTCGTGCCAACCGTCGATGTTCTGCAACTCAGTCAGAATACAAACGGGTTACTGGCCGAATATCGTAACAAGGGGAGTAAGCTGGATTTCGATACGTTGATCCTCTTTGGAGTTGAGTACCCGAATCCGGAGAAAGCGGCGGCAGCCTTTGAGTTCTATCGTACCTATATCCAGCAACAGGGACAAGTTGAAAACCTTGAGATCGGGACGATGAGCTTTATCGGATTGTACTGAGCGTGGTGGCAGGCCGTGGAATGATCTTCCCCTCTCCTTTGGATCGTGCAGAAGGGCTGATACCATATTGTGAGGTCGAACACTAAAAACCGAAAGCGGCCGTTTCTCGTTTACACCGATACGGATGGCAACATCTATGATGCGCCTGATATCGAGATGGCCGTTCGCTCTGGCAACCGCTGTCTCCGTCCAGCGTTTGATGATCTGATCCCGCTTCCTGAAGGGAGCCGGTTATTCACAATGCCCGGACGCATCCCTTTAGGTTGGGATATGAACACAGGTGAATTTGTCACAGTAGAGGGTTGCACAGCCGTTGCAGCATTCCCTCCGCCCGGTTTCACACGCCTTTTTCTTCCTGCCACAGAATCAGAAGATTCGGATGTTCTGTTGCCGCTCTGGGCGTATACTGCGGTGGGCTGGCTGGATGATCAATTCTGGATTGCCGCGAAGCTGATTGATGAAAACATCTTCTGGGATCCTGGCAGTTTCGATGATCGTGTGTTGGTTCCAGCCATCGAGCAGATACTGAACGAATTTCCCAACAACCGTCTCTGGAAACATCTCTCACGCTGTGCCATGGACTATCACTGTTTTGCCGCGAAGAATGCGTTCTATCGCCGCTGGGAATGTCCTATTCCGACATCGCCCGGCTGTAATTCCCGCTGCATTGGGTGCCTCTCCCAACAGCCCGATGATTCTTTTGAGGCATCCCACGAACGAATCACTTTTGTGCCAACACCGAAAGAGATCATCGAGGTGGCGTTGCCGCATATAGAAAAAGCAGAAGATGCCATCATTAGCTTTGGGCAGGGATGTGAAGGGGATCCGATTCTTCAGGCCGAGGTGATCTCTGAATCAGTTCGCGGAATCCGGAAACATACAGATCGCGGCACCCTCAACGTCAATACGAATGCCAGTTGCCCGAAGGATATCGAGATGTTGTGTAAGGCGGGATTAGATAGCTTACGCGTGAGCATAAATAGCGCAACTGAGGAGTTTTACAACCGCTATTATCGTCCTGCAAACTATGGGTTTTCGGATGTGGTCCAATCGATCAAGGTTGCCAAGTCTTATGGATTATTTGTCTCTGTCAACTTGCTCATGTTCCCCGGACTCTCGGATCTTCTCTCAGAAACGGATACGCTCATCCAGTTTATTCAGGAAACACAGATCGATCTGATTCAGATGCGCAATCTTTGCATCGATCCGGATGTTTATGTGAGAGCCATCCAGCTAGGCGAGGAAGCAAGTATGGGAATACCCTCCTGGATGCAACGGATTCATACCGCTCATCCACACATCCAGTTCGGATATTTTAACAGACCATGCCGTCGGTCCTATTCTTCGTCTACCTCCGCTTGATTCAATAGCTGAAGAATCCCTTCCACACGTGCACGGATTTGAGTCCGTTCTGTCTCGACACGCTGAATTTCTTGTTCTCGCTCATGTCGGAGCCGCTGGATTTCTTCCTCAAAGTGGAGCAGTTCGGCATTCCTGTCTTTGAGTTCCACAATGATCTCATCCAGTCGCTCGATCTCGGATTCCAGTTGATCCACCCGTACATCCAGGGCTTCATTCTGCTTACGTAACTCCTGAATAACGTCAATCGCTTGTGTTACTCGTGATTCCAGAATCGCCAGTATATCTTCCCGTAAATCTTCTACCACAGATGTCTCCTTTCGATAATAACTGATGGAGGTAGGAGTTCTTACATGTCATGAAGTAGCGGAAGCCTATTATACAATGGCGTGGATGGGAAGGCAAGTGCTTTCAGGTCAGAGCACTCATCCAGGTTGGGATCACAGAAACTCCTTTGGCTTTTCGTTGAGTACGATCCCCCAGACATCAGCAACACCCAGCATTTCTATCGCACGATCGAATGGCTTCTTACGTTTCCACCCTCGAGGACAATGAACCAGAATCACCCCGTCCGCCTGGGCAGCAAGAACGTGCGTCTCGGTGTTCGATAGGATCGAGCCACCGTCCATGAGGATCACATCGTAGGAGCCCTTGAAAGATGCCAGAAGTTCTGCAAATGCAGGCATACTCAGTATTTCGGATGCATTGGAGACAGGGATTCCAGCGAAGAGGAAATTCAGATTGCCGATGCCCATGACAGAGGCAATGACATCAGGCCCTAAATCTCCAAGAAGGAGATCGGATGCATTGCGAACAGCGTCATCCACTGTCGCTGATTCTAAGAGGATGTCCGTGATTCCAGGCACCCGACTCAATCCAAAAGCGTCATGCAGTTGAGGATCCACCAGGTCACTCTCAATCAGGAGTGTCCGTTTGCCTGCCTGTGCAATAGCCACCGCCAGATTGGAGGTAACCGTGGAGACACCTTCTCCAGGGCGAGCCGATGTGAATAGGATCAACAGCGGTTTGGGATCGGTCTCATGAAAGAGCACGTGAGTCCGTAGGTTACGGAATGCTTCTGACCCCGGTACCAATGCTGCCGGCGGGGAAAGTTTAATGGCAGCATCGAGATCCCCATCAGTGGATGTATCAGCGGTGAATGGTTCCTTTTCCGTCCAGGCCCGGCTAAAGTCGATCTTCGGGATTCTCCCAATGATAGGTAGGCCAGGGTCCACATGGCTCTTTCCTGGTGTCGCATCTTTGGGTCGCCTGCCAACGGACGCAATCAAGCTGGACCACCTGTCTATGGATGGCCTCAGCTTGACCCACTTGTCGGTTGACGGGATGAGTCCTGGACGTTTGCCGATGGTAGGCAGCAAGCTGGGCCACTTCTCAACGGACAATGCCAATGCGACGAGCACTCCCACGATCAGCCCGCCCACAAGCCCATACAACATGCGAAGATAAGGAGGATGAAGAGGCCGGGCTCGTACAGCATAGGCCACAACCATTCTTTCAGGCAGTGTACTTGCTGCCGTCTTCTTCTCCTGAACAGCCGTGAGTAATTCCCCAAAAATCTGAGATTGATCGTCGATCTCTCGCGTCAAGGTATCATATTCCGTCTGCAGCCGGAGCGCGGTTGGGGATGGCTTGTTCGGATTCCGTTTTTCTTCCTGGAGACGCGCGATCTCCTGAGTCACCTGTGCTGTCCGAGTCGCCAAAGCTTTCGATATCGCTGCTCCCAACGCCAATTTTGCATCGGCGATTGCCTGGGCGTTCTTTGCGATCAGCGGATGTTCCGGCATGTACTCCTGCAGGAACCGCATCTGTTTGTTCTCCAGCGATTGGATCTGCCTGAGAGCAGCATCCACATTGAGATCCGGAAGATAGGGACGAGCCGCAATCAATTGCAGAACAGGATCCTTGAGCTTCGCTATCGTTTGTCGAAGACGATTGAGTTCTGTCTTCCGAGCGTCGAGGGATGCCAGTTTCTTATCAAGATCCGCAATGCGTTCTTCCAAAGAGGTGGTGTCCTCAGTATTCACCGTGTTACGCGGTATAAAATTCGGGTACTCTCTGAGAAATGCTCGCCGTTTGGCATCCACTTCCTTAATCCGTCGATCGTAGTCAGCGAGTTGCTGCTCCATTTGAGAGATCTCGGCATCAACAACCCACTGTTTGAGACGGATGTACTCTTCTGCGACCGTATTAGCTACAGCAACAGCATCCAGTGACGAAATCAGCCTGGCGGCAATTTGGATGATGTCAGAGTCTCCCTCTCTCTGTATGCGGAGGGCGGCATCGATCTCTTCTACCACGGTGGCGGCTTCCTGTGTGCTCTCCGCCTGATCGGATACGCCGATACGCTTGAAGTTGCCTATCGGTTCGTTGTAACGCCCTTCTGCATCCGAGTAGATCAACTCCTGTTCCTCAAGCTGAGCAAGGAGGAATGCAACGCGCTCCAACACAGGAAAACTGTTGAGGATGGAAATATCGGATTGGATCTTTTCTGCTATGGTCAGCTCAGCGAGTCCTTCGTCTGATGAATCTAACAAAGGCTCCACGAGGCGAATTTGCGCAGTCGCCCATTTCACTGAACTGTATTGATGATAAAACCACATTAAAGCGGCCCCCAGCAGGGAGCAGAGTAGTAAGATCCACCAGTGACGAATGAACCTGTTTTTCATAGGGTCTTATTTCCTTGGGACATACGTGTGAACGTAGACGACATCCCCCTCTTTCAAGGTCAGCGTCTCATCCTGGAGCGACTGGCTATAGGTGAAACTCAATCGTTGACCATCCTGGCGGAGGACTGAAACTCGAAGCCCTGTATGATCAGGAATCGTAGATCCACCCGCAGTGCGAATTACGTCTGCGAGGCTTTGACCGGAACGAAATGGTTGCAATCCCGGACTGTTCACCATACCAAACACAGCAACCTCAGTGGCCTCAGAGGATTGCTGCTTGGCGGGCAGGTAGACCACGTCTCCCGCACTTAGATTCAGATCCAAATCTTGAGCCAATAGTGTCTCCAGGTTCACGATATGGCGTTCATAGTCGCTTTCGACAATTCGGTACAGCGCAATGCGATTGAGATCTGCCTGAGAACCCCAACCACCAAGTCTCCTCAGTAGTTGGATGAGCTTCAGTTTCGGATGCCATTTATACTCACCAGCCGCTGCTATCCGTCGAAGTTCGCCCACCACAGTGATATACGGAACGGGATGTCGTCTGTGATGGATGGCTACGGAGAATCGTCGGAGATAAGGTTGAAGACGCTGTTCCAGGTGTTGTCGAAGCAACCCCAAAGGTAATCCTGCAACGGTCATTTTTCCTAATTCTCGATACTGAATTGTTTTGTCGGACTCGACCGTCACCTCGTCTCGGCGCATTGAACCCGTTTCCCAAAAGACAAAGATAACGAGTTGATCTCCAGGGCGTAGAACAGATGCTTCCTCCATTGAAGAGTCTGCAACGTTGGATGTAGGGCCGATCAGAGTGGATGGTCTGGCCTCATCGAACATGAACCGAATGGAACGTCGAGTATGCTCGACAATCGGTGGCTGTTCCCAGTCTGCGATGAGCAGCATCCCCCCCGGCTGTGGACGAACCTGGAGCCGCGTCACAGGCCCCATGTTGATTCGGGATTCCCGAGGCTCATCATCTTGTAGAAAAATGCCACGTATGAAGATCTTCAGTTGGCCTGCATCATTAGCAAGTATCTTATAGCGCGGGATGTTAAAGGGACGTAGCTCATATACCTTGCGTCCGGGATAGAATGAGAAGGTCAGCCAGTCACCATGAGTCGATGGAATCTGAGCCAGTTCCGTCTGCGCAGAGCAAACCGCTGCAAAGATGAATCCACCAAGCAACCATAGAATCCATTGGGGACATAACGGGTAAAACCACCGTCTCAAGGAAAGCACCTCCCAAGCTAACGTTCAACTTGCTGTTCATTCGTGGTGATAATGATTTCAACTCGGCGATTCTGCTGTGGATCGCGTTCATCGATTGGACGGAGCCGACCATAACCGATCATCGACAGACGATATGCAGGAATCGACTCCCGTTCGACCAGGTATGTAAACACCTTCGCTGCTCGCTCCGCCGAGAGACGCATATTTGCTGTATCATCGCCTGAATCGTCCGCATGGCCTTCAATGTTTATTTCTGCATTCGGATGCGTACGGATGGCCTGTGCAGCAACCTTCAAGGATTTGTAGGCACTCTCCCGGATGTCGACCGCATCTAGCTCAAATAGAACATCCGCTGCAATCACGATACGCTCGATGATATGTTCTCGCTCCGAGATCGTCACGATCTGGGGCGACGATACATAGCGTTGGCCAGAACGATGGCGTCCTTCTAACCAGAACGTGTAATTTCCCATTGGGAGCGGTTCGCCCTCATCATCGTTCCCATCCCATACGATTCTGGCAGGGAGCGGGGCAACGGGTGATCTATACACGGTTTTTCCCGTTGGGCCATGGATACTCAGGAAGAAATCCCAGTCCTTGAGAGTTTCAAGCGATTCGGATGTCACCGAGAACTCTGTCGTATCATCGACACCGTCTTGATCCGGGGTGAAAATCATCGGTACACAAGCGATGCGTATCCGGGGCAATGGGACATCTACCGACTCATCCTGCTGTCCGGCAGGGATTGGGTTTTCTTTCACACGAATATCTGAATTCTGTCCCGCAGATGTTCCATCGAAAGCGGATGTGTCCTGTGTCCTGAGTGCCGAATGCTGAGGGGTTTGGACAGGTGAACTGGTGACACTGTTTGCTCGGGGGGATGGTCGCTGTACCAATGCCAGTGAAGGAGGTAGATTCGAGCCACCGAAAGTGTAATGGATCTGGAAACTGTGGATTGCGTCTCTCGACAGTTTCTGTTCCCAGGCATAATCCAATCCCAGGCCATTCCACACCAGGCCCATCCCGGCAGCCATCTGACCGTCTCCTTGAGTGGCTCTGCGGTAACCTATCCTGACAAACAGAGGTTGAAGAATCCTCATTTCCATTCCAGCTTTCAGCCGTGGATCATCCTCCCCCACCCGGCTCAGTTCTGCATGGACCGTGGCGGCATGCTTGAGCGATAGAATATAGCTCGTACCAATTCGCCAACTGAGCGGCAGAGGTTCTGAGTACTGCATCCGACGTACATGAGGCCCCATGTTCTGTATTGCTGCCCCAAAAGCAACCCGCCCCCGCTCGGGCCGGGCCAATATACCCACATCCAGGGCGATCCCTTCAACCGTCTCCGGTTCCGTAAATCCACGGAGATCCATCCCCAGAGAGAGGAAATTTTTGCCGTTGTTTTGGATTCGCCAGCCCAACCCCACAGACAAGGTACGACGGCGATGTTGTACCCAGAAACTGCCACTCAAAGACGCACTGGGACTGACAGGCACGGCAATACCTATCGCTCGTTCTTGCCGCTGAACCTTCAAAGCCATTTGCAAATGTTGTATCTGTGCAATCCCTGCGCTATTAGCGTGAAAACCGAGCGCATCATCTCCTTGTGAAACGAAAGCGTTGCCAATACCGTCTGCTCTGACGCTCTGGAGCGATTCGAGAAAATCCTCGGATAGGATGGCTGCTTCACTTAGACCTATGACAGACCAGCAGAAAACGAGCAGTAGAATGAACACAGGAGATTTTCTCTGAAAACAGCTCTCGAGCTGAGAACAGTGACTAGAGTTCTTGGCCTGTTGGGCCTTCAACCGGTTGACTGAACAACTGAATAACTTGGTGCAGGTTCAGGGCAAGTGAGGAGGTTACGCAACTGTTGTTTATATATTTGATTATATCATGTGATTGCTCCGAATGACAGAGTTTTTTGGACTGGTCACTGGAATACAGCAAGATGGCGTGCTGTTGACTTGTTGTATCTCATCCGTTATGATAGAACTCATCCGCCGCTCGTAGGAATGCACGGCCGGCAGAGAGCTATTCTGGCTTTTTATCTTCCATCTATGGATATGGGCAGTATAACGACCGGGGAGAGGGATGAAACGCGATCTGACATCTGGGAGTATTACACGCAATATCTGGCATCTATCCATCCCGATGATCATTGGAAATCTACTACAGAACACGTTCAGCTTCGTAGATATGATCTTTGTCGGGAGGCTGGGACCCGATGCCATTGCAGCCGTTGCAATGAGCGGGATCATGTTGAGCATGATCTTCACGGTTGCCATTGGCATCTCGATGGGAACTGTGGCACTTGTTGCACGCTACACAGGTGCCAGGAAAATGGATGCCATAGAGAACGTTACCATTCAATCTCTCTGGCTTGGCATCATCGGATCGCTTCTCATCGGTTGGATTGGCTATTACTTCGCGGAAGCAATTCTGAAACTGTTGGGAGCAAGCCCCGAAGTGGTCTCACGGGGAGTGCCGTATATTCGTATATCGTTCTTCGGTTCGTTCACGATGTTCTTTTCGGTTGCTTTGGGAGCGGCACTCCGTGGTGTTGGGGATGCCATCACGCCGACGAAAATGTTAGCAGGATCCACCGTTCTCAACATCGCCCTCGATCCCCTGTTGATCTTCGGGATCTGGAGGTTCCCTGAACTTGGCATCGCTGGTTCAGCCTGGGCAACGGTGATCACACGAGGCATCGGTACACTCTACCTGTTCCGGAAGTGTTCCAATGGACGAGGTTTTTTTACTCTTCGTCTCCGCCACGCCCAATTTGATTGGCTCACGATGAAGGCTATCCTTAAGATTGGTGTATTTGGGTCTGTCCAGGCGATCTTACGAAACCTCTCTGGTGTTGTGCTCATGCGCATTGTGGCGATCTATGGCACAACCACTGTTGCTGCCTATGGGATCGGGATGCGGCTCCAGTTTATGATCATGATGCCTGGGTTTGGTATCGGCAACGCGGTTGCAACCCTTGTCGGGCAGAATCTAGGTGCGGGGAAACCCGATCGCGCTGAGCGTACGGCCAAGATTGCCACAGGTTGGGGGTGGCTGATTATGACTGTGGGAGGAATCGGCTACATCCTCTTTGCAGAACCACTGATCCGCATTTTCAATACGGATCCGGAAGTCGTTCGACAAGGGATGCTCTACCTTCGCGTGACAGCAGGAGCCATCGGGTTGATTGGGATTTCCATCATCCTTTCACGCGCCTTCAACGGCGCAGGCGATACGCTCTCTCCGATGACGATTACCGGTATCGCCCTGTTCCTGTTACGTATTCCATTAGCACTTGGTGGCGCTCGCCTATGGCATGTTTTTGGCCTATTCCTGGGAATCGCCGGCTCTACTTTCCTGCAGGCGATGATCATGATCTTCTGGTTCCACAAAGGTCATTGGAAACACAAGGAAATTGGATAGGAAGGATGATTGTTTGACCATCAGACCCGGATGATGGTAGAATCAGGTTGGCAAAACGAGTCAACAAATCTGGAGAAGATCGAGTTTGATGAAGGAGTTCAAAAATGGCTGAGGGAATGATTCATATGCGATTCTTCAGTATCTGAACCGGTGAGTTTCAGGAAAATATCCTCAAGGCTCAGATCTGCGGCATGAGCTTCGCGTAGTTCCGCGACCGTTCCGACAGCGATGAGTTTGCTCTGGTGGATGATGCCGATCCGATCACACATGCGCTCGGCGATGTCCAGGACATGGGTTGTCATGAACACCGTGCATCCCTGTCTACACAACTCCCTGAGCAGTTCCCTTGCCAACCTCGCGCTTCTGGGATCAAGGCCACTTGTGGGCTCATCCAAAAAAAACACCCTCGGTTGTTGTATCATCAGAGCAATGAGGATGGTTTTCTTCCTCATGCCATAGGAATATGTGCGGATCAGTTTATCCGCTTCCTTATCGAGTTCAAACAGCTCAAACAGCTCCGTCATGCGTTGGTCAGCACATCTTGGATCTACCTCATACATATCCGCAATGAAACGTACGAACTGACGGCCTGTCAGGGTCTCGTAGATATTGGGTTGATCCGGAAGCAAGCCAGTGATCGCCTTTGCATGCAGAGGTGAAGCCCACACATCATATCCGCAGATCCGCGCGAACCCTGAAGTCGGACGCACAATCCCCGTC
>JAJRTO010000101.1 GCA_024278235.1 Candidatus Poribacteria bacterium
CCAATAGGTTCTATCGCTTTACGCACCCGCTGGACCCGTCGTTCCGTATTGGTAAAGGTCCCATCCTTCTCCGCAAAGGAGGCGGCAGGCAAAATGACATCGGCAAATTCCGCTGTCTCTGAGAGGAAGATGTCCTGGACGACGAGAAATCCCAGTTTATTGAGAGCATCCTTGACATGGTTTGCATTGGCTTCGCTCAGGATCGGGTTTTCGCCTACGATATAGAGTGCTTTGATCTTGTCGTCACAAATGGCATCGAATATCTCCGTATGGGTCCATCCTGGAGAATCGGACAAGTGGCAACCCCAGGCCGCTTCAAACTTCGCCTTGACTTCCGGATTGTCTACCCGCTGGTAGCCTGGGTAGACATTGGGTAGGGCGCCCATATCACATGCCCCCTGGACATTGCTCTGCCCCCGCAGAGGGTTGACGCCTGTGGACAGCTTGCCAATGTTGCCCGTGAGCAGCGCCAAATTGCTGGTTGCCAACACATTATCCGTACCATGTGTGTGCTGTGTGATGCCCATCGCGTAAAGGATGGTTGCCGGACTATTCGTTGCATAGCACCGGGCGGCGTCGACTATCTTCTCCTGAGGAACTTTTGTGATCTGCTCTACGCGGTCCAGGTCGAAGTGCTGAAGCGATCCTTTGAACGCCTCAAAATTCTCACACTGTTCTGCTATAAAGGCACGATCCAACAGTCCCTCATCAACGATGACACGCATCATACCCATGAGCAGAAGTACATCCGTGCCTGGTTGATGTTGTAAAAAGATGTCGGCAAAACGGCACAGATCGATCTCTTTTGGATTGGCGACAATGAGTTTCGCGCCGTTTCGGACCTGATGTTTAATTTTGAGCCCGATAATGGGATGGGCCACCGTTGTGTTCGTGCCTATGGCTAAGATACAGGAAGCACCACCGATCTCATGGATCGAGTTCGTCATTGCACCACTGCCGAGTGATGTGGCCAGACCGGCCACAGTAGGCGAGTGTCACAAACGGGCGCAATGGTCTATGGTATTTGTCCCCATCACGCCCCTCGTAAATTTCTGGATAACGTAGTTGTCCTCGTTCGTGCATTTGGCAGAGGAGAGGACTGCAAACTGCTCGCCTTTACATTGCGAGAACTGCTCTGCAATCAGATCCAATGCCTCCTCCCACGTTGCCTCGACGAATTGACCCTCTTTCTTGATAAGCGGCGATGTCAACCGATCTCGATGATTGACAAAATCGTAGCCGAATCGTCCCTTGACGCAAAGATTGCCTTGATTGGTTGGGCTATTACGGTCTCCCCGGACATCGACAATCATATTTCCTCGAACGCCCAGGTAGATACCACATCCCACACCGCAGTAGGGACAAACGGTCTTAACCTCATAGGCTGGATGCAACGCCTTCCTGGAGACCAGTGCACCGACGGGACAGCTTGTGACACACTGCCCGCAGGATTCACACGTTGTATTGAGCAGCGAGCCGCCGTAGCCTTCCGTCGTCCCCACCCGGTAGGTCACGGATAGCGCCCCAACGCCCTGGACGTCATGGCATACTCGCGCGCAACGTCTGCAACTGATGCATTTGTTGGGATCTCGCAGTATCATCGGATGGGATTCATCCAGCGGGTAACGTCGCTCTGTGGTAGCAGTGGTATCCGGTATGCCGTACTCTGTCGCTAATAGTCGAAGACTACAGTCGTGAACGGCCTTGCAACCGCAATCCAGACAGCGTTCGGCTTCCTTCCTTGCCTGGTCTTCTGTATATCCAAACTCGATCTCCTGAAAACCGCGACGCCTTACATTCGGTTCAAGTTTTGGCATCGCCTGCCTGGAGATCTGCTCGATCCGGACGAACTCGTCTTTACCCGTCAAGTCGCTCAATTGACCCTTACTGATATTGAAAGGTTCCCCGACCCTCGTCAGTTCCTCGCCTCTCAAGTATCGGTCAATGGACAGAGCTGCGTTCCTTCCCGCCGCAATCGCCTCGACGGCGGTAGCAGCCCCGGTGACACAATCCCCGCCGGCGAAGATACCTTTCATGTCGGTGACCAGAATATGCGGTTCCGTTATAATCCGTCCCCGCTCGGCTGGCAGATCGTAGTTCTCCTCTGGAGGAGGAAGGTCCGGCTGCTGTCCAATAGCGGCGATCACGGAATCCACCGGTAAGATGAACTCAGAATTTGAGATCGGCTCCGGTCGTCGACGCCCGCTGGCATCCGGTTCCCCCAGTTTCATCTTGATACATTCGATACCGCTTACTCTGCCATCATGCCCCATTATTTTGATCGGCGCCGCGAGGAAATGGATGCCAATCCCTTCTTCTTCAGCCTCTTCCACTTCCCACTCCGTGGCAGGCATCTCAGTCCGGGAGCGACGGTATACGATCGTCACTTCTTCAGCACCGAGGCGAAGCGCGGCACGAGCTGCATCGATCGCGATATTGCCGCCTCCGATAACCGCGACACGGTGACCGAGATCCACTGCCTGTCCCAGAGTAATCGATCTGAGAAAATCCGTGCCCGATAAGACACCCTCCAGCTCCTCCCCTTCGATGCCCAGTTTATAGCTCTGGTGAGCACCAATGGCCAAAAAGATGGCACGATAGCCGTCTTTGAAAAGGCTGCCGATGGTGAAGTCCCTCCCCAGAGCCTGGTTGGTCCTGATCTTCACTCCCAGATCCGTGATCGCCGAGATCTCCTTATCGAGAACATCCTGCGGGAGGCGATAGTCTGGTATGCCGTAGCGCAACATGCCGCCGGGCTTCGGCAGCGCGTCAAAAATATCTATCTCGTGCCCTTCCTGGACGAGATAGTAAGCGGCAGAGAGACCAGCCGGGCCGGAGCCGATAATCGCAACCTTGAAGCCACTTGCAGGCTTCAAAGCAGGCCGGAACGGCTCCCCATCCAGCATCTCGTAGTCGGCAGCAAATCGCTTCAGACTGCAAATGGGAACAGGCTGATCGACGAGATTTCTCCGACACGCCTGTTCACAGGGATGGGGGCAGATACGGCCGATAATCGCCGGCAGGGGGAGGGCCTCTTTGATCAGTTGTACCGCTTCTTTATAGGCTCCCCTGGCGATCAGGGCAATATACCCCTGAACATCGATACCGGCAGGACAGGCAAGCTGACAGGGAGCCACACAGTCGCCGTAATGATCTGCGATCAGCGACTCCAATATCTGCTTTCGGGCGGCAACAACCTTTGCATTGTGCGTCTCGATCACCATGCTGTCCGCGATAAGTGTGGCACACGAACTGATGAGACCGTATCCCTTCACATCCACGACGCATATCCCACAGGCACCCGCGGGATGCAGTTGGTCGTCATGGCAGAGAGTGGGGATCTGAATTCCTGCCCGCCGCGCAGCTTGCAGGATCGTCTCCCCAGTTTGTGCCGAAAGCTGCTGGTTGTCTATGACGATGTCTGGCATGGGTGTCCTCCGTTCTATCCGCATTTAATGATCAATCTCAGTTTTCTTGAACCGCACAGCCCGTCCGACTTTGTGAAAAGGCAGTTCCCCACGCTGTACCTTCTTGTAGATAGTGTCGGGTTTGAACCGCAGATAATCAGCTAGTTCAGGAGCCGTCATGAATTCGTCATTCACGCGCTTTTCTCCTTTCCACAGAAAGGGTATCATAAGCCGCAAGTAGTTTCAAGACCTTCTGGGGTTTTCTAGGGTTTTCTGGGATTCCGCCCTGATAGTGTTCAAGAACTAATGAGGGAAATGGGAAAGGGTGATGAAGGGAGAGGCGGCTGCACACTCCTTCATCACCCTCTTTTCTTATTCCCCTTCAGCCTCACTACCGACTGTTCCCGTCGATGTCCAATACAATCTGCAACTAGAATAGCCCCACTGTCTGACCATTTTCGTCGATGTCCACCTTCGTAAAGGCGGGCACGGATGGAAGACCGGGCATCGTGCGCATCTCGCCGCAGAGCGGGTACAGGAATCCTGCGCCGACGGATGCACGGATGTCACGTATCGGTAGTGTGAAACCCTCCGGGCGACCTTTCAGCGTTGGATCATGGGATAATGACAGATGCGTCTTCGCCATGCAGATGGGGAGCTTATCATAGCCCAACTTGGTGAACTGTCGTATCTTGCGGCTTGCCTCCGGAGTGTAAGAGACATTCGCTGCCCCGTAAACTTTCGTTGCGATTGCCTTGATCTTGGCCTTGATGGAGGAGGTGTCACGGTACAGGAACTTAAAGTCACTCGGTTTTTCAGCGGCACGCACAACGGCTTCAGCCACCTCGACACCACCTTCACCACCTTTAGCCCAAACATTGCTGATGGCAACGTCGCTGGCGCCGGCGTCTAACGCGATCTCACGGAGCAATTCAATCTCGTTATCCGTATCTGGTGTAAAGCGATTGATTGCCACGACGACCGGTACGCCAAATAGCGCGGCATTTTCCAGGTGCTTCACGAGATTCACGGATCCAGCCTTCAGTGCAGGCAAGTTCTCTGCGACGAGCCCTGGATCCAACGGTCTTCCAGCAACGACCTTGAACTCACCGCTGTGCATCTTCAAAGCGCGAACCGTGCAGACCATGACCACTGCATGAGGACGTAATCCACTTATACGGCACTTGATGTTCATGAATTTTTCCATGCCGCAGTCCGCACCGAATCCGCTCTCGGTGACCACGTAATCAGCCAGTTTCAGTCCGATCTTGTCTGCAATGATGGAACTGTTCCCGTGTGCGATGTTGGCAAATGGACCTGCATGCACAAAGGCGGGTGTGTTTTCCACAGTCTGCATCAGAGTCGGTTTGATCGCATCCTTGAGCAGTACCGTCATCGCGCCGGCCACTCGCAGATCTTCGGCGGTCACCTGACTGCCATCCTTCCGGTATGCCACCACGATACGGCCGAGCCTTTCTCGTAGATCCTGCAAGCCCGAGGTCAACGCCAGGATCGCCATCGCTTCGGAGGCGACGGTAATATCGTAGCCGGTCTCACGCGGTAGCATATTCTTACGTCCGTTCAGGCCGATGACGATATTCCGCATCGCCTCATCCTCGACATCCACGACACGCCGCAAAGAGATAGTCTTCGGATCGATCTCCAGGGCGTTGCCGTGGAGGATATGGGAATCTATCGCAGCCGCGAGGAGGTTGTGCGCAACACCGACGGCGTGAACATCGCCCGTTAGATGCAGGTTGAAGTCTTCCATAGGAAGCACCTGAGAATAGCCACCACCAGCGGCTCCGCCCTTGATGCCAAACACAGGCCCAAGCGAGGGTTGGCGGATACAGGTAATGGTTTGTTTGCCGATCTTATTGAGACCCATCGAGACCCCGATGGTCGTAACCGTTTTTCCTTCTCCAAGCGGTGTGGGTGTAATCGCTGTGACATCAATATACTTTGCATCGGGGCGGTCCGGGAGCTCCTCAAGGACATCCAGTGAGATTTTTGCTTTATATTTTCCGTAGAGTTCGATATCGTCCTCGGACAATCCCAGTTTTTCTGCAATCTCAATAATCGGTACAAGGTTGGCCTGTTGAGCAATTTCGAGGTCACTGAGCATAAATCATTCTCCCTTTATAAAACATGGTGCGGATTGAGGTAATCAACGGATAGGCAAGACTGCAAATCAATATTCGCTGATTCTTACCTGCTCCTGTAAGCTTTCAGATATGAGTCACTGTAGATCTGGCGGTTCAGCAAAACATCAGCCGTGATCATCGCATCCATCAGTTCCGTGTCAAAAGGATCAAGGATGGCTGCGTCCAGGCCAGCCGCCATACAAAGAACCAGGCAAGTTCGGTTGATCAAACTACGTTCAGGTGCACCCTGGGAGACATTGCTGAGACCAACCACGAGATGAGGTGGTGGATCGGATAGATAGCGGAATTGACTGAGCGCTTCCAGAATGAAGCCTGGTTGCTCCTGGGCACAGTTGACGGGCAGGATGATCGGGTCGATATACAGTCGCTCCATGGGCAATCCCATCACCTGAGCGGTGGATACGATCACAGCAGCGCACTCGACCCTCCGGTTCACATCCTGGGGCACGCCGCTTTTGTCCATCGTAAGACATAGCAGCGAAGCATTATGTTCCAAAGCAAGTTGAAGATAAATCTCAAGTCTTTCTGGATCTGCGTTCGTCGAGTTGATCAGAGGGGGATGCTTTACAACCTCGAGTCCTGCCTGGATGATCTCCAGTTTAGGATTATCCAGGGTGAGTGGCGTATCCGTAACCTCCTGGATGGTTTTGACGAGCCACTGCATCGCTTTCTCCGGACGCGATGATGCAGCTCCTACATTTACATCCAGCAGATCTGCTCCTGCTTTAACCTGGTCAAGCGCCAATTGCTGAATCGGTTCAGGATCTCGTTTACGGATAGCACGTTTCACATCCCTGAACATACCATTGATGCGTTCTCCTATGACAATCATAGAACTTTGCGGCAAGGAACGCCGCTCCTCCTTTCAGAATGCTGTTACGCGAAACGTTCGTGCATGAAACACCATACCGGTGTACCAGTTTCTCAATTCTCCGGATTTGCTCATTTCCTGCGCATTACTGTTTGCCCACGAGTTCTTTAACGAAAGCTCGCACAGTCTCCACAGCCTCCGGGTGGCAAAGGGTCACGACATCTGCGCCTGCTTGCAAATATCCAACGGCGGTACATGTTTCCCAGGCAACAATGCGTGGTCCCAGAGCACCCCATTCAGGCGCCTCCTCTTCTGTCGCTTTGCTTTCTTTGGCCCGGTAGACCTCTGCTCCCACCACTGCCAATAGAGGCATGGCCATCATCCGGTCCCCGCCCAATGCAGCCAGGCGTGTGCGTTCCATGATCGAATAGGCATATTCGAACCCATAACCCAATGCGCCATTGGCAGGATAGATCAGAATGCGGTCGAGTGGGAGATCCATCTCAGATAACAGAATATTTACCTGCTTACAGATATTGATATCAATGGGTGATTCAGCGATCACGCTGTGCCCATCAGCAATACAGGTGGCAGCAAGCGTCTTGTAATTCTCCTGTTTGGCGACGCCAAGCAAACAACGTGAACCACGTAGTGCCTGACTGCACTGTGGCAGCAGTTCATTGTCCAGATCACCTTCGCCGGTTCCCCAGATGATGAGTGGAACCCCGGCGGCATCCTGAATAGCACGTGCTAACTGAGCCACTGAATCGAGGGAGACCTCCTCCTCACTTGGGCGAATAAGACGCAGGCAGATCATATCCGCTTGCCACTGCTGTACGCATTTTTGTGCCCACGCGACAGGATCATGAACCACATCACCAAGTGCTTCTAGCAATGGTGCGGGCCATCCCTCCGGAACCTTATCGTAGACTTCCATCGCGATCCGCGGTGGATTCGGCAGCTCCCCTTCATCATAGAGGAAGGGAAGACTGGTTTGTCCTCCCAGTTGAAGCGAGGCATTTTCTGGTCCAACAGTGACAACGTTCACACTACCGGACCACCTCTGTACAACACGTTGAACAGGCATGTTATCGACTCCTATCACTTGAATGGTATACTTGCTTCTTCTGCGCGCGATACATGCTTCAGCAAGCATGATAGAAGTGCCTAAAGTGAACTAAAGTTAAGAACTATGGCAACCAGTAACCTTAGGCACTTTAGCTACGCTTTAGTCACATTCTTCCTTCAGGGCATCCTGCACTGCAAGTTTGATCATCAGCCCCCCTTGATGCATGAGCGTGTCTCCCAACTGATCATCCATATCCATCGACGCCCAGCAGGGGTAGTGATGATGCAACAGCCCCGCGCGCGTTTCAGCGTCGCGTAGTGAGACACCGATCAGATGTTCAGCAACATAATCCGTATTGCCACACGGCGCCATACGTTGGATTTGGACGTCCCGGATCTGGTTGTTCTCATGAGAGATCTCTAATATCGGACGACCAAAGAGTTGTGCAAAAGCGACGATGTGTGGATGTTCTGAATCCGTCTCCTGCAATGTGCAAAACGGAGCGGGAAATGTGGCGGCAACCCCCATCCCCTCCAGTCGTCGTTCTATCTGTTTCTGAAGTCCCAGGGGTAACCAGGCGCGGTTATCGACAGGGGCAATCACAGCCCGGGCACCGGTGGCACTTACAATGTCAGGGATCAGTTCTCCAATTCCCGGATTCTCGGAGAGAGCGATCAGCAGATCGCACTGAGGGAGATCCTCTGCAATGAACTCAGATGGATCATCGATAATAATGGGTAGCATCTGTGGTAGACGATGTTCATAGATGGTCCATGTGTCAGGGGCATGTTTCCGGATGAAATCGAGCTTGCGCTGTCCCCATTCCTTCGCTTTGCTCAAGGGGGATATGCCCTTCTGGAAAACGACCAGGATTTTCACGGTAATAACCTCTCTAGTAAGTCACTTATCGATTGGCGGGCAGGGGAATCCGCAGGTAGAAGCTGTAGCGGCTTGCCATCTAATTCAAACTCAACGATCTGCGGATCAAAAAGGATCGTCCCTAGAACATCGAGACCGGTTTTGTCGATCTCTCTTTCCACAGATGGAGAAAGTGGACCTCTGACCCGGGTCAATACCAGATGGGTTCGACGAATCCTGAGATTGAGGGATTCGATCAGACTGTGTATGCGACCTACGGAACGCACACCGATCACGGATGGATCGCTGATGAGCAGTAATTGATCCACATCCCGCGTGATTTCTCGGGAAAGATGCTCCATCCCGGCTTCGTTATCCATAACCACATAACGATAGTTGTCGTGGAGTATATCAAGTACGCCGCGCAGGATGTTGTTCACATAGCAGTAACAGTCAGGCCCTTCTGTACGTCCCATAGCGATCAGATCGAAGCCGCTTCCCTCGACCAGACACATCTGAAGCTGGTATTCGAGGTAACGATGTTTGTTCATACCCGCAGGGAGACTATACTTCTGTCGAAGCGCGTCTTCCCTAACTTCTCCAAGCGAGTTTTCTACTTCCACACCCAACCATTCGTTGAGATTGGAGTTGGGATCGGCATCCACCAGGAGGAGCGGTCCCAACTGATTCTGCAACAGTTGCGTTGCGATCAGGGCAGAGGTGGTCGTTTTGCCGGTACCACCTTTACCGGCAACAGCGATTGTATAAGCCATTACAGTACCTTTCTAGATAAGCATAACACTTGGAAAACGGCTCAGATCCGTGTGTGGTAGAAACATAGCGGACATGAAATGTTCCATGAACATATTGTTGGCACTAAGTTCGAGGTATGTCATTTTTTTAGCGATTTCAGTGACGAAACGACGGGCTTGGGACGAGAGCAAGAGTTGTCTGGCTCCTGTAACGGAACTGTTGCCAATGAATTGATATTTTTCCACCGGAAGATCCGGGAGCAGGCCGATCTGAATGGATTTGGTGATGTCAAGGTGGTTGCCGAACCCCCCTGCTACATAGATCTGCGCAATGTCCTCCCAGGCAATGCCCATCTGTTCGACGAGCACAGAAACCCCCGCATAGACGGCGGCTTTGGAACGTAAGAGTGTGTTTACATCAGCTTGTGTGAGTACGATCTCAGTGTCTCCTGAGATTGTCGCCGGAGTCAAGATGAACTCGCAGCCATCTTCACCTTCACGGAAGCGGGATGGGCAACTATCCTTTTGGAATCTACCGGATCGGTCGAGAACTCCGGCTTTTAGCATTTCGGCGAGCAAATCGATCATGCCTGTGCCGCAGATTCCTCGGGGAGGGACATTGCCAATCGTCTCGACATCTATCTCTGGGAGACGAATGTGCGCTCGCTGAATGGCTCCCTGGGCTGCGCGCATTCCAAATCGAACGCCGCTTCCTTCAAAGGCCGGGCCGCAGGAGCAACAGCAACAGATAAGCCATTCCGAGTTGCCGAGTACGATTTCCCCGTTCGTACCGATGTCGATGAACAGGGACAGTTCGGACTTGTTTGCCATGCCACATGCCAACACGCCGGCCGTGGTATCTCCACCCACATAGCTTGCAACTCCAGGGGCACTATGCAAGAGGGCGTTCGGACGCACCGCCAACCCTATGTCACGACCCTCAATCACCGGCATAAAATTGGCGGTGGCAACATACGGTTCCTGGCGAATATGTGAGGGGTCAATGCCCAGCAGAAGATGAGTCATCGTCGCATTTCCTGCGATAGAAGCGGCAACGATGTCCGCTTCATGTATCCCTTGCCGAGCACACATCTCCTGGATCAGTTCGTTGATATCCGTCACGATAGCGTCCTGTAACGTTTTGAGCCCCGCACCATGATTGGTCGTGTAAAGGATGCGACTGATAACATCATCTCCGTAGGCTCCCTGGCTATTCAAACGGGCAGCGACATCGACTGACTCGCCGTTTTCGAGCCGAATGAGATGGCACACCACGGTGGTTGTCCCGACATCCACAGCGAGGCCGTAGTAGGGGGGGGATGCGTCATCGCCGGCGTCCAACTTGTCCAGGCTGAGGATCGGTGCTGTTCCGTTGCACTGCCCTATCAGGGCGTTGACGCGCCAATCTGACTTACGAAGGCGTTGACCAAGATCACGGAGCATCTCCAGTGAGATATTCAGATGGTGGAGAGGCAATTGCTGGCGGATCTCGCGGTAGAGCCGACTCAGATCATCCAGGTTGTCATCCACACTCGGTTTGGGTAAATAGAGATTGAGGGATACGACCAGAGGAATGTCATGGGTTCGTGTGTCGATCTCCCGGCTAACATGCTCAATGGGCACATCGGGGAGGTTTTCCTCGCTGTCCTCCCCGGTGTCCACACGTCCGATCAGAATCTCGGGTCGATCCGTCTGGGATGGGCATTCTACGATGAGGTCATCTTCCACCATGGCTTGACATGCAAGGACGTATCCGGCCGCACGCTTCTCTGCATCGAGGGTGGGTGTCTCCGGCGCAAAAACCTCACCACTATGTACGATGACTTTACATTTTCCACAGCTTCCTTCGCCTCCACAGGAATTAGGGATGTGTATTCCTGCTTGCGTGGCTGCTTCCAGTATCGTTGTACAATCGGAGACTTTAGCCGTTTGTCCACCAGGGCGGAATGTTACCGTATGCTGATCCATTCAAACTCCCATCAACCTGCTTTTCAAGCACTCAACTGACGCAGATAAGCTGGAAGTCCTGAGGCTTCACGTGGGCCAACAAGCACTTGCCAGCCGGATGCATCTGCAAGTTTGGCAGATAGTACGGCCACATAGCCAGGGATGATCAGCGTGTTGTGCTTGACACGTTCTCCGGCTTTCGTGACACCGAGCTGTTTGGCGATGGTCTCCGCCGTGAACTTGTCGGATGCGAATGCCGTCAGTACGGATTGACCTTCTGTGTCCACTGCAAGGATGTAAGCTCCCGTCTTGCTTGCCTCTATTTCGCCTTCAACCGTGAAATAGGTGAGCGAGAAATTGGTTGTCACCAGGAGTGGAGAATCGGAAGTGACCGGTCCAACAGGATAGAGTTCGGGTTCGACCTGAAGTGGTACACGCGGATCGGTGTAGAGATTCTGGCGTAAGGTGAGTAACGGCAGCACCTGCCACGGTTCAGCACCGGGGAACACCACAAGGTTCGCATACTTACTGATGTAACTGACCGCCTCTAATACCTGTGTTTGTGCATCTTCTGCCGTTGCGAACGCCATGGTTGGATAGCCAAGTGGGCGGAAGGTCTGTTTAAGGGCCAGACGACGGATGTGAGTTAAGTCATGGACCACTTGCGTCGGTTCCCGTGTTCCCGGATCGAGCACGAGATCCTCTGCGCCCAATTCCTTGATCTTGGGTGTCAGTTCCGCGAGGGCATCTAATCCCTCAGCACAAACAGCCAACGGGCACCGGGCGGCTTTGGCGAGCTTGGCCATCGCCTCGTGGTTTTCTTCTGTCGCCGCATACAAGAGCGGTTTACGCTCCTTGCAGATGTCCAATGCCGCCTCTAAGACAGGTACAGATGAACTGATCAGGATCAATCCCAGTGAGGAATCCGATGTGACCTTCTGCACAAGTTCTTTGTATTTGTCAGGATCCGCCTGGGTATCCCGTATGGCGATCAAGTCAACGCCGATCTGTTGGCCGACCCGCTCAAAATGAAGGGCACGGATCTGATCAAGGCGATTGTTTAGTTCATCTGACTCAAGCGTGTCGGCAACCTCTATGGCGATGCCACAGGGGTGATGGTAGGTTTCCTCATGCCGGAACATGACGGTTTCATTGCCAATTTCCAGATCGCCAATTTTCACAAGTCGGATGGGAGGCTCAGAGGCTCCTTCCAGGGCTTGCTTCGCTTCGTCAGAGACATGAGGGCATTTGTCAAGCGCGGTTTTCTTCGCAGCAAGTTGCATCGCAAATGCAAGGCAGGTGGGAGGCCCACAATCCCCGCAATTGGTACGTGGCAGCAATTTGTAGATCTCTAATCCTGTGAGTGCCATAAAATCCTCCTTGATAGTCGACAGCCGAAGGTTGAACGTGCCCCATCGGCCGTCGACTATTGACGACTTAAAACATCGGATCCATCGTTAATGCAGGATGCCCGACTTGGGTCATAAATTCGAGAACTTCATCTTCAGTTATAGCGACGGTTTCATCGGCGATCATGTCGAGGAAGTTTTCCACTCCCTCCTGCGCCGCGAGTTCTGCCAGTTGGTAGCCGATGGAGTCTTTGAGTTCCTTGGTCATCCAGACGATGCGCGTGACCCCACCATCCCCCCGAATGAACTTCGGACTGGCGATGTATTGTCGGCTGTGTCCTATAAAGCCGGGCGACTGCATCCCACCACCAACCGAGCCTGCGAGCGTGGAGAATTTCATACCACACGGTGTCATCCCCAAATACTCCCGGTTGACGATCATGATGCCATTGGTCATGGGCAACACGGCTGAGATGCACTCAAAGCAACCGCAGGAGGTCATTGGATCGTGAATCATGGAGTAGGCGCTGAAGCTGGCGAGCGCGCCTCTGGAAGCGGCGAACAGATATTCGTTGACTCCCTGCCACTGCCCCATTTTCTCATCCAGGATGGCCCCTTTGTCAATGGGCTGGTTGGGACCTGTCGGGATCATCTGGTAGTTTGCTTTGGCATCGAGCCATGTATATCCACCGCAGAGTCCAGATCTTTCCGGGGTGATCACACAGACGTGCTGGGCTGCAAATGACTGGCAAAGGATGCATGAGTAGAGGGTGTCAACGGATTCATCGGTCATGCCGGCAATACGGGTATCACGATCATGGTATGCTTGACGAGCGACCTCCAGCAGTTCGAGCACCTTCTCCTCTTCGGTATAGATCTTCACCTGCACCTTGTCAACGATAGCACCGTATTCCTGATGCAATCGGGCATGCAGAATATCCCCAAAGTGGCGTATGGTGAACCCACTTTCTTTGGCATCTTTGCTGATGCGAACCCAGTTGATGTCACGTTGTCCATGATGGAAGATACCGGATGCTCCGTTGATATAGGTGTGGATCATCCGCTCCATGACAGGCTCAAAGTCGGGCTGCATCTCACGTCCCGCAACCTCCACAATGATCCCCAGAGGCAGTTGTCCTCCCTCTTCCACATCATCCACATCGGGCCCAATCACCTCGATGTGGTCATCCTGCACATCAGCAAGTTCACGCATCGCAAGATGCTCGAAGCCGATGCCGTGCTGACCGCCAAACTCGACATGCATATCGTCACGCCGGACGCGTTCTCCCTCGAATGCGGGGCCATAGGGCACCGGGATGGGCACTTCCTTGACCTCAACCTTCAGACCACGCACCTCGATTGCTTTGGAGACGATCTCCTCATAGATGCGATCTTCGGACACCTGCTTGGGCATTGCCACGACATGCTCATACATGCAGATACCCGTGGGCAGAATCTCAGGGATATCGGTATCAGCAATCGTCGGGAATCCGAAATTGATCGCCCCCGCCGCTTGTGCATACTTCTCGTCATCGACTTCACCAAACGCGAGGACGAACGCATAAGTTCGCTTGAGGTTGTAGAGCAGATTACGGCGGAAATCTCCAGGCTGTACACCGCCAAAGGACATTGCGACACGTGCAGCAAATCCCAGTGGAAAGACAGTTGCCGTAATATCTTTCCCAAACGGGACAAGGCGGGTTTCCCATCCAAGTTGAACCCCTTCTTCCCGTAACTGTTCTGCCATGCTCTTACCATCTGTCGAAGCGGTCATAAACACATAGAGGTTCTTCGACTGTAGTTCCCGAGCAATGTTCACAGCGATCTCATTGGTAGGACATGCGCCTACGCACGCGGCGAATCCTGGAGCCGTACCATCGACAAACTCTAACCCACGTTTGCGGAAAATAAGGTCATTCGCCGCGCCCAACCAGAAATCGGGTCCTTCATCGGGACACTCCTCGGCGATATAATAGGGAACGGGATCTTCCAGATACTTGATCACCTCGATGATCTCATCTGCGAAAAGCGTTGCCATGCCGGCATCCAGAGCATGGCCCAGATAAGGTAACCAGAGTTTGTCATCCGGCACCGGTGGCAACAGCGACTTTGCCTTATCAAGCACGGGTACGGCATCTGCCAATGTGCGTATTTCAACACCGGTCATCGCAAACACGACCGGAAGAAAATACGCCGTGTTTGGGAATTCAACCTGCTTGTCCAAATCATACTTCTCGATCGCTTCCTTTAGTGCCTTTTCAGCGCGGGTGACGATGCTATGAGCACCCCGAATAGCTGCTGAAGCGATAATGTGTGACATCTTAACCTCCAATTCTATAAATGAGCAAATCGGCGAATTTGCGAATCGAACATCTATCCGCTCACTCGCTCATTTGCCCATTCACTCGTCATACCTCGATCTCTCGACGCATTGCCATATCAAACAGAACACGTTCTTGCTGCGCTTCGAGTCCCAATGCCTTACGCCGCCGGTTGATATGGTCGATCATCAGGCCTGCCATCTCACCTGGGGTTGGTGCATATGCCCAACTACCCTGCATGGTTTCCGTAATCCCCGAGTAGATGAAATCACTGAAAGCCTCCGCACCGGTGGTCTGGAGAGATGGTCCGAAAACCGTATAAACACCAGAAGCCACGAAATAATGTCCGATAGCAAGTGCCTTTTCATGGATCCAGTCGGGACAACATCCTGCCGCCGGTAGCTCGCTGATATCGTCTCCCAATCCGCCTTCTCGCACCATCTCCGTCAGGGCGATCAGGATACGGCTATTATCCACACATGCCCCAGAATGGAGTACAGGAGGAATGCCCACAGCTTCACAGACCTCTGCGAGTTCCTTGCCGGCGAACTCGAACGCGGCTTCAGGAGTCATCAGGCCCTCTTTCGCACAGCCCAGCGCACTGCATCCGGTCTGAACCACGAGCACATTGTTGGCGATCAATTCTTTTACCAGCGCGCTATGGACACTTTCCTCCCGCACATAAGGACGATCGCACCCGACAACCCCTGCAACCCCCAGGATACGGCCGTTGATGATGTTCTGGTTCAGAGGACTGTAGGAAGCGCGGAAAGATCCGCCTAACATGTAGTTGATCGATTCATGACTGAAACCGACAACGGCATCCGTTACCTCATCGGGGATGACGACTTTGCCCCGGTTCGGGAAGTTCTCAATCGTATGGCGAACGATCTCTTTGGCCGTTTCCAGCGGCTGATGCTCATCCAGTTCGATATGTATACCACCAGGGAGCTTTGTTTTGGGAGAGGTCGTGATCAGATCCGTATGGTAACACTGGGCAACGCTGGAGAGTCCTTGCATGATACACTGCACATCGACGACCATAGCATCCACAGCCCCTGTGACGATTGCCAACTCCTGTTGGGAGTAGCAGCCCGCTACCGGAACACCATGTCGCACGAGCGTCTCGTTGGCTGTACAACAGATACCAGCCAGATTGATACCTTTGGCCCCCTTCGACTTGGCCAATTCGATGAGGCTTGGATCCTGGGCCGCGAGTACGATCATCTCCGAGAGGATGGGTTCGTGCCCATGTACCACAAGATTGATTTCATCTTCCTTCAGCACACCCAGGTTCACTTTGCCGCGCACGGGCTTCGGCGTACCAAAGAGGATGTCTTGTAGTTCCGTAGTAATCATCGAACCACCCCATCCATCCGCGAGGGCACAACGAGCTGCCTGGAGCATGATATTCTGATAATCCTGATCCGTTCCCATGCCGGTGCGGTGGAGTAGTTCGACGACTTCCCTGTCGATTCCCCGTGGGATGATGCCGAGTTCTCGCCATATGGCCTGGCGTTTGGCAGGTGCACGCTTGATAAATGCAAGTTCACCTTCCTGTTGACCAAACTCCGCCAGTGCATGTTCACCGATCTCCGCAGCAAGCTCGGTGAAACTCTTGTTCTCCGTTGGAATGCCGTAGACGCCTGCTACCAGACGCAATTTATACTCGGCTTGGGGTGTCTCCGGAATCTCATAGCCAGTAAACTCTCCTCCGGCAGTCGCTATCAGCGTACGGGCAACTTCTCGTCCATGATCGGAATGAGCGGCTGTCCCCGCTGCAATCATACGGGCAAAGTTACGTGCCGCAATGGTATTCACATCGGCACCACAGATTCCCCGAAGGGATTCTGCCTGCTTCGGTGGGATACGACAAGGTCCCAGAGCACATATCTTACAACACGTACCATATTCCCCAAAGGGGCAAGGCTTGATCGCCTCAGAGCGATCAAAGGCTGTCTGGACCGAATCCTCGTGAGCCTTTTCGATCAATTGGAAGTTCGCAGATGACGATGGCTGTTGTGCCATGCTACATTTCCTCCGTTTCAAGATCAACATGCAACAGCGATTGAGTCTATCCACTGCTGCCTATTCTCCGACACGACCTCAGTCGTTCACAGTTTCTTTCGTTTTCATTGTTGTGTTTTCATTTTTGTGTTTTTGTTTTTGCTTCATTTTCATCCGGGGCACATAACAGAATAGAGCATCGTCCTGGACGCTGCTTTGCTTCATAACTTATTGCAGGTCAGGGATGTGATCTGTTAGATCCAGATTCTTGAGGATGTTCTTCAGATGTGGGATCACATCAGGCCAGAGTTCCACACGTTTTCCGGGTTGCATGGCAGCACGTGCAATCTCTGGATGATGCGGGAGGAAGCCAGCAACTTTTCCAAAATCTATGGCTTGCTCCACCAGGGAGTACTCCTCCTTTCCATGTATCTTATTCGCGACAACTGCAATTTTTTTCAGTCCGAGATCTGTGGCCAATCGAGCGATCTTTCTGCCGGTCTCCAGGCTCGTAAGATTAGGTTCCACAACGATGAATAGTTGATCCACTGACGCCGCTGTTCCACGGCCGAGATGTTCCACACCGGCTTACATATCCATCAAAACCCACTCATCGGCGTATAATATCAGGTGTGAAATAATGGTCTTGAGGAACGTATTGATGGCACATGCGCATCCCGCCCCTCCCTTCGGAACAGTTCCCATCACCATCAATTTGAGTCCCTCATGCTCGACGCAGTGCGTATCGGGAATATCATCCACACGCGGGTTCATACGAAAATAGGCCCCGGATGTCCCAGGAACCGTCCCCATGCGTTCTCGGATGAGATCACTCATATCAGATATAGGGACCACACCATCTGCATCTGGGATTCCCAACACAGATGCGAGACTCGTAGCCGGATCGGCATCTACCAGCAACACACGTTGGCCGTTCTGAACCAAGTATTGACCCAGTAGCGCGGTGAAGGTGGTTTTCCCAACCCCGCCTTTGCCGGTAATCGCGAATTTCATGTCAATCCCTTTCAACAAAACCATTCACATGGCTTGAGCAAGTTCAGCTATACACAGCATACTCCGCCCATGACACCTGAGATCCTATTCTCAGAGTGACAGAACCTTGCTGCGATAGGGCTTCTGTTATACCTGGGATTTCGACCTTCAAGAGAGAAACGGTTCTTTCAACTTGCCTAATATACGCCAGAACAGTTTATGGAGGAGCTTGCAGACCCTGGTCGTTGAAAAACCCATTACCCGATGACTTCCGTTTTGTCGGTCGTGATATGATCGGCCGAAGCAAGATTGCTTCGTCGCTTGCGCTCCTCACAATAGCGTCTTCATGTCCAGCCTTTTCCAGGTAGGAGTTTACCACAGGGCGTAGGCTCTGTCAATCCGAAAGGAAGATACACGCATAAATATCAGTGTCTCAGGTCATTTATGTCAACACCATGTTTCTTGAGCATGTCGTAGAGAGTGGTTCGATGCACGCCAATCTTGCGTGCCACGCTGGTGACATTATCTGGCTGTCGTTTGAGTGCATGCAGCAGGTAACGCTTTTCAAAAGCATCGCGCGCCGCTTTGAGAGGAAGTCGATACAGATCTTCCTCCACTTCGGTGTCAGGTCCCTCCGGCACAAGGACCTCCGGAGTTCCAAGCAGCACCGCCCGTTCTACCATATTCTCCAACTCACGTACATTCCCTGGCCAGTGATAACTGAGCAACTTTTCTGCTACCCAGCTTGGAATTCTGAATCTTGGCCGGCGTAACTGGGTACTGTGAAGATCCAGGAAATGCTCTACGAGTGTCAGGATGTCCTCCCGCCTCTCACGGAGGGGTGGGATTGGAATGGGAAAGATATTGAGCCGGTAGTAAAGATCCGGACGAAACAAGCCATCCTCTACTGCTTTCTGTAGATCCCTATTTGTCGAAGCAATAATGCGCACATTCACCTGTGTGGTTCGAGCGCTGCCGACCTTCTTGATCTCTTGTTGCTCAATGGCTCGCAGCAACTGTACCTGCATCTGCTGTGGAATCTCGCCGACCTCATCCAGAAAGAGAGTGCCTTTATCTGCTGACTCAAAAAGCCCTTTCTTTTCGGCTTCAGCTCCGGTAAACGCCCCTTTGACGTGTCCAAACAGTTCACTCTCCAATAAAGCATTGGAGATAGCACCGCAGTTGACAGCAATAAAAGGATGCTCGCGACGTGGGCTCAGGAGATGGATCGCATCCGCAACAAGTTCCTTTCCGGTGCCACTTTCTCCCATAATAAGTACGGTTGTGTCCACGTTTGCCACGGTCTGGATCATCCGACGCACATTTTCCATCGCCGTACTTTTTCCCACGAAATGATCTAGCCCATAGTAGGGAACCTGCACCCGCTCACGATGGATCTGCTCCATCCCGCTGAGACGCTTCTGTGAAACGCCTCGCTGAAGAGCTATTTCAATTTCGTCGACCTTGAATGGTTTCGCAACGTAATCATAAGCTCCCTGGCGCATTACACCCACGGCAACCCTGATACTGGAAAATGCCGTCATGATGATCACAACGATATCGGGCATCATCTGCTTCATTTGGCGGAGGAGGTCTGACCCATCCATATGGGGCATCTTGAGTTCCACGAGTGCGGCATCAAAGTTTGTCTCCGCCATCAAAGAGAGGGCTTGTGAACTAGTGGCTGCCACCTGCACATAGTGCCCCTTTCTCGTAAGAGTGGAGAGTAGACTGTTCCGCGTAGAATCCTCGTGATCTACGACCAATATCCGTAGTTTATCCATCGGTGGCCTCCAGCGGCAGCCGCACGATAAAGCTCGCACTCTGTACGCTGATGTTACTCAAACACATGATGCTCCGGAATCAAGGTCAACATCGAGGTTGCCTTCGTCTCAGATTTCGGGAAATATCCAGTGCTGGGAAGGAAACGCCACGGCATCCGGCACTCAGCGCAAGCAAGCACAAGAAGAATGAAGAAGATCACTGGTTCAACAGATACAAGCCGTCAGCCTCGGCTTTCAGCAATCAGCAAACGGGCTGATTGCTGAAAGCTATACTTAACCTCTGATGAACCCTAATCTTTGCCTAGAGCTTTGACCTTCTCGGTCATCTTGCGGGCAGCCTGACGCCATACTTCATCCGGATGGGTTCCTGCCTCAAAGTAGCTGAGACGTTCACTTTCCAGTCCAATGTTGCTGATAAGCTGCCGGACATATTCGATCCGTTTTTTGACCCTGGATGGGACATTCTTGTATTTCCCATTTTCCTCATCACAGATCATCACATAAGCCCCATCAGCGCCACACTCGAAAGCCTTGAGCAGATCAAGGACATCAAGACGGCTGACGCAGTGCATGTGCACCGGTCGTACGTTGTCCGGCAGTTGATCGCCGTTGACGCCAGCGTTGTGATTACACCGGAATGCGACCAGGATCGGCGCATCTCGCTCCGGATCGACATCGCCTATGATATCGGACATGTGTTCCCTGAATTCCCCGGCATCGTAGCTCACCATGTTGATCGCCAGTCCGGGGCATTCAGCCGCGCACAAGCCACACACCTGGCATATTTCAGGGATCATCTGAGCTTTGCTGGTCACCAGAGGAGCATCATAGGGACAGATCCTCAGACAGGTTAAACAAGCAGCGCACTGGGCGGCATTCACGATAGCTCCTCCGCCGCATGTACGGCAACGGCGAGCTTCCATAAGAGCCGCTTGTTCCTCGTATCCGACCTCGAACAGATCAAAGTTCGACGTTCGGATTTTTGGGGCAAGATGCACGATCTTTTCCCTGGATTGCTTGGATAGCTTCTGCACGAGTTCTTCCGGGAATGCCAGGATGGTTTCCTTCTCTTCAGCAACCAATCCCAATTTAATATCTTCGCCTCGCAAGTAGAGGTCGATCGCCTTTGCAGCGCGATGCCCATTTGCAGCAGCCGCGATAGCAGAGCCAGGTCCAGTGATGACTTCTCCTGTGGTAAAGATGCCGTCAGCACTGCTCATCTGTGTATCTCTGTCCCATATCAATCTGCCGCGTTCATCAACTTCTACGGGGGTTCCTTCAAGAAAGGATAGATCGGACATTTGTCCGATGGTAATGATGATGGTATCTGCCGGAATGAATGATGTTTGGTCATCGTAGAAAACAGGACTGAACCGGCCATCTTCATCAAAGACCGACTTGACCTTCACCACTTCGAGTCCTTCGACCTTGCCATCGTTGACGCGGATCGCCTGGGGCCCCCATCGGTGGTGAACTTCGATAGCTTCCTCGGCAGCTTCCTCGACTTCCCAGGACCAGGCCGGCATCTCCTCAGCACTTTCGAGACATACCATCTCCACATGCTCACAGCCGAGACGCCTTGCAGAGCGGGCAACATCGATGGCCACGTTACCACCACCGATCACCAACACTTTCTCCCCCACTTTAGGTTGTTTACCATAGGCGACATCGTTTAGGAACGGTATCGCTAACAAAACATCCGGGGCATCAACGCCCGGGATGGGAAGAGAACGGCTCAGAGAGAGACCAACAGCGATCAGTACGGCATCATATTCCTCGGTCAGATCGTTTAGTGTCAGGTCCTTGCCAATTTGGCAGTTGGTTCTTGCTTCGATCCCTTTGGCGAGGACATCGTCGATGTCTTCCTGTAGGGCCTCACGAGACAGTCGATAGGGAGGGATAGCCGAACTCAACATCCCGCCCAGTGTGGGATGTCGCTCAAAGACAGTGACTTTGTACCCGAGTTCTGCCAAGTCGTTGGCAGCCGTAAGGCCAGCAGGTCCGGAACCGATGATAGCGATGCTTTCTTCCTTCGTCTGGGGGATGGGCTTGCGCTTTTTCCGACGATATTCAGTAGCCTGTTCCAACGCGAAACGTTTGAGATGACGGATTGCCAACGGCTCATCCACATCGTTACGGCGACATTCCTGCTCACAGGGATGATGACAGATAAGAGAACATGTCGAGGCTATCGGATTGACTGCATGAATCAGTTCAAATGCGTCTTCATAACGCCCCTGTGCAATAAGTCCTACATAGCCTTGAACATCCGTGTTCACGGGACATGCAGCACGACACGGTGGGTAGGGTCGTTTCTCTTTTATCTCTGCGTTGTATGCGTAGGTCGTGTAGTGGTGAGCTTCACGCTTTTCTGTTCCCATAGATCGTTCCTTCTTAGCGAAGTGATTTTCAGCTTGTTTCAGGGATTCCCATTGGAGGCAGCCTATTCAACCTTCTTTTTCTTCTTCTTTTTTGGCAACTCATACAGGCCCGCTGCGGCCAGAACCTCCGGTACACGTTTCTCCCAACCCAGCGACATAATGTGAACCCCCTGGCACATGTCTTTCATCTCGTTGATGAGTCGGCCAGCAATTTGGACGGATGTCTTTGCCTTGCTCTTCGCATTTGCCATTTCTTCGACCAACGGTTCCGGGACTTCGACACCAGCAACGTTCTTATTCATGAAACGGGCCATCCGGTCCGATTTGAGTAGGATAATGCCGACAAGAATTGGGACATCGATATGCTGGATGGCATTCATGAACTTCTCGAAATGAGAGGCGTCGAACACGCCCTGTGTCTGGATGAACCGCGCACCTGCTTTCACTTTCTTTTCGAGCTTGATAATCTGAGGCTCAAGCGGTTCTGCGATGGGACGCACAACTGCACCAAGACACAGATCGAGTTTGCCATTCAGCTCATTCCCGACCATGTCTTCGCCCTCGCCCAAGTGCGACGCAATTTCCAACAGTTGGACGGAATCCACATCATACACTGGTTTGGCTTGGGGATGATCTCCCATAAGAGGGTGATCTCCGGTCAGGATGAGCACATTCTCGATACCGAGGGTCACCGCGCTCAGCAGATCAGATTGCAGGGCAATCCTGTTACGATCTCGACAAGTGAGTTGATACACAGGTTCGAGGTCGTTTTCCTTGAAGATATGACAGGTTGCGAGAGAACCGAGATACATGGTTGCGCTTTGCATGTCGGTGACATTGATCGCATCGACCGCGGGCATCAGTGTCTTGGCCTCTTTCACTAAATCAGAAAGATCCGTTCCCTTTGGCGGGCCTACTTCTCCTGTAACTACAAACTTGCCGGAATCAATGAGTTCAGTCAACTTCATAATAGCCTCCACAGATGAGTCAACAAATCAGCGAATCGGCGACGTCCATCGCCCATTCGCCATGGCTTCTACAGCCGCACATCCTCACGGACCCGTGTGCGCGGCCCACTGAATCGATCTTTAGACCAATCCTTCGGCGGTGATGTCTCTGTCATCGATTCGAGCAGACCGAGTTCCTTGAGACGCTTATAGATAGCTATCCAAGCACAAGGTGCACCTGTCCCCGATTCGCAGAGGCCATCGTCTGTGTAGCCGCCGCAGGGACCGTTCATCAAACTCTTGGCACAACGTACCACGGGACAGATACCACCGGTACGATGGAGCACACAGTCCCCACATCCTGCACATGTTTCAGCCCAGACACCATGTTCTTCGATATGTCCCATGAAGCCTGTGTTGAGTCCAGGGAGTACCGGGATGCCGAAGTGATCTGCGAGCTTATTCACCCCGACCCCACAACCGAGAGAAAGAATCGCTTGATAACCATCTGCCTCTAGCGGTTCGATAAACTCCTCTTCACACTGACGTTGGATTGCAGCTTCATCTATCTCAATGGGTTGACCTGCCTTCTGGCGTGCCAGGCGAACAAGCGAGGCCAGAACCCCCGTCTCTTTTTCACCACCGGCCATACACACTGCGACACATGTTTGGCAACCAACGAACAATACTTTGTCATAACGCTCAAGCATCCCGAGGATTTCGTTAATTGGTTTTTGATCAGCAACAATCATAAGTCTCTACAGCGATCCCCAGATGGGCATAGGCACATAAGGTATGAGCAGCCTTTGCATGATATCGCCACGTCTATCTGGCAATCGCCATTCTCCTTCCATGATATTCAGTTTGCGCTTTCATTACCAAAGAGAGGACCCAATTTGCGTATCCGGTCCGTCATCAGATGGGCGATTTCAGCGAATCGGGACCCCATAGCAGAAGAGAGATTGAACATCTCTAGACGTTCCCCTTCAATACCTGTCTGTTCCAACTGATCACGTACATGATGTACCCGCTTTTTGGCGCGCAGGTTACCGTTGGTGAAATGACATGAGCCTTCCTCGCAACCAGCAACCATGACACCGTCTGCACCCTCCTCAAAAGCCTTGAGCAGGTAGAGCGCATCGACTTTTCCAGTACAAGGGAGGCGTATGATATGAATGTTTGGCGGATATTGAAGCCTCATCGTTCCTGCGAGATCTGCTGCTGCAAATGCACAATAATGGCAGCAAAACGCTATAATCTTTGGCTCAAAGGTTTCCGTTTCGTCTGGCGTCACATTGTTTTGCATATTTGTTTCCTTTGAATCGACGGATATGCGAGTTGGCGAATGAATGAAACGACTGCACCATTTTCATCCATCCGCCCACTCATTACATCAGGCTATTTGGCTATCTGTAATCTCTGCATGTGATCCAACACCAACAACATGCTGATTTCCTGATCATCTTCAAACTGCTGCAACTGGATCGCTTTCGCAGGACACTCTGCTGCACAGATCCCACATCCCTGACATTTCGCCGGATCAATCGCAGCAAGATGATCTGTATCCAGGTGGGCCGCACTGAAGGGGCACTCCCGAACGCAGGTGAGGCAAGCGACACACTTGTCTTTCTCCACGATGGAAACGATACCGCCGGCTTCCAGATAGGGCGAACTCAACAGAGTTCCGGTCCTGCCGGCAGCGGCGTATGCCTCTGTGATCAATTCATCGACACTATGGGGTGCATGTCCCAAACCGCAGACGAATAGGCCCTTTGAAGCGAAATCCACCGGACGTAATTTCACGTGAGCTTCGAGAAAGAATCCATCTGCGTCCTGAGGGATTTTGAACAGATTACCCAGTCGCTGGTTTGTGGGATCTGGATCCATTCCAGTGCTCAATATGGCTCGATCCGCAGTGATAGAGACATCACGTCGTAGCACCGAATCCCGGTACGTCACGCGCAGTTGACCGTCGATCTCCTCAATCTGCGGCATGCTACCCGCTGGATAACGGAGGAATCGGACACCTCGTTCACGGGCTTCCAGATATTTCTGCTCCAGTAGTCCGTAGGTCATCATCTCTTGATAGAGCATTGTTATCTGCGTATCGGGTTTCTGATCCAGCAACGCCAGCACATTACGTAATGCCGTATCACAGCAGAACCGACTGCAATAAGGTCGTTCCTCACACCGGGAATCGACGCATTGGATCATCACATACTGCTCGGTGTCGTCCAATGAACCGTCACTCAATGCTTGGGTCAATGCTCCTTGTGTCCACACCTTCTCATCAAGCTGATAGGAAGATGGTTCCACTTCCTGTCCCTCCGTGGCCAGAATCGCTGCACCATGCTCGATCTCTGATTCCCCATCGGGTGTACGGATAGTGGTCACGAATTGCCCTGCAAATCCATCGTGATTCAGAATTTCAGCTTGAGTATGGACGGTCGCAGACGGGTGCGCCAGCAGACGTGCTCGCATTTGCTCAAATGTCGCGAGTGTCTCTCCATCCATCATGCTGGCAGGCAGATTGCACTCAAGAGTCGATTGGTCTGTAATGACATGAGCTTCAAAACCACTATCTACGATGGCAAGCGCTGCGGCAACAGCCGACAGACCACCTCCCACGATGATAGTCGATGGCGTTATCTCAATCTTCTGTTTCTTCAGCGGTTTGAGACGACGGGCTTTGTTCACGGCCATTTCAACGAGGTACTTCGACTTCTGGGTGGCTGCTCCCGGAATCGTCATGTGCACCCAGGAGACCTGCTCTCGGATATCAGCCATCTCAAAGAGATAGGGGTTCAGTCCTGCCTCTTTGCATGTCTCGTGGAAGAGCGGCTCATGGGTTCGAGGTGTGCAGGATGCGACCAGCAAACGGTTGATATTCTGTTCTGCAATGGCCTGTTTGACATATTCCAGATTGTCTTGGCTGCATGCGTACATGACATCCTCGGCATAGACCACATTCGGTAGCGTCCCTGCGAACCTTGCGACTTCCGCAGAATCAACGATTCCTCCGATGTTGCTACCGCAATGGCAGATGAACACGCCGATCCGAGGCTCTTCGCCGAGTACATTTCGTTCAGCGGGATAGTCCCCGGGCACCGTACGAGAGTAACGTACCCGTGCGAGCGTTTCCTGTACTGCGGCTGCAACGCTACTCGCCTGCATGACGGTCTCGGGAATGTCTTTCGGCCCACCAAAAGCCCCACTAACGAGCACACCGGGCCGCGAAGTCTGCATCGGATGATGTGGTTGGATCTGTGCGAAACCGTACTCGTTCAGTTCGACGCCCAAGCGCGATGCGAGAATTTGCCCCCCTTCGCTGGGGCGCATACCCGTGGCGAGGACGACCAGATCAAATTCTTCTTCCCGTAGCTTTCCGTCGTCATCCCGGTAGCGAAGCAGCAGGTTTTCAGACTCGGGTATCTGCCTGACCTCGGAGACCATCGAGCGCACATACCGCACTCCATGTTCCTCCCTCGCACGATGGATCAGGCGATCAAACCCTTTGCTGAAAGCTCGCAACTCCATATAGAACACGGTGGATTCGATTTCGGCGTCGTGCTCCTGGGCGACGATCGCTTCCTTCGCCGTTATCATGCAACAAACCCCGGAACAGTAGGAGTTATTCCGCAGATCTCGTGAGCCGACGCATTGAATAAAAGCGATCTTCTTAGGGCGTCCCTCGGTTGAATCAATCGGAATCTTCCCGCTATAGGGGCCCGAAGCACTGAGCATGCGCTCAAATTGAAGATTTGTAATCACTTTGGGATAACGTCCCAAACCGTACTCGCCCAGTTTGGTGGCATCAAACAGGTCGTATCCCGGAGCGATCACCACGGCCCCCACTTCAAGTTCCATCTCTTTTGCCGTGTCTGTATGGAAGATCGCCTTGGGATCACATGCACTGACACACTGCATACACTCCGAACAATCAGCACAACTGAGACAGCGTGAAGCCTCGGCCAACGCCTCTTCATCCGCAAGCGTCTGGAAGATCTCACGAAAGTCTTGCTTCCGCTCCGAGGGGGATACACAGTGGGGGATGTGCCTGCCTATCTTATTGGGTGGACGTGCGGGGATATCCGCCGCTTGCCGATTATCCATCGCAGATTGGAGTGCTTCCCGTCCTGCAAGCAGATCCACACCACGTAGATGTCGATCGATGGAGAGGGCGGCCTGATGTCCCTGCGCCACAGCTTCGACCACAGAGGCTGGCCCCGAAACAACGTCGCCACTGGCGAAAATCCCTTCGACATCCGTCGCGAGGCTTACAGGGTCCACCTGCAGATACTCTTGATCCAACTCGCAGGTTCCCTCGACAAATCCCAGATCCGGAGCTTGACCAATCGCCACGATCACTGTATCCACAGGGATCTCAAACTCAGAACCCTCTATGGGAATCGGACGGCGTCTTCCAGATTCATCGGGTTCCCCCAATTCCATACGGATGCAACGCATGCTGGTGACACGTTCCCCGTTATCGCTCAGGAACTCTACTGGATTGGCGAGCGTATGGAAAACGATGCCTTCTTCATGAGCATGTTCGACTTCCTCGGCGATGGCTGGCATTTCTGCTTCGGAGCGGCGGTAGACAATGGTCACCTTTTCAGCACCTAAGCGCAGGGCGCTCCGTGCGGCGTCGATGGCGGTGTTTCCTCCACCGATCACGGCAACCTGTTTGCCGATGGAAACAGAGTTTCCGAGGTTCATTTCTCGGAGATGCTCGACACCCTGCAATATTCCCCCGAGTTGTTCCCCTTCAATGCCGATACGGCGGCTCAGGGGCATGCCCACGGCCAGGAGAGTCGCGTCAAAATCTTCCCGGAGCTTAGCGAAAGGGATGTCGCTGCCGACCCGGCAATTTGTCGTCAACTCGATGCCGAGATCCAAGATCACCTGGATCTCTTTCTGGAGTACATCACGTGGCAGACGATATTCAGGGATTCCGAGAACAAGCATGCCCCCCGGTGTCGGAGCTGCCTCAAAAATGCTCACCTGGTAACCGAGTAGAGCAAGATCATATGCTGCCGTGAGCCCGGCGGGTCCGGAGCCAACGATGGCGACTTTTCCGCTACGTTCTTGTGTTTCAGAAGATGGATCGAGTTCCGGATCCCCTCTTAGATCTAAAGATGAGAACTTGCTGAGTTCCAGGCCATCTGATGCAGCACGTTCAAGCATTGTGTCCGCAACATAGCGTTTGATGTCGTTGATGGCGACCGATGCATCGTAGGAGGAACGATGGCATTGGCTCTCACAGGGGTGATGACACACACGTCCGCAGACAGCGGGTAGTGGATGGCGTGAGCGGATCAGTTGGTAGGCTTCTTCCACTTTTCCCTGGGAAGTCAATGCCACATAACCGTGGGCATTCACCCCGGCAGGACAACCGAGCCGACAGGGAGAAGTGCCCTGTTTGTCGATGACGTATGCACTTGGAATCGCCTGAGGATAACGCCTGTAGATAGCCGAACGCTGCTGAAGTTCTCCATTGAA
>JAJRTO010000102.1 GCA_024278235.1 Candidatus Poribacteria bacterium
GCTCGACAGCGCTCAATGTGAACCCGCGTAAAACAAGGCTTTGCGCCTAAATGACAAAGTAGTATTAATACTACTTTGTCATTTAGGCGCAAAGCCTTGTTTTACGCGGGTTCACATTGAGCGCTGTCGAGCATCCGAATGCTGCTGAGCCACATAGTAACAGGCTTTCAAATTTTCCCAGCAAGTGAGCATTCGCTAGTTGACAAAGTAGTATTAGATGAGGGCTCTCTGTTGCTTCAGAAAGGCCCAGCCGCTTGAGTCGCCGTTTGTCTCCAAGGAGTTCACGGATCCGAATCCCCTCATCAAAAACAGGAAATGGTATTACCTTAGGTCTACCGAGTTTCACACCCTGTTTCTTCTTCGCAGCCAGTGCTTCTTTGGTGCGCTGGCTGATCAGGTCGCGCTCGATTTCAGCGGTCATTGAAAAAGCCATCGCAATGATTTTAGACTGGATTGACTGGTCAAGCTGCCATGCGCCCTTGACCGCGTAGATGTCAATTCGCTTTTCCAACGCAATCGAAAGAATCTCCATGCACTCCAGCATGGATCGTCCCAGTCGCGACAACTCCGAGACGATGATGTTGTCCTCCTCACCAAGGCCGATCACCTCGGCGATCCTCCGCTTCCTCCAGGAAGTCTTTCCGGAGGCTTTCTCCTCTTACTTCGGAATCCGGATCCCACGAACAGGTGATCCAGGCATGTCCGTAATCACCAGGAAATCCCCCTGATCGACAAGCAAATTCACCTGGGGGATGCCCTCTTCATACTGCACCGGCAGGGGACCGTGGCGCATACTCTGGACTTTCGTCGCATGGGGTAGTCCTACCAGACGCACTGTTACCTGCACTGGCATGTTTTTGAAGTTGATGAGCGTAATGATCGATCCATGCTTGCTCTCCTGGAGCGTCGCTTCCACCAGCGGATCGGAGACAAGCACGTGCCTTCCGACACCAGCCCACTGCACTGGCCGGATGATGAGTTCCCTCCTATCTGCGGGGAAGTGCTCGGGGAGACTACCCTCCCGTGCGACCATCGCCGGCTTCAGATAGGCGAATCCCACCAATCCTCCGAACAGCAACACGCGACCCCGCCCGACACGCCGCATCACGCAAGCAGCCGAACCATCTTCGTATCGCCCCATCACCCGGGCATCGGAGGAGGGAACGAGGGTCTGCTTATAACAGAAAGCGGGTAGACTCTGCACCATTTCAGCGAACTCGCCATCGAGCCGGATGGTGTCGAGAGATTGCATTTTCGGCAGATCGGATCGGGGACCTATGGAGCGTGTCGGACGTTCCAGATTAGCCTCCTCCAGCCCATACAACCGGCGCATCCGATCGATGGGAGATCGGTATTGATTGAGCAACCCGCCGCCACCTTCAGCCACCAGGATCCCGCCGTTCTGCACCCATTGCTCAAGCTCGGGGACGGCGTCTTCCAGCAGTTCCTGACCTACCATGTACAGCACCTTATAGGAGGCAAGTTTCCCGTCCGCCACATCTTCATCCGTGATCAGATCCACAGGGTAATGTGCGTGGCGTAAAGCCAACCAGAGAGCTTTCCGTTCGTGATTGTCCACGTTCAACCGCGCCCAGTAGAGGTGATCGGTATGTTTCTGCTCTGGGTCCGCAAGCATGTCCTCGGTGTTCCACACGTCTGAGGCGATGGAGAGTAGGATAGCGACCTCCGCCGGGCGCATGCGGGCATGGTAGAGTCGCTCGTCGACCTTCTTGACATCGCCCGTAATGCGGTGGATCGAATGGAACGTATCCCGACTCATCTGGAAGTCGATGTAATCGCAGGTTCCGAAAGCCTGATGATAGATGGCAAAGTGGTCGATCACCTTCGCCTGGTGTCCCAGGGCGAAGTAGTTCATCCGAAGAAAATGCTCCGCCGTCTCGCCGGGATCTGGGATCGTGTAGAAGCAGAAAGGAGCTGCGTGATAATCGGCGGCATGGCGTAGCGCGTCCAGCAGGAAGCCGTAGCTCTGCGGGGAAGCCTCCGGCACCTGCCACCACCAATCCTCAGACCAGGGCATCGTCATCCCGCCATCCCGGAACATGTCGATCCACTTGCGAACATCGGGCCAGACCGAGAGATGAGGGCTGTAATTGGCCCCTGTCTGGACTCCAGGCGGAAAAGCCCTCCTGACCTCCTCTGTGATCTCGGACAACTCCTGCGCCCAGAGCCGATACCGAAACACCGCCGCCTCGTAGAACAGCTTGGGCTTCTCAGGTGGTAGGGGGCCGGCGAGATGCACGAACTGCCAGCGTTCTCCCGGCGATGTGGCGATGGCGGTTTGCTCATCTTCCGGTCGAACAAAGTCGAGCGGATCGAATCCCCGTTCTCTCAGGTAGCGGACAAAAGCCGCATCCTGTTCCTCAGATGACGCAGAGAGGGACAGATCAATCTCATCCCCGAAGTTGACGAACTTGACATAATCCCAGACACCAGTGCGCCTCAAATCCTCTGCCACGCTCGCGAGATTTCCCTTGCCGACGATCTTTGCGGGGAGAGGTTTGACACCGAGGGCTTCAATTGCCTCGATATCTCCGGCATCGGAAGCGTATTGTGTCAGGTTGTTGTATCCGAGCCGTTTGAGTATCTGTGTCTGCATCTTCTGGAGACGGGTCGGGTTTTGGAACACCACCTGCGCCTGGTGGCTGATGAAATGGATCTTCTCCGGCATGCCCGGATGTTCCCCGAAGCTGTCGATCCACTCCAATTGCTGTTGTGCCGCCTCCTCGAGGGTGTCAATCTGTTCGCCTTTGGACGGATCCACAGGGATCAGCAAGCCCAACGTCGGCAGCTTCGGCGGCCTGCCCAGCCAGGTCGAATAACCGATGAGCGTCGGATGGAGATCCGCAACTTCAATCCGGCGCACGAGCCGTTTCTCTTTTCCTCTGGCGATTTCAACGATGAGCTTCAGCGAGTCGGAGGCTGGAGACGTCATCGCACCCACGAACACAGGAGAGAGGTAGGAGGGCGACCCGGCGAAAAGCGGAGATCGGCTCATGTGGGGACCGATGTCGAGCCAATCGCTGGTTTCGCTGGGAGCGAGCCACCTGTCCTCCGGTGGAGATTCATCATATTGCCCGCCCTGTCCGAGGAAGAGCGTGTCTCCCCACCAGGGCGGACGATTGGGGTTGAAGTAGATCCGCGCACACAGCTTACTCCCTGAATCCTGCGGGTTGATCACGCGCAGATGCCATACATCAGGCTCTAAACGAGGGTACTCCTGGGCCGAGAAAACCAGAGCGGTTAAGAGGAACATTGCCATCGATGACTCCCTTCACTCCTCACTACTTCAATGTGGTCATCTATCTTTCTCCAAACCTAATCCGTGGCACGCCATTGTTCGAGAGGATGCCTGCGGTCTGTGAGCGGCAATGGCACTCGCCGTCCCTGCTCACGGTGTGACTGGTAGATGCCCAGGATCATCTCGAAAGCCCATCGGCCCTCCTCACCGCTGCTGGGTGGTTGTGTGTCCGTTTCGATGGCATGTACGAACTTCCGGTACATCGTGATCACGGGATTTTCAACTCCGATATCGGATAGATCGACGGGTTTCCAGTCACCAAGCTCAGCGGGAGTGCCTTCCATCGGACGAGGAAGATGCCACAGGTTCTCCTGGAGGTTGCCTGAGGCACGCACTGCCAGTTGACCTTCCGTTCCCAGAATGTCCACGCCATAGTTGGTGTTCATCCCCCGTCTATAACCGAGAAAGTGGATTTCGCCCAGGATCCCCCCGGAAAAGCTGTAATGCGCCATCGCACGGGTTCCCATCACCAGCCCAGAGTCTCGGTCATGAGGCGACATCTGCTTGGCCTCCATGATGTCCCGGGGGTCAGCCAGCCTCCCATCATGATGGACCGTTCCCGCACACCATTGGGGAATCCCTCCGAAGCAGAGCATCATATCAGTGACATGCGTTCCCATCTCCATGAACTCGTTGCCGCTTTTCCGTCCCGCTTTGTTGCGTCCACGGATCAACACGACCTCACCGATGGCACCTTCTTCGACCATCGCCTGCGCCTTGCGGATGCCCGGGTTCACATGATTCTGCTGATGGATAGCCAACCTGGCTCCCGACTCGGAAGCCGCAGCCACCATAGCGTCTGCTTCGACGAGGTCAATGGCGATCGGCTTCTCGCACATTACGGAGATGCCACGCTTGAGTGCGGCAACTGTGGGCGCACAATGGCCACGTGTCTGGGTCGCGACCACGACGATGTCCGGTCTGGAGGCTTCCAACATCTCCTCATAATGCAGATAGCGTTCAGAGACGTTCATTTCCTCCCCCGCTCGATTCAATGGTTCTGGCATAATGTCACACAGCGCCACGATCTCAAATTCGGGTAATGAGCGCAGCACACTGAGATGATGACGTCCCATACCGCCACATCCCACGAGGCCGACGCGATATCGGGTTTGCACGTTCAGCTCCTTTCGGATGTCCTCTTTCTGCCTGTTACTCAGCATTCAATAGCCATTTCTTTAGAAACGAGATCCCTGTTTCGAGACGGACCTCATGACCTCCCTCATGGAGATCCAGTTCGATCCGATCGCTGAGACCCAATTGCTCATAGTGGATCCGGGAGCGTTCAAATTCCTCGATGATCTGTTCCCACCACGCGATCCGATCTTCCTTCCCCGCCTGGATGAGCAGCGGGCGGGGGCAGATCAGGCTCACGACATCATCGTCTGAGAATTCCACCAGCCAGCCCCGGAAGAAGGCGTGTTCCTCTTTCGTATCGAGAAAGCAACTGTATCGTGGATCGGGGACGGCCATCTTGTTTCGCCTGTGATTGAACCAAGCAGCGACGATTCCCACTCGGATGCGTTCCTCAAGTGGCATCCAAAACATGGTGGCCAGTCCACCGAGGCTCAATCCCCACATCCCGACCCGCTCCGGGTCGATCCGCTCATCTTTCAGGACTTCTGTGAGCAGATGTTGCATCCTCACCAATTCGATCCCCGGCAAGGTGGTGTCTGCCAGTCGGGCGAGGCGTTCAATCCGGTTGCGCCGCTCGCCATCCCTGAGATTGAACGGGGCAAGCACCGCAAATCCTGCCGCGACGAGTTCCCGGCTGTACTGATGGTAGGCTCCTCCAGAGTCGTTCA
>JAJRTO010000103.1 GCA_024278235.1 Candidatus Poribacteria bacterium
AACCGCTTCCCCCTTTCGTAAAGGGGGATTGAGGGGGATTTCTCAAAGCGGCAATTTTAAACTGTGTTTGGTATTACAGATGCGGACTATGGATGCTCTATCCTGTGTCCGGAGTCACGCAGTGCCACCCGGAATACTCCCAGGAACTACTGAAACCGGTATCAGAAGCGGTTTGGAAATACAATAAGGAACCTATAGTAGCAACAGCCGTATCCCCGTGATAAACACAAGTGCCAGAATAATGCGTGTAAACCATTTGCCGGAGACACGACGGTTGAGGAGGATCCCGATCAGTACGCCAATCAATATCATCGGTAACAGCATCAGGGCTTGCGTGACATTGGTAGATGTGAACATTCCCTGGAGCAAATAGGGAGGAAACTTCGCAAGATTGACGCAGAAGAAAAGCGCCGTTGTTGTCCCCACAAATGTGCGGTTGGGGAGTTTCTGGGGGAGGAGGAACATCATGGTGATCGGGCCACCGATATGTGCCAGTGTGGATGTAAGGCCGATCCCTGCTCCAGCGCCAAGACCGTGCCACCAGGTAGGACGATATGCCGATTCATTTTTTAGAATATAATCGCGCGTGATCTGAAGGATCGCAAAGCCAAGAGCGATGATCCCAATAAGCTTCTTCAGGTAGAGTGTCTCGAGGTTCTGTAAGATGAAACTCCCGATCAGGATGCCGACCAACGCACCGGGTACCAGACGGATAACGTTCTTCGTATCCCACTTACGCCAATAGTAGAACATCGAAAAAACGTCGGTGGCGAACAGGAGAGGCAGCATCAGTCCCAGGGCTTCTGTCTTGACATTCTGTGACATCATCGCTAACAACGGCGTGATGAGTAGACCTGTGCCACCACCGAAGCCTGCCTTTGTGATACCAATGAGCGCTGCACATGCATAAAGAATCAACCATGTAAACAAGTTTGGATCATTCATGAATCCTCCTTTTGACGGTATTAGGATCATGCGCTACATCCACAAAGTTCTGGGGATTATGCGGCAAATGCAGATTCATGTCAAGTGGAAAGCGAGGCTCTGTTCCGTCAAACAGTCGTTGACAAGCGATTTTGAGAGATGGTATACTGCTATCGTCCGCCTGTCCTGCCAATGCTCAAGGATCGCGCTTTTGCCGGTAGCAGGCGGGAGGATCGCATCCGGGAGGTGTATAGATTATGCGACAGATAGTTCTATTACTAATGGTTACCTTGATGAGTGGGATGGCTTCTGCGGAGACTGCAGAAGATGTCTTTGATCAGTTCAGATTGACTTATGAGAAGAACGAGAACTTCTTTGCAGAATTCGAGCAGACGACCTTCCAACAGAACTACAAGACAATCACACAGGGAAAATTATACTTCGCGAAGCCGAATCTTTTGCGTATGGAATACTTCGATAAAGATAATCCGAAGCAATTGACACAGTCGATCGTGCTCGATGGAAAGCATGCCTGGTCCTACACTCCTGTGCTCAATCAAGTCAACAAGTCGGTACAAACGCAACAGGGTGGTGGAACCGGGATTTTGCCGGGTTTAGGGGCGTCTTTTGAGTATCTGAAACAACGCTATGCTCTGGAACTTGTCGAAGATGAGGCTGCTGCCAAGAAGAATGTTTACCGTCTCGCACTTTCCCCCAAGGAGTCTTTCGAGTTCAAAGAGATCATCGAGATATGGGTACGCCAGCAGGATTGGCTCCCGATTCAGTTCTCCTACCAGACCGTTGGTCAACCAAATGGTGACCTTACCATGATTACGTCTCTCAGACATATCAAAGTCAATCAACAACTCCCCGACGATATTTTCCGCTTTGCCATCCCTGAAGGTGCTGAGGTCATCAGTATCAATCCGCAGCAGTAGATGAGCGAGGGATCACTTGGCTAAAGCCAAACGCGAATCTTCAATACACCGAAAAAAACGGATTAACCTGATCAGCTTAGGATGCCCCAAGAACCTCGTAGATTCTGAGGTAATGTTGGGGTTGCTGCATGAAAACGGTTATGAACTGACGACCGATACGCAGCACGCCGATATCGTCATCGTCAATACATGTGCGTTCATCGAGGATGCAAGAGAAGAATCTCTCCAGACAATCCACACGGTTGCAAATTCAACGACAAGTGCACAAAAGCTCATCGTCACCGGCTGCCTTACCCAAAGATATAGCGATGGTCTGATATCCGAGTTGCCGCAGGTGGATGCATTTGTCGGCACGGGTGAGTTTCAGCATATTGTGCAGGTTTGTGAGCGAGTGCAAGGCGATGAGCCGGTGTTTTCACTTGTGGACGTGCCTGAGTTCGTCTATGACCATACAACACCACGTATTTTGTCGACGGCGGCTCACTATGCCTATCTCAAGATCGCTGAAGGCTGCGATAACAGATGCTCCTTCTGCTCGATCCCTGTGATACGAGGAAGGCATCGAAGCCGTCCGATAGAATCCATTGTGAGCGAAGCCGAGGCTCTTGTCCGGAAAGGCGTACGGGAACTGCTACTTATCTCTCAGGATACGACATTCTATGGGATGGATCTCTACGGGGCAAAGAAACTACCGGAACTGCTCCAGCAACTGGGGAATATTTCGGATCTGGACTGGATTCGTATCCTCTATACGTACCCAACACGGATAGATGAGCCTTTGCTGGAAACCATCGCAAAGACTCCAAATGTCTGTAAGTACCTGGACATGCCTGTGCAGCACATGGATGATCATGTACTCAAACGGATGGTTCGGGGGACAACGGGTTCCCGGATTCGCAGCAAGATCCAGCAAATCCGCGAGTGGATACCTGATATTACATTGCGTTCAACGTTTATCGTGGGCTTTCCCGGGGAAACCGAGGAGGCGTTTGAGGACTTGCTGGAATTCGTGAATGAAGTAAAATTTGACCATCTGGGTGTGTTCGTTTACTCGCCCGAAGAAAATACGCCAGCAGCACGTATGAGGGATCCGCTTCCCGATGCGGTCAAGCAGGCGCGCCTCAATAGCATTGTCAAAGCCCAACAAGCAGTTGCCTATGAGAAACGTCAGCGTCTTATTGGCGAGCGGCTCAGGGTGCTTGCCGATGGCTGGGACGCGGATGCTGGTCTCTTTTACGGCCGATATGAGGGACAATCGCCTGAGATTGATGATGTCGTGTATATTCTGCACGATGAAGTAACCAGCGGCGAATTTTATAAGGTAGAGATCACTGATGTGAATGGCTATGATCTCGTCGGACGCATCCTATGATGAATCTCTCTACGATTCTTCGTTGGGCCAATTACCTGACGATAGCGCGCATCTTGATGGTGCCGCTCTTTATGAGCCTGTTCACCTACGGATATGCTCTGTGGTCGCTCATCGTCTTTGTCCTGGCATCTCTTACAGATTACCTGGATGGGGTCATCGCGCGGCGCGAAGGGCCAACCAGCTTCGGGCGCTTCATGGATCCACTTGCCGACAAGTTGCTGGTGGGTGCGGCCCTGATCTCGTTCACACGTGCCGGGGATGGATTGATCCCTGGTTGGATAGTGCTCACCATTATCGGCCGTGAATTCGTGATCACTAGCCTACGTGTTGCGATGGTAGCCGCGCAGGGGACAGCAGTTGGTGCAGGTGCTTGGGGGAAGTACAAGACATCCTCCCAGATGATCGTGATCGCCCTGGGCTTACTTTTGCTTGTCCTGCACGATTACGGGTTTGATTTTCATTGGATCGTCCGTGCAGCCCGTGAGGTTCATGGGCCCATCTACTTTGCCATGTACGTCCCATTGATTCTAACCGTCGTTTCGGGTCTTGAGTTTCTCCGCAACAATCAGAAGGCGTTGCGCGAGCTTGTTGTGTCCAATCAGACTTATCCAGGGGATCAAGATCGGTTTGAATAACCGGTGGACCGTATGATGGATGGACCGAATAGGGAGGGGATCACACTGCAAGAGGAACGCATTCGCAGTTTTATTGCCATCGAGTTTCCGGAGGAAGTGCATGCGCTCTGCACGCAGATTCAGAGGGAACTGCAACCCGGATTGCGAGGCATCTCATGGGTCAAACATGGGAACATCCACATCACCCTGAAGTTCCTCGGGGATATTACCTGGAACCAGAAGGATGCAATCGTTGACACGCTGAAGCCTGTGCTGATGGACTGCCAGCCTGTGCAACTTGAACTGAGTGGCGTGGGCGTCTTTCCAAATTGGCGTCGTCCGAGGGTGCTATGGGTGGGTATCTCAAAAGGAGGGGAATCACTGGTTACACTGGCAAAGACGGTTGAGGCATCGCTGCATCCTCTCGGTTTTCGTCGAGACAGGAAGCCGTTCCGACCGCACCTGACGTTGGGACGCATCCGACGACCTATGGATCTCACTTCGATTCAGAAACGAGTTGTGCAGTATGAGCAGTTTGATTTGCAGCCCATCCATGTGGATCGTCTCGTCTTGCTGCGGAGCCAATTGCACCCGAAGGGAGCTATTTATACGCCGCAGCACCATTTCTTTCTCGGTAGGCATTAGATCTCTTTTTACTTGATAGCCTCACGTTTGTATAGTATAATTAAGGAGCGTTATGGGAGGGAAACAGAGAGAACGAAATTCAAGGAAACAACGAAAGGGCAAATCGGAAATGGCAAGGGCAAAACGTAACGACACAAAGGTGGATGAAGCAAAGTTAAAAGAAGCCAGGAACAAAGCGGTTGATCAAGCGATTTCCCAGATCGAACGTCAATTCGGAGAAGGTTCCATCATGCGGTTGAGCGGTGATAGTGTTGTGCCCGTGGAGGCGATCCCAACAGGTGCGCTGGCGCTGGATATCGCATTGGGCGTTGGTGGGGTTCCCCGAGGTCGCGTCGTTGAGATCTACGGTCAGGAATCATCGGGGAAAACAAGCCTCTGTCTGCATATTATTGCTGAAGCCCAGAGGCTGGGGGGAGTGGCAGCATTTGTTGATGCAGAACACGCCCTGGATCCACTCTACGCTAAGCGTATTGGGGTCGATCTCGATAATCTCCTTATATCCCAGCCTGATTTCGGCGAGCAGGCCCTTGAGATCGTCGAGATGCTGGTGCGCAGCAACGCGGTGGATGTCATCGTCATCGACTCCGTAGCGGCTCTGGCGCCGCGTGCCGAGATCGAAGGAGATATGGGGGATAGCCATATGGGGCTCCAGGCCCGCCTGATGTCCCAAGCGTTGAGGAAACTTAGTGCCGTCATCAGCCGCTCCAAAGCCTGTGTCATATTCACCAACCAGATCCGTGAGAAGATCGGTGTCATGTTTGGTAGTCCAGAGACGACGCCTGGTGGACGTGCCTTACGATTTTATACCTCTGTGCGTCTCGAGATGCGGGGTGGAGAGAGTATCAGAGAAACGAATTCTCCAGATCCGGTGGGTCGGCGCATCAAAGTGAAAGTGGTCAAAAACAAGGTTGCTCCCCCGTTCATGCAGGCAGAATTCGATATGACCTTTGGAGAAGGGATTTCCAAAGAGGGAAACATCCTTGACGTTGCAGTCGATAACGAAATTGTCGAAAAAAGCGGATCCTGGTACTCCTACAACGGTGAACGGCTCGGCCAGGGACGCGAACGGGTCAAGCAACTTCTGGCTGACAATCCCGAGATGATGTTTCAGATCGAGCAACAGATCCGGGAGAAACTCAATATCGGGGGCCGCACTCAACCTGTCGAGTCGTTTGGTGAACCCATCGTCAATGAAGCCGAACTCGATGACATCGTATTGGATGAGGATGCGACGCTTGGGGAAGAATGACATGATTGGCCGTATCTCAGGCGTATTTTGCGTCCTGATTCTGATCTGGACAGGTTGTGCTGCACTTCAGACGCCTCCGCCTAAGAGGCGTACTCTAAGTGGTCAGGCGCCCAGGATGTATACCAGGCCCCAGTTCAAACCCAAGATATCTCCTGAAGCCTACCATTTTGAGAGCCCGCATTATATCCTCGACTACTCAAAGGATATCTCGAAACTCCCCAACTACGACACTGTGGAAGAACGAAAATCCAGAGGAAGTGGGGATCTCATTTTTCTCGAAGGCCAATACGATTTCTTCAAGGAACTATTTGGCTTTACGGCTAAGGGCATGATCCTCATCGAAGTCGAGCCAGTCCTGAAATTTCAAGAGGATATCGGCGAGGAAGCCATCCCCAATTCGCGGGACGCACTTACCTCCATCCAGCGCGGCTCTCACGTGGTTGACGGGAGAGTTCAACCGAAATACACCATCAAGATGCGCTTTGGTATCGATGCCTTTGAGTCCAAAGCAACACGTGCGCACGAGTTGACCCATGCCTTTACATCCGTTTACTCGCTACCGGCATGGATGGATGAGGGGATCGCCGTACTTGTCGAGGAGGAATATGGTGGGGGACGCGGCTGGGCCCAGCAGAAGACAGATCTGAAACCGATCAAGGTCGATGAGGATGGCCGGAATATCCTTCAAACATGGCGGGGTGACAACAGTGAACTTCCGTTCCGAAGTGTTGAACTATACGCTTACTCTTATCGTATCCTAAAGGAGCTGCAACTCCGCTATGGGATGGATCTGCTCAAGCGTTTTTTCTCGATCCTTGAGCAGGATGGGGTGTATCGCAGGGTTCAGACACTCGGTACGAGCGTCGTGGTTTATTATCTCAGTCAAGCGGCCCAGCGGGACCTGGTGCCCTTTTTTGAAGGTCTATCATTTAAGGTGCGCAAACTGAGCAGGGATGATATTCTAGGGATCCTTGCTGATTGAGGAGGGAGCTGTATGAGAACCGCCTATCTACTGCTCGGACTCACGGTGATGATACTGAGTTCAGTAGGGTGCAAAGCCATCAGCACGTTGTTTGCAGAGCAACAATGGAGCCACAATTACACCCAGGATCCAGGGGTGACGGCGAATGATCCCGCGATCATCGATGGAGATCTGAATACGGTTGGACAGTCCGTCTTTCCCCAGGAGGTGGATACAAGCCTTCGTTTCCCATCTTCAGAGGTACGGATCTAGCTTCCTGAGCCCAAAATGATCCACAAAATGGTCATCTACTCCCCCAACCTTACCGCCTTTGCAGTTCATACCCGCAACAATCTGGGACATTGGAAAAAAGTGCGCGATGTGAAAGGCAACAAGCAGCAAGAGATCGTGGTAAAAGTATCGTCCCGTACCGATGGCATCCGCATCCGTGTCAACCGCACATCCGATGACGCAGCACAGCGCAGGAAAAACACAGAACGTCTCCCCGGTGGTTGGACGATTATTCAAGGACAGATACGGGCTCCGGCCCTTATCAGAGAAGTGGAACTCTATGGTTATGTAGAGATGGACGAAGAGCTGCCCGACGTATCTGATGAAGAAGCACCGATATTCTGATCCACTCCGTAAAGAGACCCTGATGCAGAGGAACGCTGACACCCTATTGTCTACTCGGGAGATTTCCCAGGAGGAGATGGCGGTCTACCGCGCAACGGCTCAGGATCGCCAGGCACGCAAAGAACAAGAGCAACGCGAGCGATGTGAGCGTGCCCGGATATTAGCTCGGAAGGCGGCGACGCTACTCAAAGAGAAACCTGGTGTTGAGCGGGTTGTCCTTTTCGGTTCCCTCGCCAGAGGCGATCTGTTTCATGCCCGTTCAGACATCGATCTATGTGTGTGGGGTTTGGATGAAAAGGTGTATTATACCGTCGTTTCACAGTTGCTGGATCTGGATCCAACCATCGAGATCGATCTGGTGATGGCCGAGAACGCGCCGACTCACCTACTGGAAACCATCGAGGCGGAAGGCATCACATTATGAGCGGCTATACTGCGTTGATTGGCCGTATTCAGCAGTCACTCGAGGATCTGGAACGCGTTATCCGACGCGTGGAGAGTCTGATGGACAAGACAGAGCAAACGGGAGACGATGACTATCTGGATGGCGTTGCCTTGAATCTGCATGGATTCTATGCCGGAGTCGAACATGTTTTTGAGGATATTGCGCGGGAAATGGAAGGCGCATTGCCAACAGGGCCTCAGTGGCATAGCAGTCTGCTACTGCAGATGTCAGCTAAGATCAATAGTACTCGACCGGCGGTGATCACTCCTGAAACACGTCGATACCTCGATGAGTACCGTGGTTTTCGGCATGTGGTACGCAATGTATATACGTTTGATCTCCATCCGAACCGTGTGCTGGAATTGGCACACGGCGTGCGAAGATGCTATGAGGCTTTGACGAGCGATCTGAATGCCTTTGCTGAATTCCTCGATAAGCTGATGGATGAGAAGTAAACTCAACAGGAACGGGAGGATAGCACTGATGCGATTAGGATGTTGTGCAGGACTGGCCTCGTTTGTACCACCCACAGTAGATGCAACTCAACTGGATACCAGTGCGATCTATCAGGCCAAGGTGGACAAAGTGCCTGATGTGCTCACACGTATGGAGCAGGCGGGATGTGACTTCGCGGAATTAGGTGTAGGGATGGTATGTCCCGAGCAACCGGAGAGCGATTTCGAGAAATTGAAGGTGGCCCTCGAAAAGGTAGAGTTGATCCCTGAGTGCTTCAACAGCTTCTTGCCTGCGGATCTGAAACTGGCCGGCCCTGATCGCGATATGGAACGTGCCGGGGACTATGTTGAGATAGCGGCCCAACGGGTCAGCAGCCTGGGTGGCCAGATCATCGTCTTTGGTAGCGGAGGAGCCCGCAGTTATCCCGAGGGATTCTCTCCAGACCGAGCACGAACGGAGCTTATGGAGTTCCTCAATATCGCGGGCGATGCGGCCAAGCGTCACGGTATCCAGATCGCGATAGAGCCTCTCAATCATAAGGAGACCAATCTGATCAACCGCGTGGATGAGGCTCTGGCAATTGCACGTGAAGTGGATCACGAAGCCGTCCGTGTCTTGGCTGATTTCTATCATTTCAACGTGGAGGATGAGCCTTTCGAGCATATCGTGGAAGCCGCGGAATACCTGATCCACGTCCATGTAGCGGATACACACCGACTGTATCCGGGCAGTGGTGATTTCGATTTCGAGGGATTGTTCCGCACGCTTGAGGAGATTGACTATCGGGGCCGTGTCTCCATCGAATGTAACTTCCGTGACTTTCCATCTGAGATGCCAAAAGGAATGGAGTTCCTGAGGAGATGGATCCAATAATCTGTTGATCTGCCGTCCGGACCCCCGATCTGACTCCCTCTGTGCCCTTATTTCCCGAGCTTTTCAAGTCCCGTAGAGCGTGCAGCTTGCTCATTCAGAGGAGCCTGTCAAGCCTGGGAACAAGCTGGCAGCATGCTCTACTTCCTCCGTCAGTGAGTCCCGTAGAGCGTGCAGCTTGCTCGTTCAGAGAGCCTGTCAAGCCCTGGGAACAAGCTGGCAG
>JAJRTO010000104.1 GCA_024278235.1 Candidatus Poribacteria bacterium
AACTGCTCGATCACCATGACCTATCATTTCAATTCTCAGAAGTTGGTGTGTCATCATTGTAATGATCAACGTCCTGTATCCAAAGCGTGTCCCCGGTGCCGTGGCGGTTACATCCGCTATTTTGGCCTGGGGACTCAGCAGGTTGAGGAGGAAACGATCAAGGCATTTCCCACCGCCCGGATTGCGCGCATGGATACCGATACGACAACGGGTAAGAACGCCCACCAGAAGATCCTGGATGCGTTTCGCCAGGGGAATATCGATATCCTGATCGGCACACAGATGATCGCCAAAGGTCTCGATTTTCCCAGGGTGACACTGGTCGGTGTGATCATTGCAGATACCGCGTTGCATCTGCCTGACTTTCGCTCAGGAGAACGTACTTTCAACCTGCTGACACAGGTGGCTGGCCGTTCAGGGCGTAGCGCTGCTGGAGGCGAGGTCGTCGTGCAAAGCTATCAGCCCGATCACTACAGCATTCAAGCAGCGAGTCATCATGATTATGAGATGTTCTACGAGAAGGAGATTGTGCTCCGACAGTCTCTCAGTTATCCCCCTATGATGCATGCTCTGAGTATTCTGGTGCATGGCGAAGTTGAGGAACATGTTCAGCAAGCATGTTACACCCTGGAGGAGATCCTGCTAAAGCTATGCGATACCGTTTTTCCACAAGTCGAAGTTCTGGGCCCTGCGCCCGCTCCCTTGACCAGGATCCGGAATCGCTATCGATGGCATTTTCTGCTAAAGGCCAGTGAACCGGCTCACTTGCGGGCGACGGTAAAGCAGATGATGGCTGAAGCTCCGCCAACTATAACCCGTGGAGATGTGGACGTCGTACTCAATATGGATCCGATGACGGTACTATAACGCACTATGCACACGATTTTCATGACTCGAGATGTGGTTTTGGTTCATGAGGGGTTTCTATGAGAGCACAATCAACCTGTTATCGTCTCGTCGCCATCGATCTGGATGGGACACTGCTTACCCCTGAGAAGCAGATCTCGGATGAAACGCTTCAAGTCCTTCAGCAGGTTCGTGAGCAGGACGTGGTGGTCATGCTTTGTACGGGTCGAACCCTGCACAAAGCACGGGAAGTAACCCAACGTATCCCTTTTGAGTTTCTACTTGCACTGCACAACGGGGCTGTTATTGTGGAAGCACATAGTGGGCGTGTCCTGGCAAATCACCCACTACCACACTGGCAAACGGATGCTGCTTTGAACTTCCTGAAGGAAAATCAGTTTCACCCCACCGTCTACACGTTCAACGATGGGAAGTATTGTCTGTACCATGAACCGGACTCGATGAACGAGGGAACGAAACTTTTTCTCCAGAGTAAAGAATCTGTCTTGTATCCCTGTGCTGATGTGAGAACATGTCTCGTGGATCATCCCATCCATATCGTTGCTGTTGACCATCGGGAACGTGTGCTATGGGCGATGGAGGAGCTAAAACAGCTCTTGGGTATGGCAAATGTGATCACTTCGGGTGGATTCTACGGCAATCGGTTCTGGTTCCTGGAAATACTCGGGAATTGTGCTTCCAAGTCGCAGGCGATCCATGCCATTGCACAACAGCATGGAATCTCTCGTCAACAGGTACTTGCCATTGGAGATAACTATAACGATCTCGATATGCTCGCCTATGCCGGCCTGGGGATCGCGATGAAGAACGCCTCTGAAACGATACGGACCCAGGCAGATGTCATTACGGAATCCAACGACAATGATGGTGTCGCAAAGGCACTGAGAAAGTACGTGCTGCCATCGCAGTTTTGAATGATGAAAGTGGGGCATAAAACGGAATTCGTCCATTCGCTTGTTTACAGATCAGAAAAGAGACCATCATGAACTCGCGGCCAATACACAGCAAGCGGAAGCCAACGCGCGGCGTCAGGGTTGGGAATATCACCATCGGAGATGGTGCTCCAATTTCAATACAGACGATGACAACCACCTTGACGCGAGATGTTGACGCAACCTTAGCTCAAACTGAACGATGTGCTGATGCAGGGGCACAGATTGTGCGCGTTGCCGTTCCAGAAGAAGCCGACGCCAAAGCCCTTGTTGCTATCGTTCGGAGGAGTCCGGTTCCCGTCGTCGCAGATATTCATTTCAACTACCGTTTCGCCTTGATGGCGATGGATGCCGGGATCGCGAAAGTACGGATCAACCCGGGGAATATCGGCAGTGAGGATCGGATCGCGCAGGTGTTGTCTGCTGCGAAAGCAGCGAATATCCCGATCCGTATCGGTGTCAACGAAGGTTCCCTGGAGAAAGACCTGTTGGAGAAATATCCCTCGCCGACGGCTGAGGCGCTCGTCGAAAGTGCAATGCGCCATGTTCAAATCTGTGAGGAACACGATTTAACAGATATTGTGATCTCGGTGAAATCGAGTGATCCGCTGCGGATGATCGAGGCAAATCGGTTGCTCTCATCCAGAGTACGTTATCCGCTGCATCTTGGAGTCACAGAGGCCGGTACACCACGACGAGCCCATGTGAAATCGTCGATAGGTATCGGTACTCTGCTGATGGAAGGTATCGGCGATACGTTTCGTGTTTCCATTACCGGAGATCCTGTTGAGGAAGTGCATACGGCCAGAGAGTTGCTCCGCACATTGGGGCTTGCGGAGAACCTGCTGGACATCATCTCCTGTCCATTCTGTGGGCGCGGAGATCCGGAGGCCGATTATGAAGGCATTGTGGCTGCTGCGGAGGAACTACTCGAAAAACATCACATCCAGATCCCTGTGGCGGTGATGGGTTGTGAGGTCAACGGTCCCGGTGAAACGCGTAATGCCGAAGTGGGAATTCACCTGGGAGGCAAGGACCTTGCCGTACTGAAGGTGCGAGGAGAAAAGGTACGTACCTTCCGGGGCAAGGCTGAGGTCAATCCACAGTTCCTTGCAGGGGCGCTGTTGGAAGCAGCTCAGAAGGTCTGTTTGCAGTAGAGCGTGCAGCTTGCTCGTTCCCACAGAATCCGGGGGGCAGGCAAGAACAAGCTGGCAGCATGCTCTACTTCCGTCGTTAGTCCCGTAGAGCGTGCAGCTTGCTCGTTCCATAACCGGATCAAACCGCCTCGAAGCTCAGTCAGTTCCGGATGCCTTGAACTGAATGTATCTTCTCACTTTAGGCCCTTTACCGATGCAATCTGCATTTTCAGCCTACCGATACGTTGACGCAGAGTTTCTTGCACAGATAGAGCGACTTGATTTCATGCCTCGCCATTATTCTGTGGGATGGCTACCGGGGCGACACCACAGTCCCTTTCGCGGAACCAGTGTCGAGTTCGCAGAGCATCGCGGCTACACTCCAGGGGACGACATCCGGCAGATCGACTGGCGCGTCTATGCCCGGCATGAGCGATACACGATCCGTCAGCATGAGGGTGAAACCCGCACTTCGGTGCATATTCTACTTGATACCAGTGCTTCTATGGACTATGGGGACCCCAGTAAGTTCGAATTTGCCGTGCGGCTGGCCCTCGGTTTTGCCTATCTCATCCTCCGACAACAGGATGCTGTGAGCCTCTGGCACTCGGGTGAGGCCGTGGGTCTGCCACCAACGAGCGGTCCTGCTCAGTTCCATCGTTTTGCGAAACTCGTCGATCAATTAAATCCTAAAGGCAAACGGAGGGTAAGTAAAGTGTTGGAAGATGTTGTCCACCGGGTGCCACCACATGGATTATGGATCGTCCTCTCCGACTGCTTAGAATCGATTGAATCGCTTGAGCATGCACTTCAGTATACACGTTACCGTGGACACGAAGTGATTCTTTGGCATCTGCTGCATCCGGATGAAATTGAGATGCCATTCACGGGGACAACCGAGTTCGTCGGGTACGAAGGTGGGAGAATGCGCTTTCAACCTGAGCAGTTCCGAGAAGCTTACCGTACCAGTGTTGAGCGGTTCCGTCAGAAGTTGCGCCTCACCTGCCACAGTGAGAGTATCGACTATATTTCCCCGGATATCACGGAGCCGGTTGTCTCGGTCTTCACAGAATATCTCACACAGCGTTCATATCATCGTCATGCAACTCATCCGTAGGCAATAACGCATCCACCATGTCCCTACACTTCCAACATTCCTGGCTGTTATTTGGGTTGATTGGAGTCGCACTGCCCTGGCTTTTCCGGTGGCTCCAGACCCGCAATCCTCATTACGTCCGGTGGGCAGCCATGCAGTTCCTGGAACAGACCATTATACGGGAGGCTGCCCGGGTACGTAAACAAAATCGGTGGCGGCTGTTCATACGCATGGCGATAATTGGATTCATGGTGCTGGCCCTTGCAGGTCCTGTCTGGGCGCCGCGGCGACTGCCATTGCTTGGCCCGGGTGAGCAATATGTGCTCTTGCTCTTCGATGACTCATACAGCATGCGGGTACAGGATGCGGACCGGACACAATTTGAAATAGCCAAGCAACAAGCCTTGCGATGGATGGATCAACAACCCTCTCAAACCCACTATGGGATTCTGACATTCTCGGATATCATGCGGCTCGGAGAACATACGGCGAGCGCAGCAACCTACACCGACACCAAATCAGCTCGTAACGCCCTGAGGCAATTACAACCGAGCTTCCGTGCCGATACTTTTGCTGAAATACTGCCTGTGCTGCAAAACCTCTTGCGAACACGCCCAGAGCCTGTGAAACAGGTATGCGTTTTTACCGACGGTCAACGCCGGAGCTGGAGTGGTGCGAAGCTCAGCAGCCTATCTCAAGAGGCCAGCATCCGATTGATACTTCCCACAAGGCGGCAAATAGATAACCTGAGCCTCGTGAGGTTTGAGTCTTCAAGACGTGTCTATGCAGTGGGAGAACCTGCCTCATTTACCTGTGAGGTTGCCAATACAGGCACGATGGATCACGAACAAACCTGGCTGAAACTCGTGATAGGATCTGGCGAACATGAAGTCGGGGAGACCGTCGCCAGTATTCCTATGGAAGTTCCAACGGGAGAGCGCAAAACCATCCATCTGCCTTATCAGTTCCAACAGCCCGGATTTTATCCGGTGACAGCGACGCTCGGTTCCGATGACCTGTCTGTGGATAATGAGCGTTATACACTCGTTGAGATCGTCCCTTACTTCCGTGTGCTCTGCGTGGGGCCTAGCACCCGTTACGTGGCCCTGGCACTCTCTCCCGATGACTCGAGTCCCATCCGCGCTGAGTTGGCCGATGATGTTCCTCAGTCATTATCAAATCTTATTGAAAACAGAAAAGATTCGACATTCGTGGATGGAATCCGCTATGATGCTGTGGTGATCACAAGACCGTGGGATATGACAGATGCTCGTATCCTGACAGATTATCTACGCGGAGGAGGAATCCTTCTCGTGTTCCTGGGGCCGGAATTCAGTGTTCCATTTGATCAGGAGCTTGAATGGATCCCGGCGGGGCTTGGAGCGCCGATAGAGGAGAGCCGAACCCTCAATGAAGCTGAGATCCAACGCTCGTGGGAACTGCTCATCCAGCCGGACAGTCAGATCCTGCTTGCAGATTCTCAGGATAAACCGTTGGTCGTACGACGAGATTACGGACAGGGGAGTGTCTTTTACGTCGGAACCAGTGCTGGGCCGCCCTGGAATCATTGGCACATCCAACCCGACTTCCTCCCCTGGTTGCACCGAACTTTACGTGATGCCTGGGAGCGCAATCGCTCCCGGCCCATCTGGGAGATCGGTGGGACGCCGGCGGTGAGGATGCCGGATCCGTCGACATCTCCATCAGGGCTACTAGAATGGCCCGAAGAACCCGGCATCTATTCAATTCCATCAATCGGTACCATCATACTCAATCCCGATGCAAGAGAAATGGATCTGCGTGCTTTTAACTTGGTATGGTTTTGGCAGTATTGGCCTGAGGTAGAAGCTTTTGCCTCGTCTGATGATCAACTTTCCTTCGTCAGGCAGACCTACGCCTTATGGCCATGGCTGTGGGTACTGACGATGTCTTTGGCATGCTATGAAGTATGGATCAGCCGTACCGGTTCATCAGGATAAGTTCGGATGAAAAAGAAAGGAAGAACAAAATGGACGTAACCATCTGTAATCCACTGCTCCGCACGCCGCTGTCACTTATCATCGATGATTCATGCCCGGTCATCAACAAAGCTTACTACTGGATCCAGCAACGACACGATTGGCGATTGCGCCATCGACCAGATTCTTCGCCCGGGGGCTGGGAGATACACTACGACAAACTGGAATCCATGCCCAACACGATTCCTGCCGATTTTGCCGCTAAATGGGGAGAATGGTGCGGCGAACAGGGCATCAAGGGCAAGTTCAGCATGATCCCGTACCCCGCTGGTGTTGGACGGATCGACCGGGGCTTCCCCGGATTTCCGCAGCGCGAGTTGGACGGGTGGCTGCGTGTGGCAAAGGAGATTATCTGGCCGAACTTTGACCTCACTCCCGAAATGCTGACCCACACGCATATTGTTGACTTGAAAACCTGGCAACTCACGGAGGAGTGGGAGCAGGGGGAGTGGGTAGATCCACCTGTGGAACTTCTGACGGACTACATTGCTACGGCAATGGAGTTGCTCAGAAACGTTGGCATCCCTTGCGAGGGGGTGACGAGTCCTGGCGGATTTGGCTCGCGTAAGGAAGCCGCATATGCTCGATCAACACTGGATGCAGCCCTGCGCGTGAACGACAATCCCCGGCCGTTCTTCTTTCTGAGACTCACGCACGATAAGTTACCCGATGTGCCGATCTGGCATGCGGAAAAAGACAAAGGCATTGCCATCGCCAGCATCGTCAGTTGCGCAGGGGATTGGTTCGGTGCGACAGGTTATGATACAGCCGATCCCGACTTGTTCATCACAGAGGATTTACGTGGCGGACGCTTGCCGGCAGTTCTGGAGGAGGAATTGCCATGCGTCCTCGTGGGACATTGGCCCTGCTTTTATGTCAATGGGGAAATAGGTTTCAAGGTGCTGAGGGATGTCAAACGTCGACTCGATGCATACGACCCAGACGGCACCAAGACTCTCTGGATGAAGAACAGTGAGATCGGGCATTACTGGATGGCGCGGGAGTTGAGCGATATCGAAGTTGAAAAGAAAAATGCGGTAACAGAAGAATACGTGCGAATTGACACCAAGTTCCCGACAGCGAATTTCACGTTATCGGCTGATACTGCTGCAAAGCGTATCCGGGTGAACGGTAGCGATCTCCGTCAAGTTCAATCGCGAGGCGACTTCCGGAGTGAGACCTTTCTCGTTGAGGGGAAGCAGACGTTCGTGGCATTTGAGTTAGCGGTGGGTGAGACGACACTAACGGTCAGTCGATGAACATCACTCATCCGCAGTGCTTCATGGAGGTAGATGCATGTTATTGTCTGTAAACGAGGCGCGCCAACTCGCGTTGGCCTTCCTGAAAAGGGGCGGCATAGCGGATACAGATGCAGAAATCATCACGGATATCTTGCTGGAATCCGAACTCCGAGGGCGCAAAACGCATGGATTCATCCGACTCCCCGGTATCGTAAGCCGCCATGCGAAGACAAAAAAACAGGCCATTAAAATCGCAAAGGAATCCGGACACTGGATGCTGATCGATGGTGGCGACAATCCCGGTTATCTGGTGGCGCACTATGCTATGAACGCCGCGATTGAGAAAGCGAAAACGTATGGTTCCAGCCTGGTCGGCGCGTACAACACCTCGCATTGCGGCATGGCCGGATACTACGCAAACATGGCGCAAGAAGCGGATTGTATCGGTATCGTGATGGCAGATTGTCTGCCGCGTATCACCCCATGGGGCGGCGTGGAATCGGTTCTCGGCACGAATCCCATTGCGGTTGGTATTCCGACCAATGGAGTTTCTATCGTGCTGGACATGTCGACAGCATCCATTACCAACGGGGATCTGCTTGTGGCCATGCGAGAAGGCAGATCTATCCGAGAAGGCTTGGCCTTTGATGCGGAGGGTAACCCGACGACGGACCCATCTCAGGCGTTGAAAGGGAGTGTACAGCCGTTCGGCGGACATAAGGGTTATGGGTTGGCATTGGTGATCCAGATCCTGTCCGGTGCACTGGTCAATGCGGCTGCCATTCCACCTCCTGGAGTAAATTACGGGCTGCTCCTGATAGTCATGGATCCCTCGATTTTTCTCCCTCTCGATGACTTTAAGCAGAAGGTCGTGGATCTCATCGATGCCGCAAAAAGTGCGAAGAGGATGGAAAGCATCACAGAAATCTTAGTGCCAGGTGAACGTGCCTGGCGGGAACGCTCCGAAAGGATGAGAACGGGGATTGAATTGGATGATGATTTGGCCGAACAGTTATTAGATGAGGGAGAGAGGTAGTGATCACAATCACCTGTGACGAAATTGGTGTTTCTGTTGTGACGAAGCCATATCATTTGGATTGCTTGATTTCTCCGTAACCACCGTTGACGTCGGTTGTATAGTAATAGAGGATTTACGACTGGGCGAAGAACTGAGATCTGATGAGGCGTTGATGGCGCAATATCAGGATGATGACATGAACGCCTTTATCTGTTCTGGTTTTGCTAGTAAAATCTAAGGAGCGGAGATACCAGCAGAACAAGGATAGCCAAGACCAAACAAACATCACACCATTTCTTACGTTTGGCGCGTAGGCTAAAGAATGCCCTGACAGCTTCTTCTTCAGGCTCTTCACCAGATTTGAACCTGGAGAAGAGTTCCTTGATTCTGGGATTGATGAAAAAGGTCCCATAGAATAGGATGCCGACTATCCCCAGGATGAGGATGTGCTTGAAGATGAAGGCAGCCAGTGCGATAGAACTAAATTCTTTGAGTTCCCCATGAAAGAGGAAGTAGACGAGAGGAAATCCAAAGCCGGTAGCATACAGGACAATGATGAACAGCCAACAGAGCATCGGCTGCGAGGTGATGACATCTTCCATGAGGGAATCCATGTCATAGATCACCTTCTTCTCATACTTGCCCCTGTTGGCTACTATTCTACTCATGTAGAAAGGGCCGGCTACGCAGCCAACCAGAGCTATGTTGTGCAGAGCCAACAGAATTGTGTAGATCACGTTTTCCATGAGTTGTCACTCCTTTCGTTTCACTAAAATCCATATCTCACCGTGAGATACACGTTCATTGCTCATGCTATTTTTCCTTCCGATGTTTCACACTGCTTTCACCAGCTTGGCAACGGCAACGATCAGTTTCAAAGCATCCTCGCTGCCGTTCTCATCCCCTTTGTTGAAGTCATCATCCGCCGTTCCCATCTGATTCGTGATGTGAGCAAAACAGATCACATCTTTCTGCCTGGCTTTGGCAAAGGAGTACAGAGCGGATGATTCCATCTCGACCGTGATGACGCCCCGTTTTCTCATCGAATCGATCCGGCTCTGGGTTTCCCGAAAAGGAGCATCCGTGGTCCAGGACAATCCACCTATCATGTTCCCATCCTGGAACAACCTATCCAGCCTGGATTTCAGTGCCGTACCCAATGTTGCCGATTCTGAGCGAGGAAGATAGTGGTAGCTCGTACCTTCATCCCGGATAGCCTGCTCGATGAGCATAAAGCACGGTGTCCGAATGGAGGCATCGAGTAAGCCCGCAGATGTTATCGAGATGATCAACTCACATCCGAGGACAGACAACTGTTCCGCCAGCAGAACCGCATAGGGAGCACCCACAGCACAGCCGATGATGCCGAAGTCGATCCCTCCTCGATGGAACAGATGCATATCCGAATGGTAACAGGGCCAGTTCACAGCCTTTTTTGCCTCTCCGCACTGGATAAGGTAGCGCACGATGTCGCCATCAGGGTCCAGTACGCAAATATCCGGTACTTTTTCTCTCTGCAATCCCTTCTGTTGGATGGCCACTGCAATGAGATTCTCCGGCTTG
>JAJRTO010000105.1 GCA_024278235.1 Candidatus Poribacteria bacterium
GGATTAGAGTACATCCAGATCGGTCAGCCGGCCACAACCCTTTCCGGGGGGGAAGCCCAACGAGTCAAGTTAGCTGCCCAACTGGCAAAACGTAGCACAGGTAGAACACTCTACGTGATGGATGAACCGACGACAGGGCTCCATTTTGACGATGTACAGAAGCTGCTGATGGTCCTCCAGCGACTCGTGGATCGCGGAAATACATTTGTGATCATCGAGCACAATCTCGATGTGATCAAATGCGCTGATTACGTAATCGACCTCGGCCCCGAAGGCGGGGATGCGGGTGGATACCTTGTCGCATGTGGCACTCCAGAGGAGATCGCGCAAGCGGAAGCATCTCTAACGGGATACTTTCTCAGACAAGTGATCCCACTGGAAACCTAACGCAAAAAATAAGTCTCTTGACTGGCAGGGGGGACACCGATATAATAGTAGCGTTTTATGAGAGGAATCACAGAATCACTTGCAGCATTGCATGGGCTACATGCAAGCTGCCCCCGCGTTGTCGAAGGACAACCTTTGGTGGGATTTCCGTTCATTTGAAACCACTGAAGGTATCGGATCGTTCTTTACACGTGGTCAACTCCGTGAGGGAGAAAAACCCGTGGAGTTCTGCTAAGGGGGTAAACCGTGTTGCTTCGATCGAATCAAAAAGGGCAGGCACTGATGGAATATACGGTGCTCGTCGGTTTAATTACGATGTCAGTGGTAACGGCCATTGCGACTGTAAGTGATCAGTTACTGGACATCTGGAATGACCTCGCCGAGGATCTGGATGTCATCGATGATTATGTTGCCGATCTCGATGTTGTCATGCCTGAATCCAATGAGGATTGGGATCCAAGTGAGGATGGCGGAGGGAACGGTGGTGGACCACCTCCCATTTGATGATCCAGATTCACGAGTGATCCAAACGGCTATCTCTTCCCGGTGTCGGAATCATCCCACGGCCGGAACAGAATATCAAATACGGGACGGTCATCCGTTCGATGATGCAGTTCTTCCTTACATCGCAGGCGTATTCCTTCACGCGCTTCGCAGATCAGGCGAACTTGGGTTGATGTAGTTGGTAGCAGATCATCATACTGAAACACTTCATAGAAATCCTGCGTATCCGAGGCTTCCACGCGCACGGGTACACTGTTGCGTACGAGTCCGGGGAACATCGCGGCAAGAGAGGTCTTATAGATCACGGTAGGATGCCACCTCCAGCCCTGGCGCACTTCCAGTTGGCAACGCTGGATATGAAGCGGTACCTGGTCATCATCATTGTAGATACGGAAGGAAAGTAAGAAAAGGATGTAACCGCCGTGAGTCACGAAGCAGTTTGTCTGCCCGGTGAGTAACTCGACACGTCCTCTTGCTCGCCCACGGCGGTTATGACTTCTTTGTTGGCGTTCGGGCGGCTTCCAGTAGTCGTAGATCCATTTCGAGAGAGCTATCAGAAGCGCGATGATACTGATGAACAGGGAGAGATCCATGGGATCACGCGGATTGTCGGCAGAGCGTGTTTACGAAGCGAACCAGTTCTGTGTAGTCGAAAGGCTTGAGTAAGTAGGGGAAACCCGAGTTGACGACTTCATCGTTCTCGGCCCCGGTCATCAGGGCGATTGTATTGCACATCCTGCGCCTGTGGACTTCATTGATGAGATCGATGCCAGCCATTCCAGGCAACCTCTGATCAACCAACACCAGATCAAACTTGGTTTTCTCCAGATGCTGTAATCCAGATTCGGCATCGGGGGCCACTTCCACATCATAACCCTCTTTGCGCATAGCGATGGATGAGATCTTTAATAAACTGGGATTGTCATCTACAATCAGCACTCTGGGCATATATGGATCCTACGGCATAAAAAAAAGCGCTCACAAGAAAACATACCAAGACATCAGGGAGCAATTGAACTTCCCGCTGGGAGCAGGAAGGTCTCAGTATGCATCGGTTTCTTATGAGCGCGTTCGAGCGTGATAACGATTTACTTCCCCGCGTGATGAGTTTGGGCGGAAATAATGGGAAGTAAATCTAGAAGCGGATCACTTTGATTAAGAAGCAAATACCATGCCAAAGATCCGAGCCGTGCTGAGTGATACAAAGCCCAGTTATCATAAGGGTTTATGACTATTCCACAGAAATCCCCCTGAACGCGTGTTGCACAAGGAGACCTGTAAGTGTTTCATTAAGGAACGTGTTCTCCCGCGCTGATCCACTTGGGATCCAGTAATATCGATGAGTATCGCGCCATATTACTATGTTTCACTATCAAGCAGCGATTGGCTTTTGGGGTCCAGGCGCCGACAGTCGGGGATCTCATAGCGGTTTCCGTCAGCATCCCGAAAAAGCACGCGGAATGGTGGGAGAACCTTGATGTCATCACGTGAGCGTACGTCAAATTCGCGCATGCCATAGTCCGTTTCAACTTTCCATTTCGAGGCGCCATGATTTTCTTCAAGCGAACAGATCCTGGTGATTCTTGGGATAAAATAAGCTTTCCTGAGTTCGTCTTCGAGGATTTGTCGTGAGGTATCTGCTATTTTCTCTGCATCTTCCAATAAGCCGATTTCTTCGTTCCGAACGCGGAAGACGATGTATTTTTCAGGAAAGCTGAGAGGGAAAGCCCTCATGATCCGTACTTTCTCATAGGTTTCGTCTCCCAGTTTGAGGGTAAGATCTCCAAAGCGGTTCCTCTCCAACGTTATAGATTCCGGATCGAGTATGGTTATCTCGTCCTTTAGATGGAAGTCTCCCATATATGTCCTTTCGATCACCAGGCACGAATGCGAGAGAGTTCTGTCTGGAGCCGACACAATTTTGCGTAAGTGCCGTCTTTTTCGAGCAACTCGTCATGAGTGCCTATTTCGTCGAGTTGTCCTTCTCTCAAGATGAGCAGCCGATTTGCATGTTTCAACGTGGAGAGTCTATGAGCAATGGCAAATACCGTCCGCCCCCGGATGAGCCGTTCCAATGCCTCCTGGATGAGCGATTCGGTCTCTGTATCTACAGAAGATGTGGCTTCATCGAGGATGAGGATGCGCGGGTTCTTCAGAATGGCACGTGCAATCGAGATTCTCTGTCGTTCGCCACCTGAGACCCGGGCTCCGCGTTCGCCAACGATAGTATCATACCCATCAGGGAAGTTCAGGATAAAGTCGTGGGCATTGGCTGCTTTTGCGGCGGCAATGATCTCAGCCATCGTTGCGTTGGGGGTTCCATAGGCGATATTCTCAGCCACGGTTCCATTGAACAGGAAGGGATCCTGTAAGACCACACCGATCTGTTCGCGGAGCGACTTGACTTTGATATCGCGCAGGTCCACGCCATCGATGAGGATGGCACCTTCGTCCACATCGTAGAAGCGGCAGATCAAGTTGATCAGCGTGCTCTTGCCTGCGCCACTATGGCCCGCCAATCCGATCATTTCACCAGGCGATACTTCAAAACTGACACCGTCGAGAGCTTTCTTGTTGCCATCGTAGCTGAAACTAACATTGCGGAATTCCACTCGTCCCTGCATGTCAGGGAGTTCGACGCTATCAGGCTTATCCGCGACATCCGGCTGTGTGTCCAGAATCTCGAACACACGTTCTGCAGCCGTTGCAGCGCGCTGGAACCGCTGATGCAGACGGGAAAGCATGCGCACAGGCCCCAGGAATCGCATCATGAATCCCATAAAGATCATCAGGACTCCCAATGTGATCTCGCCAGCGATCACCTGCAATCCTCCCACCAGCCAGATGATGATATTGCTAATGAAGGTCACAAATTGCATCGTTGGACCAAATACGGTCCACAACTTGGCAGCCCCGAGTTCATTTTCAAACAAGTCATAGCTGCGTGTTTCAAACTTGTCTACTTCTCTCTCTTCCTGTGCAAACGCTTTCACGACCCGTACGCCAGGGATCGTATCTGCCAGAATTGCGCTTAGCCCGGCCCAACGTCGCCATAGGCGATGAAACACCTTATGCATCCGCTTGCCAAATTCGATGCTCAGTATCACGATCAACGGAGTGGGAAGCATTGCGAAGATCCCCAACTTCCAGTTGAGTTTGAGCATGATGGATCCCATGATAAACAGCATCACTGTATTGTGAATCATGTCCTGCAAGCCTTCAGCAACGAAGTCTTGAAGTCGATGGACATCATTGGTAATACGTGACATGATATTCCCGGTTTCCCTGGTGTTGTAGAAGTTCAGGGAAAGCCGATGTAGATGGGCATACGTCTCATTGCGGAGATCATAAGTGATCCGTTGGCCTAACCATGCCATCATGTAACCGCGTATTGCACCCAGAGCATTGGTTACGATATTGATGAGAATAAGGGCAACGATCACCTTGACAAGCAATGACTTAGGGTCGGGGTTCTCTTCCCGGATCAGGAAAAAACTGATTATCTTATCGAAGATGTCCGGCTCTCGGCGAACGTTGAGGATGGCTCCATCCCTGGTGATAGTGTAGTTATCCTTATCCCTTATCTGCCATTTATTGCCCGCCTGTTCGACTGAGATAACAGCATCCTCGGAGAGTCGTACCTTGTTGCTTCTGAGCACTTGTCTCAGGGCCGGAGAGAGAACCCCATCGTCCAGATCGTTCTGGAATCCCAGTTCAAGGCGAGGGTACGATGGAGCGAGGATGCGATCAATCAGCACCTTGCCCAGGAGCATTTCAGGTGCAAGACTGATGACCGTGATCACCAGCAAGAGCAGGAGGGCAATCGCAGCGATCGGCCAGTAAGGAAGCGCGTAGTTCAACAGGCGGAAGATCAGTCGACGTTTTTCGATGCAGTGAGGGCAGACACCTGCCCAATGGGGGATGGGCCTGCCGCACTGCTCACAACGCTGGGCACGTTTTTCCTCACGGGGACCATAGTGGTCCTGGTCCTCTTGCTCGGAAGATTCAGGTTTACTCTGACGGATGAGTTCCCGGATCTTGGGAGATGCCCGGGCAAACTTGCGCGTCAAACTCTTGGTGTATCGAGCGACCTCCACACCCCGATCCGTCAATCGCAACTTGAGGATGTTGTTCCCAAAGAGATTCTGGGCCTCCACAGCTTCAATTTCTCCGAGGGAAATCTGTGTGATATCCGGAGATTCCTGCCCATTGAAGTTCAACGCAATCAACTGCTGATCCGTGGCAACAAGCCAGTCTGTGCCATAACTACCATCTAACGTCATATCTGTAGAGAGCGAGATTTTGATCTCTTCTCCTGCGCCTATGACGGGATCCAGATGAGGGCGGATGTTCTCGGGGATCGGCTCGATGAGATTCTCTGAATCGTCCTGTTCCGAGATCTGGGCCTGTTTTTCTCTCCCATTTCTGATCCCTCTGGGTTGATGACGGTACTCTCTCATGTTACAGTCTCCTCGATATTTACCCATTGACCGCAAAAAAACGGGTACGATTTCGTGCAATCGTACCAGAGAAATCTACGCATGATCTGTCAATACCATCTTAGACGACAGGGATGAAAAAATGTTGAAATAGGCACGTTCTAGAAAACCTCTTGTTCCACAGTCCCATACCCTCCGCCTCCGGGCGTTTCCATCTGGATACAGTCTCCGGCACTTACAGAAAGCCCCACCTTGGATGGGAGTAAATCCTGTTCGTCGCCCCGCAACAACAGATTTCGACCAGGCTTCCCCGTTTGTCCACCTTGCAGACCGTAAGGCGCGGAATGCCTTCGATCCGATAAGATACTCACTTCAGCAGGACAGAGCGCGCGCAGTGTGCGCACGATACCATCTCCACCGTGAAATTTTCCACTCCCACCGGAGCCACGCCTTATACTGTATCGCTCTACTCGTAGTGGATAGGCTGTTTCAATCGCTTCGATAGGTGTGTTTGCCGTGTTTGTCATGTGAGTATGAGTAGCGTGTAATCCATTCGATGTTGGTCGTGCCCCCATCCCTCCTGCTATCGTTTCATAGTATGCAAAAGGTCTCTCCCGAATCGAATCCCAGCCGCCAATGGTCATGTTGCTCATACTGCCACAACTCGCCGCCGGGATCCTCTCTGGGGATGCCTGACTCAATGCCCCCAGCAGCACATCAACGATCCGCTGCGAGGTCTCGACATTGCCTCCCGCCACGGCGGCTGGAAAAGATGCGTTCACCACTGAATCTTTGGGAAGGATGATCGTAATGGGCTCAAGACAGCCAGCGTTGGAAGGGATCTCGGCATCGACCAAACAACGAAATACGTAGAATATTGCAGAGGTGGTGATCGCGGAAACTGCATTGATGGAGCCCGTGACCTGAGGGGAACTACCGGTGAAATCAACAGTGGCACGACTTTCCTCAATGAGGATCCTGACACAGATCGCAACGGGGTGATCCGTGATCCCATCATCATCCATACAATCATGGAACACGTATTCACCGTCAGGAATGCGTGCAATCGCAGCAGAGACCATACGCGCCGTATACTCGCGCAGTGCGCTCATATAATCCTGTATTTCGTCCAGACCATATTTGCCGGTAAGCTCAAGTAGTCGCAAAGCACCAACATGATTGGCCGCGATCTGTGCCTCCAGATCGCCACGACGTTCTTCAGGTGTGCGTACGTTCGCCAGAATGAGAGAGAGGACATCCTCCCGGAGGACTCCATTGGAACAGATCTTGATCGGTGGGATCCGCAAGCCTTCCTGAATGATATTTTTCGAAAGAGGCATCGATCCTGCTGTCATCCCACCGACATCTGCATGGTGGGCTCGATTGGCAACGAGGAACGTGAGTTCGTCGTCGACAAAAACCGGGGCTATGAGTGTCATATCGGGAAGATGGGTTCCGCCACAGAAAGGATCATTGAGCAGTACCATGTCGCCCGGTTCTATCTTTACACTCTCGGTGGCAGCTTGTACCGAGAGCGGCATGGAACCGAGATGCACAGGGATATGCGCAGCTTGAGCCACCATCCGTGCTGCCGCGTCAAAGACAGCACATGAGTAATCGCGCCGTTCCTTGATATTGGGAGAAAAAGCAGTGCGTCCGAGGGTAACCCCCATCTCATCTGCAACGGAGGCAAATAGATGCTTATAGAGTTCCAGCTTGACAGGATCAGATGGTTTTATGCATCCCATTGGGGTAGTACATATCTCTCAAGTAACACGGTATCAAGTGGCGTGATCTGCTTGTCCACAATGAGTTGCTGAATTTCATCTCGACAGAACCATGCGATTTGGGACGTGTAGATATCCTGGACATCATCCGGTTCGAGTTTGCCATCCCAATAACAATAGATGTAGAAACCAACGAAGTTGTAAGGATCATCCGCCGCTTCTGCTTGAACTACCTGGAACGGGATCGCCGCATCCTGGATGAGCCAGACGCGATCTGTATACTGCTGGCAGCTCTTTGCTATCAACCGGACATGGTGGCCGGTCTCCTCATAAACCTCACGGATCACGCTCTGATCCAGCGTCTCGCCGCTATGGATGCCCCCTCCGGGGATCGCCCACCGTTCCGCTTGCACAACCGTACCCGATCTGCGTACGATAAGCATGCGCGTGTTCGCTTGAAGTCTTGGCGTATCAAGGACAATGCCATTGACCACGGGACGCGGCTGACAGATGCGATCCAGCGTACATGTGTAGATCTTCTCCACGATGAATGGGCACATGTCCCGACGATCCGGTTGCACCGTGAACGCGCATGTCTCTGGGAACGCAGGGCACCAATCCCGCATTAACTTCATTCGAAGATCTCCCATTCCAGACTACGCATATACTGGAGAAACTGAAGGGCACAACGATCGAGGTTCTCTTCTGAGCCACCCCCCTCTAATACGGAACACATTTCATACCCCACGAAACCATCAAATCCTATCTGTTTCAATGTCTTTAGGAATGTGTGATAGTCGATAAAACCTTCCCCCATCGGCACAGCACGGATAACAGCCGGTTGCTCTTGGTAGTTAACCAGATGGGGAATGTATCGGAATCGGGGCCGCTGCACATAGTCAGCCACCGTTGTATGAACGATAAAAGGAGCGAGCTTGCGGACCGCTGTGATCAGGTCGCTGCCGTGGAGAGCCAATGACCAGGCATCAAACATCGCTTTGCAGTTGGGTTCTCCGATCTCGGCGAGCAAATCATACATGCTCTCATAATGCGCAGCGATATCATGATGGTTCTGGATACCGATGGTGACATCGAATTCTGCCGCGCGTTGGGCGCATTCCCGCAATGATTCCACACACCAGGTCCACTGTTGGTCGTAAGACACGTCGGGACGCTCGAATCCGGTGAAGACGCGTACGAGATTCCCATCTAAATCGCGTGCTAATCGTGCGAGTTCTGTAACATACAGAATCTGCATTTCTCGATGAGGAATATCCAGATGATCACTCCCTGCACAGAAATCCGTATAACCTGCGATACAGGCCAGTTGTAAGCCATTTGCACCAAGCCGCCGCCGGCACTCTTCACGTGCACGAGCGTCCATATCCAGTAGCGATGCATGGGGGCGTTTGGCCACCAACATCACCCCGTCATAACCCAGTTTTACCGCCTTGTCCAGGAACTGATCCAACGAAAGGCGATCTTGTCCGATCCATGCACCCGCGTAGCTCACAGAATGTAATGCCGTTTTCATCTGCCATCCCTCCTGCCAACTTTTCACTATTATATCACAGGTTTCGGTGGATTCAAGAAGAAGTTCAGAATAGGGATCCGAAAGTCTGTCACACCAGCTCACAGGTTACAATCTTCTTCGGTGGTACTCGCAGCATGATACGATCATCCACGCAATCCACCGCATCCTGGCGTTCCTCAGCCAGATTGCAGAGATAGGCCCTCTGAATGGGAAACTGGCTGCTCAGGACTGCATCCTGGGCTTCAGCATAAGGGTTATAGAAGCGCACGATGAGGCTGTCTCGATCTTCGGCTTTCTTCACACAAGAGAGCACCAGCTTCGAGGGTTGGAGGTTCACCAACGAGCCGTGAGGTGGCAATGTTCCGTCATTTCCCTTGACCTGTGCAACACTCAGCGGTACGTTGAACGCACGTGCTTGCAGGTCCGCTTCTGACATTTCAAGCGTTCTCGCATGTGGGATGATCGCGTACTCGAAGGTATACGTTCCCTGGCACTGGGCATCCGGCGTAGGAAACACTCCCCAATCCCCAAGTTGATGGACTGCACGCAGCAATGTGATCGCAATCGTGTTGTGTCCATCGCGCAGGATCTCATATTCGGGCAGCCCTCGATTGGCGATTGTCAGACCTTTTTCGTTGTCGGAGATATCCACAAACATCTGTTGAGGTTGACAGTTGGAGGGGTTCTTCCAACCTTTCCAGGGGATAACCCGGCGACGAACCACATCAAATTGCCCATCGGCCGAGGCAGCTTCCGTCTGGAGATCCGTGGGAAAGAGCACACGTAACCGATGGTTGGTGTGTGTGTTGTACACTTCCAGACGCACATGGAGCCGTCGACTCCCCTTCATCAGGATGAGCGTGTAAGTCACCGGCATCGGTTCTCCACGCAGACGCAACTGAGTCTCGATAGTACACTGCGAGAAAACATCGTTGCTCAATATAGGACCAACCATCGTGTCTGAGGCATACGGCGAAATGATCTCATTTCGTTCCGGTGCTCGGTAGTTATACTCATCCCCAACATCCAGATCATCCTGCAACTGGTGGAGTCCTTTGAAGGAGATACCCGACTGCCTGTCCATGATATTCAGACGACCATCATCCAGGATTTCAACCCGCAGACACTCGTTCTCCAGTGCATCCACAGGTTGTGATCCCGACTGTGGCTCTTGTGTCGGAAGCACTTGATAGGTTGCGTATCCTGTGGGGGGAACATCCGCCAGAAATGCGACACGAAGACGGCGCGTATGGTAGGGGACGCGAAACCCAACCTCTGGAAGTTCATAATCCCATACACGCCCCATATCTTCCAATATGGACGATGGTACAGGTTCTCCATCAGCGTTCAGTACGGAAAGGTTCGCTATCGGGGCATCTTCCGGAAAATCGACCGTCGCAATCGCCATCTCCCGTCGCTCGACATTGATCGGATTGAACACCACGATCTGAACAGCTCGATCAAACAGATCTCGAATGCTCACCTGCTGTGCGATGTACGTGACGGCTTCACTTGCGAGTTGCTCAGACAACGACTGGCATTTCTCAAAACGGATGTCCATCTCCCGGTGGACCTCATCACAACTGCACCCGCAGATACTGTCATGGGGATGGTTTTGCATGAGTACCTTCCAGGCATACCAGATCAGATCACTGTCATAGGAACCACCCATCTTCCAGGCGAATGCACTGAAAGGTTCCACCCATTTCTCCAGCAGTGTCTGGCAACGCCAATTTGCTTGCTTCTGGTAGATGCGGCTGCTGAGGACATTTGTCAGCGTCCCCCATCCATCGGTGTGTTCGCTCCGCATCTCGCCTTCATATACTTGCAGATCATTGGCCTCTGCCCTGACAGCAGCAATATAATCCGTGAAGTTGGAGTGGATGAGGATGGCATCATCCAGTTGCTCGTTGGCCCGTTGGATGGCGGCCGTCACATCAGGTTGGGAAGGTGTATGGTCGCAACCGTTCATGAACAAGAGGTGAGAGACCGTCGCATAGCGGAGAGATGCGTCTCGAACGCCCTGCACGTACTCCAACACCTGATCTGGTTCCGTAGGAATGGTCATCGCATTGCTGTACCAGTTGGCCATGAAAATTCCCAGCACTTCGGAGCCATCGGGAGCGCGCCAGATTAACTCCGACTTGTACCCACGCGCCCCGGGCTCATCGCCCGGATCGTGTTGTTCTTGCCAGCGATTGATTCCCCGTCCGAACACAGCGTTGTCGATCCCAAATCCACGCAGGATCTGAGGCATTTGCGAGATGTTCCCGAAACTGTCTGGTAGGTATCCAAGGGAGATCGGTTCTCCATACTGTCGCACAAGTTGGAGTCCCAACATCATATTGCGCACATTTGCTTCGCCACTCGTCAGGAATTCGTCCTGGAGCACATACCAGGGCCCTAGTGATAGTTTCCCTTCTGCGGCTGCACGCCGGATCTGCTCCCGCCGATGGGGCCGGATTTCCAGATAGTCCTCAATCGGGATGATCTGACCATCCGCATGAAAATGCTTGAAATCAGGATCGTTCTCCATCAGTTCTAAAAGAGTATCGAATAACATCACCAATCTGCGACGATGTTTCTCAAAAGGCATGTACCACTCACGGTCCCAGTGGGTATGTGAAATGACATGGATCGTGTACCGGGGCATTTTGTTCTCCTCCTCGTGTCTGTTCGGTGGCTATCTTAGCATA
>JAJRTO010000106.1 GCA_024278235.1 Candidatus Poribacteria bacterium
AGATGTTCTCGTGTTGGAGATGGGCAGTCAGGCCAATCTCGCCGCCGAGCGATTCCAGATCGAGTTGCAATTGACGGACATCCCACCCTGTAGGGATGGCGACTTCCAGGATCATGACAAAGAGTTCTCCCTCGACGTGAGCATAGCAATCTTCGATGTTGATATTTTTGTTGGCAAGGTAGGAACTGATCCGGCGGATGATCCCTGGCTGGTCGATCCCTCTGGCCGTCAGGATAAAACGTTCCCCCACGGAAGCAGGGACACGGGATTTCTGGTAATCCTTGACGCTGACCAGGAGTTCTCCTGCCTGACCTTTCGACTCAATTGCAGAGCGGATCTGATCATGAGACACCGGTGTGGGAAATGAGACCGAGAGGATGATGGTGAAGTAGCTTCGCATGACCGTTTGACTCAGTTCGTTGATATTACCACCCAACGCACTCAGAGATTCGGTCACCTCAGCGATGATCCCAACGCGATCATTTGCCATAACAGTGATGATGGTTTCAACGGGCATCGTATTCCCCATATCGTCGTACTGCTGAAGTATAGCATAGCCGTCCGCCAGGTGTCAATCAGAGCATATCGTTCCGGACTGCTGACAATCGGTCTCAGTAGATCACAATTCTATGGGAGGAGTGGCCTCACGGCCACGATGATCGCGTCCAGGAAGACGCTCCTACGGCGAAAATGGGGGAACCATCAAGGTTTTGATAAAATGCGGTCTACGATCTGCTGACGGTACTTTGGCGACAATGTTGCAAAATAGGCGCTGTAGCCGGTCACACGCACGACCAGGTCAGGATATCTGCCGGGGTCCGCATGGGCCTCGAGGATCTGTTCTTTTGAGATCACATTGATATTGATGAGCGTTCCCCCCTGAGCGTTATGTGTCCGAATGAGACTTTCAATCGCCTCGATCCCCCCTTGCTCCTCGGCCAGATGCGTGTCGAAATCCAATTGTAGTGGCGCAGAGTTCCCCCAACCGGGCTGAACGGCAGCTACACTGCTTGCCTTTGCCGTCGGTGCGGCTCCACCGCCAGGCATGAAACCTGGATCTGGATTGGCACTGTGAGAAATAGGGGCATGTGCATGCCGTCCATTCGGTGTGGCTCCAACATTCTGACCAAGTTGGGCGACAATGCCATGAGAAAACAGTCCAGGAATGACGTTGAATCCGTCAGGAGTCGGCGTCCCCCTCACAAGATGTGTGAATAGGTCAGAGACACGCTTAGCCCACCAGTCAGCACGGGAACCACCTGTGCCGAAACGGGGGATGTTCTTCAGCATCAGCCGCACATGCTCCGCATCCCTGAAGTCGGTTGCCAGGTATTCTGCAAGTTCTTCCCATGTCAGTCGCTTCTCTCGCACCACCCGCTGTTCGATGGCTGCCAGAGAATCCGCGACGGTCGCAAGACCCACGCCATCACACGTCAGGTTGTAGATATCGACGCCACCCGCCGCCACATCCAGCCCGCGCTCAATCGGCCCATGACAGAACAGATTCAGCACGATCTCAGGCGAATTCTCCGCTTGATGCACCATATGCCAGTCGAACCCTTGCTTGATGGTGTCCACACTGACACCCAGATGGTGACAGTATCGTTCCCAGAGCGATTCGATGGTCCTGGGAATCGCTCTGTCTGAAGTCACATCGTTGAACGCATGGAGAAAAGGAGTGACCAGACAGAGCCGCGTCACATCCTGTAGACAATACTCGATGCCGGGAAGTGCAGTCCAGTTACATCCCACTTTGGCACGTTGGCGCGCCAGTTGGATGGGGATACCATTCTTCGCATAGCCTTCATCCAATCCCGTAGAGCAGGAATAGCATACCCCTGTTCCATCCGCAAACAGGTATTCCACTGACTTGCGCAATAGATTTGGATCGAGGCCATCGTGCACGCGCACGGCAATGTTCGCAGGAATCTTCAGCCGATGGACGGCCTCGAGGATGAGAAAAGACAGATGACTGGTGACATCGCGGCCATCCGGCGCAGGCCCTCCTATCTGTGAGTAGTGCGTATCATTGAAGAGCAAGCTGGCGATATACCATATGACCTCCTCATCCTCTATTGGTCCTGCTGCTTTATCAGCTTCGTAGTAAGGACGCAACAGCTCATCCAGTTGACTCAAGGCGCCACCGGCAGCCCACATGCGGTCTACCGACTGAAACCATGCCAGGAATTGGCATGCCTCACGGAGTGTGCGTGGCGGGCCCTGCACGAGCCAGTCATTCATCTCCCGGATGGCCAACAGATTGTCTCGGATGACCGGATTCGATTCCATGAGGGCCATCTCTTCGGCATGGGTCACATGTCTCTGAATCCAGGTTTGCATGCCGAGCACAAAGGCTTCCTCACCATCGTAGAAGGAAGTATCCGTTGGCCGGTTCCACTTGCGGTAGCGACGGATCTTACTCAGAAGCCCACCCCACCCCAGTTCCAGCCCTATTCTCATGTCCGGTCCCAGATGGTTCATGGCCCCAATGCCTGTATAGAGGATATTGTATTTTTGGTGCAGGGCTTGCAGATGCGTCGGGCGGTCTTCAGGCTTCCAGCCACCGACTCCAGGAGGGCCAGTCACCCATGCCCCAGCAAGGGCACTCATCGGATGGATATAGACGGGATGCACCTCCAGCCAGGCCCGGAAATTTTCCCCAATACATCGAGCGCCATAACAGCCGCCAGATGGATGATTCGACTTGGTCTCAAAAGGAATGGGTTCTGACCACGGGATATATCCGTGATCATCGATATCGAAGTAACCGCGCTGCTTGAGCTTGATCTGAGTGTGCTCCCGTTTGGTTTTTCTCAGCGATTCGACACGTTGTTGATAGCTTGGTTCAAGTTTATCGGATGCTGTCATCTCTCGACTCTCTATTTCCCGCATCATCAGCTCCTTCCTTATGCAAAATCAGGCAACAAGTTTGGATATTTCCAGTCCTCAATTACCAGGGCCTCTGAAATGTTGGAAACAGTGTTACGTCGAACACGTTCACATCTGGTGGAGCGGTCACGGCGTGCAGCACAGCCTGAGCTACGGTTTCTGGATCGAGCCAGTTGGGACGTGCTTCACGGTTCGGATTGGTAAGCGTCGTGTCTACGACACCAGGACAGACCAGCCCCACAGCGATGTCGAGGCCGGAGCCGTGGAGTTGCCGCGCGACAGACTCAGTCATCGCGCGAATGCCAGCCTTGCTGGTATTATAAGCACCGCCGTCCCCTGCCTCTGTCCAGTGAGAGCGTACGGATCCGATATTGATGATCTTGCCGGGGCGACCGGTCTGTTTCATCAGGCGAATCGCCTGCTGCATGCACATAAACGGTGCGAGGATGTTCACCTCCAGACACTCCCGGAATTTCTCCACCGGGAATTCCTCCACAGGCCCAAAAGGAGCAATGCCAGCGTTGTTAATCAGAATGTCTAACCCGCCAAAATGCTCCCGGATGGCTCCGAACAATCGTAAGACAAAACCCTCGTCTGTAATATCTCCAGGCACCACAAAGGGTTGTCTGCCTGTCCGCCGAATCACTGCTGCTACCTCCTCAAGTGCTGATTCTGTTCTGGCTGTCAAGATGACGGTGGCACCATGTTCAGCGAACTGTTCGGCGATGGCTCTGCCAATACCCCGACTCGCCCCGGTGACGAGTGCTATTTTTTCCTGTAATGCCGCCATTGTTCGTTCCCTTCTAGCAAGTTTCACGTGAAAACGTTCAACGTTGAATGTTAGAAAAGCACGGTGGTTGCTGGGTTCTTGGTATTTGAAACTTGACATCCATTTCTGAATATCGCTTATCGGGTAAAACTCGGATGCTCACAAACAGATAGCATTCAACGGTCAACTTCTCAGTAGCAGTGCGAAGAGAGCGTAGAAGAGTTCATCCTGATTCAGGACATCTGGCATACGCATCCACACATACAGATTGCCGCCGTTTGTCGGTTCAGACACTTGATGATGGATATACGCGATCCCATCTCCATAGATATTGCCCTGCTCATCCACCAATCGCGCGAGTGGCAGATAGACATCCCCCTCAGGCAGCAACGCATCTGTGCTGGGTCGCCAGCGCAGATCCCCTGTTGTTGGGAAAGCAACAGTCTCTGGGAGTCCCTGTAGCAACCGGTTGTCTATCTGGAAAGTCAGTTTCACGCCGACCGGTGGTGTTTCCCAGTTCTGAATGTGGGAGTCTGCTGGCAGCCCGGTCCCACCAATGGGAAAGCCGAACTTCCGAGCGGAGATCACCGGTTCGTTCTTCTCATTATAATAGAGGGGAAACGGTCCGGATGCGAATGCCATGAGGAGGCCCCCTTGCCGTTGATACCTCAGCAGTGCCTCATCGACATCCTCCGTTTGATTCACAGTCTGTATATACTCTTCATGTCCGGCATAGATGACGATGGGGAGGTGTTGGGGATTGAGGACATCAGGATCCAGCACCTGTTGCCATGTGAGTTCTTTGAGATCCATTCCCACATCCGCCAACCAGAAGACCACGGAACTGCTGAAATCGGGGAGGATTCCAATCGTTTTGCCACGGTACATCTCACGGAGTTCCTGGGTTTTTTCCACAGAGAGGCCCACAGGTGATTCCGGGATCTTGGCCTGACTATACTCATTCTGCTTGAAGATGCGTGCATACTGGCCTGTCATCTGGATATACTGGTCTCCATATTCCAGGCTCGGTTCGATCTCGGATCCCTCGTGCCATTCATTCCAGGATGTGATCAAGATCCAGTCAGGATCTGCTGCAATCGCCTGCTCCCACAGAACGCGGTAGGTTTCTCCCTCCAGACGTTCCGCATGGATCCCAGGCGTACGTATCTTCGTATCGTCGTAGCCGGGAATGATGGTGATACAGGATATCTTCGCATGATTCTTTGCCATTGTAACGGCACTTTGAAACGAGTCCTGACTGAGTGTTGCCAGCTCATCGGGCTGTTTGCCCTGTACCCATCCACAGATGTTATAGGTGTGGATGCCATCGAACAGGCGAGTATAACCCTCCTGATATCCGTCTGCGATCAGTAGGAAATCCCCACCATACTGCTCTCGTGTTCGAGTGATGATCTCGGGCCATGCATTCATCGGGATCTGGCCCATAACCCGACCATACACGAACAGAACGGGCTTGTCGTCCACTTTGAGGAATCCAGGGTGGGATGCATACCGATCCAACACATACAGGAGATCATCCACCGCCTGTTCGATCTGTTCCTTACCTTCGCCGGGCGCCGTTTCCCAATAGATAGTGACCTCAAACCCCTTCCTGGCCGCATGATCGAGTACCTTGACAAATGCACGGTCGTCAAAGTGCCCTTGTCCCCACCAGGTGCAGATAAATCCGTCCACACCACAGCTTTTCGCCAGATCGATATGATAATCGATAATCTCTGGCGCATGGGAATCGTAGGCGCCCTTCTCTGGATAGTGCGTTGAATTCGCAATATCGTGTTTCTCTGGATTCACGCGATCCCAATGAACCCAGTTGCCATGCAGTTCCGGAGTGCCATACCATGTGTAGTAGAAACTCAGCACTTTCCTCGGCACTTGAGTCCAACGTCGCTGTCCCTGTTGTCTGATAAAATCGAGCGTTCCCATCGTTTGCGGCTCCTCTACTGTCGTATCCACAGCATCTGCTGGTTTTCCTTCCCCGATGTTAGAAATAGACTGTACTGTTTGTGTGAGAAGAAACACCATCAAAAAAACGAGGAAGATTCCGGTGATCGAAATCGGTGACATCTCTGACCGTTTCATAACCCAACACCCACTCTCTAATCCCAATCCCTCAAGTCGAGCAATACTCCCAGATACGTGTCCTTTTCAGCGAGCAACCCATTGTAGGCGCGCTCTGCCTCCGATGCAGGGAGAACATGCGTCAGTAGCGGAGCTATCCGGAGACGTCCATCGCCGATAAACTCCAGCATCAACTCACTCGGCTCCGGATCTCCGTATTGCACAACATCTGCCAACCGACTCGCATGGGCGCCGATCAGCGATACACCCGTTCGGTGCAGGTCGAAATAAAGTTGAATCTCGGCACTTCCCCGTGGGCTCCCCAGGAGCACAACCTTTCCCATCTGGGCGGCAATCTGGAGTGCCTGCGGTGCGACCTGTGGATTCCCTGTCGCTTCGACGACGATCTGACAGCCGTCGCCATCGGTCAGCGCATCCACATGTGCCCGGAGTGCTTGCTCGGTAGGATTCACCTGGACATCAACGCCACACTGTTTCGAAATCGCCAATCGTTCTTGGACCGGGTCGATGCCGATCACTTTTCGTGCCCCGGCGCATCGCATCAACTGTGCAGCGAGGTTTCCAATGAGCCCCTGTCCAAACACAGCGACCGTGTGCCCTAGTCGCATATTAGAAAGTCGAACAGCGGTCAAGGCGATCTGCGCCAGCACGACGAAGGGGATGTGCTTAACAGTAATATCTGCTGGTATTCTCAGGCCAATCCGCTCCGCAGAAATCACCGCATGGGAAGCATGGTGTCCCCGTGTGAGGATCACTGTTCCTTCCTGGAGCCCCTGGATATCCCTGCCGATCTTGATGACTCGACCAACCGCAGCATAGCCAGGATGGAATGGAAACCTGGCATAAGGGAAATCCGAAACTGAAAATCCCACGTGGGTCTCCGTGAACATCGCCAGTTCAGTACCTGGACTAACCAGTCCGTAGAGATTCTCCACAACCACTTTGCCAGAACCCGGGTCATCGGCAAGCTCAAACTCTTCAATTTCCACCCGCATCTTGCCCGGAAAAACCAGTCGCTTCGCTTTCATTGAAGGTACCTCTTGCTTTCAGTAGCATACGGATCAACACAGGTATTGTAGCAGAAGGTATGGATCAGAGCAATCAAAAACATAGAGCTACTGGTTTTCTGAATTGATCTGTGTCCGTCTGAACCAGTTCGCCGAGGCAGAACATCATCGCTCGGAATGCCTGCGGGTCAAGACCGCCTATAACACCGCAGCTCCGGAAGTAGAAATTCCCCAGGGGTTCTCCGTTTGGTTTCTACTTGACAGAAGGGGATGCCTCCTCGCCAGGTGGTGTCTTTGCCCGCTATAGAAAGGGAGAACCCGTCGGCCTCGACGGGCTGATGTGGAACAGTGAAACGATCATCCTGCCGGCAACTGTCCAGGTAGCCAGCGACTTCCACGAACAGCAGGCTGGCGGGGGCATAGCAGTGCCCTCCCCGTGAGTCGTAGTAAGAAGCGACGGCTTGACGCATCCAACTGAAGTCGAATGTGTGTGCCAGCAGGCGTGCATAGCCTCCGTAACGTAACCATCGTCTTTGATGCGGAGAGTGGGAGGCTCGAACCGGTAGTGGGAGAGTCAACGACTTTCTGCTTTCGGGAACGGCTCGGGGAAATATTCCTGCATGGCGGGATGGATGGTTTCCAGTTGACGTTCAACGGCGTCCAAACGATACTAAGCCAGAAGTCTCATTGGGTAAGCTCCTTGAGGAAAATGGTTTTGAGAGAAGTGTTTGGCCCACTCTACCCCAAAGTGGAAGCGTTGCCCAGCATATAATACCGTTTTCAGTTTAAGATTGCACCAACGCAGGGAGATCTCAAATCCCCCCTAACCCCTTTTTCAAAGGGGGGAACCGCTTCCTCCTTTCGTAAAGGGGGATTGAGGGGGATTTCTCAAAGCGGCAATTTTAAACTGTGTTTGGTATAATTGGGTTGAAAACAGAAAACGTAGGTGAGCAAACCCCTGCTATGACTGGACGCAGAATTCTTAAATCACCTCGATTAACCTCGATAGAACTTCACATTGAAAAGCTGGTGGGGGAAGCAGATTGAAGAAAACCGAGCAAGACTGGCGCGTGAGGAGACAACAGCAACAGAAGTAATACGCCGATTTCCATTGTAATAGGCGTAAGCAAGGAGCCAGTCCGATGATAGGCCCAGGTCATTAGTAGAGCCGCTACAAATGGAAGTCCCAAGGAAATTCCTGGCAAGTACAGAATAAGGAAGATGAACGCTATCTTGAATCGACCGACCCAGACCGATGAAGCCCTCCTTGTCAAAGCATTCGACACTATGCCCCAAAAGAAGATTCCATGACCAACCCCCAATACCACAATAGACAGAAATACCTCGCAAAGCACAAGGACACCGTAGTTACCTTGCATCTCTGAGACAATTCCCGGCACATTGATAAACGGTGTGGCAAAAAGCCCTACTTCACCAACACCGCCTATCCGATTCCAACCGTAGGCTTCCAACCAACAAGCAAGCAGTGTTACGGGGAGAAGCGCCAATGCCCAAAGAAGGCTGCGAAGCCAGTTCTGAGTCATCAGGCCAATACTGGACCAAGCCAAACGGTACTTACGCAACAGAAGATAAGTTCCGAACAGAAAGTTCCCGGCCCAAAACACCGAATTAGCAAAGACGATGCCCACAGGAGGATCCCTAGCTTCGTCTACTTCTATCCAGCCAAAGGCGGCATAGAGGAAGAGAAGGCCGAAAGTAAACGCACTGGCGAGAACTACGATGATGAGGAAAATCGTCCCGATGTCTTGACCTCGAATGACATACTTGTTCGACGGAGGTCCTTGATTTTCAATTGCTGATACGTTGTACTCTGGCATAGCTTCTTTCCAAAGAAGAGCAAGCAAAATCCTTCCTGAGGTGTGCAGTTTTAGCAAGAGCTTTCTGCTCAAAACACAGAAAAAGTCTGTGTCAGTACTCTATTCTATTCGCTCAATTTATCAGAGAGTGTAGCAGTTGGAGCAATTGCGTTTCATACTGTGCAATGCCAATATCACTTACTGTTTAACCACTGTCAGACGGTAGGTGGGAGTCCTGAAGGTGCACGACCGACTCATTTTGCCCCCTCTTGCTTTTGCTTTGATATCCACTGTTCTATTCTCAAGCGTGCCTTTTGTTTTCCGGCCTCGAAATACAGCTTATGCAATGCCTGATACTCAGGCGTATCACGTATCGGATCGAAATAATCCACATGCGATGCTATGAACATCGCTTCAGGGCTGATCACAGATGCCTGTGTCAGATAATCCACGGCAATCTGGGTTTGACCCAGGGCAGCGTATGCAGAAGCAATATAGAGAAATGTATCAAGACGTGGCTGACTGAAAGGGTCTGGATTATCCCTACGATCCATATATTTGATCATCCCTTCATACACGTGAGCCGCTTCAGTATACTTTCCTATGCGCATTAACAAGCCTCCGTAAGAGCGGTGATCCAACCACTTGTGTGAGCTACTTTCTGGTCTTAGTTGCAGCACTTGCTTCCATTCACGGATAGCTTCCTCATACTGTCCTTCCTGCTCGTACTTCTGGGCGCGTTCACAACCTTCATGGGCCTGCATCTCTCGATAGAAATCACAACCGCCTACCGCGAGTGCATATAGAATGATTCCCAGGATGGAACCGCTCTTCATGATACGAGGAAGTAGATCTTTCCACGAAAAGGTGCGATACATTGTTCTCTCCCCCCGTGCATCGCTACTGGACACAGCCAATTGATATGCTGTGGCCAGTAGCGATGCATTCTCTGTGTGAGCCAATTGCTCACAGGGACTATCCTCATCCTCCATAATAAACACTATCTGGAATCAGATAATGAAGGTCTGATCTGCTTGGCTCATAGGGCAGTTTTTTCTGAAAGATCATACCAGGGGGTATTTCTGGCAGGATCTTGTCATATGAGCAGAGATCCAGATAACCGTCGGCAATTATGGTCATGCCAATGTCCTCCATCGATCTCCAGGAAGAAGTAATGCCCAATAGGAATATCTTTGAGATGTGCCTTCCCCCAGGCGTCAACGGTTGCCGCCTGGGTACCACTACCCCAGTCAACAACCGCAAGCAAACCTTTTAGTGACGCTCCTTCACCTGCACAAAGTACTGTGATCTCATAATCACCTTTCAAGAAGTAATACCAAACACAGTTTAAAATTGCCGCTTTGAGAAATCCCCCTCAATCCCCCTTTACGAAAGGGGGAAGCGGTTCCCCCCTTTGGCAAAGGGGGATTTGAGATCTCCCTGCGTTAAGGTGAGTTTCCCATCAGAAAGCATGATGTAAAACGCGAAAGGGAGGATCAGCAACGCCGTTCTTCGTCCTCGACACGCCCACCCGATCAGAAGCAGACACAATGGTAGAAAGGCAGCATATACCTCGTTGGGGCTGCCATCCTGGATGCGAAGGGGGACAAACAGACTTGTGCCGAAAATCAATCCTGCAAAAAGGGAGCCCCACCACGTATATCCCAGAATGGACCGCGCCAGCGCGTACGTCGATAGACTCCCGACGAGCAGAGCCAGGAATACGATGATCTTCAAGCCCATCACCGATCCGAACAGGATAGAGATCAGCACAAGAGGATTTAATGAGGGATCCTCGGGATCTCCGAGCGTGGGATACCCGCCTCCAAACCAGTGTGATCGCAATGGGAACTGATGATACTCAAGGATGCTTTTCCGCACGGCCTCATGCCGACTGGCATACAGGAAGAAGTCGCTGTTAAAGTTGAGCCAGCTTCCTGAGGTAAGCGGCGCGATGGATGCGAGGGTCATTACAAGAGAAAGAATCGCATAGGCCAAGAGATCGGTCCGGTTTTCAGCAAATCGGCTCCGTTTCATGAAACAATACTTGCGTGCATCCGCGTTTATCTGCGTCCTCCTTCAGTAGGTAACACTTTTGTAAGCAGGTACCGAAATCACAGAAGACGGGAAGAGGGGAAGATGAGAAAGTGGGAAAACGAGAATTAGCGCGTTTTCCCGCCTTCCCGCCTTCCCGCCTTCCCGCCTTCATGTCGTCGTTGCAGGGATTTGAAAAAACGTTAGCTACTGAACTGCGTCCTCTTTTTCGAAGATCGAAAGATCACGATCAGTCCACATAATCCTTGATCAGAAGGATATTCTCAAAAGGTGTTTCAAAGGGAATCGCACCTGTTCCCAGGAGGATGTTGGACCTTCCCGCTGCCATCTCGATAACAGCATCTATTTCGGCAAGTATCTCCTTCTTTGTACCGTGGGTGTATAGCAGCGGATCAAGATTGACCCTTACCTTCACCTCCGGACGCGCTTCCATCCTGGTAAGAAAGAGCATACGATCCGTCTCTGAAGGACAGATCAAGAATCCCGTGCCGGTCTCTAACATCTCAGGGATGATCGAGGCCGTATCACCACCGATGATACAAGGCACCGGATGCCCTGTCACTTTGCTCACACTCTGAATACTTCTCTTGAGCGGTGGAAGTTCCACCTCGCGGAACAGGGATTGGGACAACAGAGGTGGGGCGGCAGCGGACTCAAAAAAGGCGACATTGAGACCCGCTTCTACGACGGCCCGGCTGAACCGGATTTGACCATCCACCAATCGTTCCAGGAAACATCTCACCAGCTCCGGTTGTGTCACTGCATTGATGAGCAACTGATCCAGGCCCAATAGATTTTGCGCAATGGAGAAAGGCCCACTCACCGGGATACGAATGTCCGCCTCAGGGAATTCGTCCTTGAGCCTTCGCCCCACTTCGATAACCAGGGGGATCCTACCGGCACGCTCCGGATCAAACGGTCGGATCGCCGACGTGTCATCGATGGTTGAAAAGAGTGGCTTGCTGACGGCTGGAATACCATTGGCCCCCGGATTCTGAATGCAGCAACCATAGGCCTCTGCTTCCAGATTGTATATGTCGATGCCTATCACAACAGGGGTATGCCGGTACAGACGGTATGCCTTTCGATGAGCTTGCCAGAGAAGTTCCCCATCACGCGAGACTTCCCAGGGCGTTCTCCCCACAAAGCGCGCCGCATGCTCATAGACAGATAATGAGAGTGGAATTTTCATGCTGTCACCCCACTAAAACAGCAGCTTGATAGCGAAAGCCACCACGGCAAACACAAGCACCCGTCGGATCCATTTGTCCCCCTTGGCAACGGCCCAATGGCTGCCAATCCATGCCCCCGTTGCGTTGCCGATAGCAAGTGTGAGACCGAGCGTCCAGTTCACATTCTGATTGAGGACAAAGACGCCCAGCGCGACAATCGTTACGAACAGAACCACGAACAGCTTGACCGCATTGGTGCGAACTAGATCGAAACCCTTGATGAGGGTAAGCGAAGCAATGATGAGATAGCCGGCGCCCGCCTGGATAAACCCACAGTAGATCCCAATGAAGAAGAATACGATCATCGCTATGATCGTGCGGGCCGGCCCCTGGCCCTCACTCGATACCTGCCATCGCTTTGCGGGATTCGTAACGATCAACACGAGCACCATGAGCATGATCGCCGCGAGGACCTTCCGAAACAGGGCATCATCCATCTCAACAGCGAGATTGGCGCCGAGCCACGATCCAACCAGAGCCGGCAGCGCGATCAGTAAGCTGAACTTAAAATCTGAAACACCCTTGCGTCTGAACCCAAGAATGCCGCTGACGTTCTGAATGAGCAGGGCCACCCGGTTGGTTCCATTTGCCACGGCGGAAGGTAGACCGATGAAGATAAGTACAGGGAGGGTCAAAAGCGAGCCACCACCGGCGACCGTATTCAGAAAGCCCGCGATGGTTCCAACGGCTACAAGAAGGGGGATGTGCCAGAGTTCCATGTGTTTTGTTTTCTCCAAATCGAGAATCAGGAATTGTTTAACGCCCTGTCCAGACGTATCCCGCGCCACCGAGTTTCTTGAAGAGTATCAAGACAACCATTGCAAGGACGATCATCAGAACGGCAATCGACAATGCCGCTTCGATCCTACCGACCGAGAGTTCCAGATAGATACTGGTTGGCATCACTTCCGTCTTGAAGCGTGTGATGCCGGAGAAGACCATCACAGGGCCGAACTCCCCTATCGCCCTCGCCCACGCAAAAACGCCTCCTGCGATCACACCGTTTCTGGCAAGGGGCAGAGAAACTTTGAGGAAAGCCTGCGCCCGCGTACAGCCCAGAGTCATCGCCACATCCTCGAATCGTCTATCCACACTGTCAAAAGCAGCCTTGATCGTTCGGATGGCAAACGCACACGCCACAACAAACTGTGCAAGGACAATTCCCTGGGTGGTGTAGACGAACTGAAGCCCCGAGTTCTCGATGGCTTTTCCCACGGGAGACCGAAAGAAAACGAGCAGGCTGATCCCCATGATCAGCGGTGGCAGGACAATGGGGATATCCACGATGGTATCCATGAGCATCATCCCTGGGAACCGATACCTGGACAAAGCGTAACCTGCCGGGATACCAATGATCAATGCCAGTAGGGCCGTAATAAAGGAGGACACGCAGCTCAACTTGATAGCGAACTGGATCTCCTCGGAACGGAGAGTTTTCCAGAAAGTGGATGGATCGATGTAGAGGATATCCGCCAACAATAAGGCAAGAATTATGGTGAGATAGAGCAACAAGGAGCCGACGGTAAATCCGGCAAAAAGAGAGGGCCGTCTTCTGAACCTTCCCTTGTTATTATCTGTATCCGTATCGTTTGAATATCTCTTGGCTTTCATTCGTCGAGGCAAACTGGAGGAGTTTTCTGGCCTGTTCTTTGTTTTCGGAGCAGCTCAGGACACAGATGTGGATCTTGATCTCGGGGTATTTCTCTTCCATCCATATGGGATCCAAACTGTCGGAGTTCATCACAGCGATAAAGTTCCACACGATGGCGGCATCCGCCGTGCCCAACTTTACGGCGTTCCCAAGCTCCTGGTGAGAACGGGTTTCGAGCACGAGGTTCTCCAGGACTGCATCCTTGATCCCCTTCTCCTCCAGGCGTTCATGAACCATCTCAGCGCATGTCTGGAATCTCGGATCTCCCAGAGCAACCCGGAGCCCGGGTCGCGCCAGATCCTCCAGAGAGACGATCCCTTTCGGATTGCCTTTGGGAACCACCAGCACAGGCGCCAGGTATCCGACCACCACACTTTCCTCAAGCAATCCCTTCCCGGCGAGCAGTTCGGCATAAGGATCGTGACAGACAAATATATCGCCCCGACGCGTCAGCTCAATCTGAGGGAGGAGCGACTCATTGCCGGCGAGATTGTACTCCAACGGAATCTTGAATTTGTCGGTGAATTGTGTCCCGATCTCCTGCATCGGCGTGCTCATGGATGTACCACAGTAGATGTAGAGGGATTCGCTTCCTTTCCGGGTTTTACCGCACCCGGCCAGCCAGACAAGAAAGATAGCAACCAGCGGAGCCCATGCCAGCACAAGCCAGCACCGGGCATCATATTTTCGTCGTATAACCATGTTTTTCGAATAACTTCCTTCCCTGCTCTGAAGCAACGAAATCGATGAATTTCCTGGCAAGCTCCCGGTTTTTTGAGAAACTCAGGACACCTATCGGTATGCGTGCTATCACGTTCTGATCCTGGGGTATCGAAATCGTCTCCGTATCCTCGGTGTAACGAGAGGCTATCGCATCCCATACCACGGCGACATCGATGGTCTGCAACTTCACAGCGTTGGCCAGTTCGATCACCGTGCTACTCGTGTAGACAACACGACTGCTCACGGGATCGGCAAGTCCATTCTTTTCAAATATGTCGCTCGTGACCGATCCGATGGCACACGCCTTTGGGTCGCCAACCCCAACTCTGACCCCTGATCTCTTTATATCCGAGAGGGAGGCAAT
>JAJRTO010000107.1 GCA_024278235.1 Candidatus Poribacteria bacterium
AGCTGCACGCTCTACTGCGAACGAGCAAGCTGCACGCTCTACTGCGAACGAGCAAGCTGCACGCTCTACTGCGAACGAGTAAGCTGCACGCTCTACTGCGAACGAGCAAGCTGCACGCTCTACTGCGAACGAGCAAGCTGCACGCTCTACGGGATTCACTGAAAAACTCGTGAACCAAAGAGCTTGCGGGAGCCTTCACTGCTTACGTTTATAGATGCGGGTACGCCCTTCTGCGAAGACGGGTGTGTAATGCTGTTCGATCTTTTGCTCGATGGGAGAGTCTGGTGGCATGGCCCAGGTATGGATGTAGTCTACCAGGTCGGCATAGGGGGCGATAAGGGCGTTCTGGGGTTGTCCTTCGATGATCCCGGTATCCGGTCGATTCAGGCCGGGCTTGTAACGTATCGGGAAATAATCGGTCGTTGCCTCATAATTATCCCACTCGACCCCGCCTGTGAAGGCGCAGTAGTAGCCGATTGCATGGAGAAACATGCCGATCCGGTCGCAACGACCATTGCGGTCAAAGGCAAGAGGCATGATCGTGTGATTCGGCTCCACTGTTTCAATCCCGGCACGAAATTCCTGCATATCGGCATCCAGCATCGAATACCAATGGAGCAGATAACCGAGGTTGAGCACCGCCAACAGTGTGAGGATCCCGATGCTCCCCCACTTGATGTATTTCCCCAGGCGGGCTGAAAACCAGGGGAGCAGGATCAGGAATGGATAAAGGCTCAATCGATGTTTCATAAAGCCGCCGCCTGATAACCCATCCGGCACCAGGAAGAACAGGATAATGAAAATCACGCTGAGCAGTAGGAACCCATCTTCTCGCTGCAAACGAAATCTCGGCCCTCTCTCAGTCCAGCGGATTTTCTCACGGAAGAAAGTCATCACGTGGAACACCCAGAAGAAGATGATCAGGACGAATCCCAGCTTGAGTTGAGTCTCGCTGAACGAATAGAGGACCTCCAAACCCAACAGATATTCTTTCAGTCGCACGGTCGTCCAACTCCCCTGGGAAGACTGTGTGCCATGTGTCCAGATGAACCATAGTGGAAGGACACAGGCCGGCAAAAGCATCGGTATCTGGAGTAGATGCCTTTTGATGCGATGACGTCTGAGTGTCAACAACCAGAGAACGGCGATAGAGAAGAGTGCGAGAACAATCGAGACAGGGTGGGAGAAGTAGGCAAGAACGAGAATCAGATTGAGCGTGAGCGCGCGCTCCAGATTGAACTGAGATCGGTGTTTCCACCAGTAGCCAATTGCATAGAGGAAAAACGCTAGGCTGTAGCAGAAATTGTAGAATCCCATCTGGAGCAGATAATTGTACACAAAAGGGAACATGAGAAAAGCATACCAGCGTTTCTCTCGATCAACACTGCCAATGAAATACCACACGCCGAGCAAAAGTAGAAGTACATAGCCGCTGACGAGGATTTTCTCGGCGATCAGCGGGCTGAACACGAACATCAGCAGCATCATGCCCGCATGACTCAGCCAATTGGGCATGGGCGTCAGATTGAGATCATAGTATTGCTGGAAGAGGGGATAGGATTCCGTATTGTTGTATTCCTTCAGGATGACAGCATTGTAAACATGACTCGGCCCATCCTGAGAAGGAAAGTAGGTGACCAGCCAGATCGGAAGGAGATACAATAGCGTGAGGACCAAGAAGATACGGTGTTCCCACGACTTTGGTAAAAGAGAAGGGAGCATGTGGATCGTTCAGTCGATTTCTCTCTCGCGGGCGGCAACAGGCCAGGTATCGATCCAGTTTCCATCAGCATCAATGACATACAACTGCTCATGGAGGGCGACAGTGGGACAGATGTGAGCCGGGCACACAAGCATCACATCTCCGGGGCTGACCTCCAGGCCAGAGGGTAGTTGGAGCATCCAATGTTCCTCGTTTTGCATGTCCATTTCCACGTTGTCCAGGTTCCACACCACCCCTCGCACATCCGTGGAATCGGGTGAGATCGCCTTATATCCCAGGTCCAGTGTGGCGATTCCGGTGGTTGACGCACTGATGACACGACTGAGCAGGAGTGCGGCCGGACGGAATCCCAGATCGGGATAACGAGTCGAGTAGTTATAGTCGTGGAATATAAACGTACCTGGAGAGGTTTCCACGCCATCGACCCGGGCGAAGAAGGGGAAACTGGGAGTGCCTCCCATGATGATCAGCGGGGTCTCGAAGCCATTCTGCTTCAGAAGCTGCTTAAAAGCATCGACCTGTTCCACTACCTGCGCACAGGCATCCTGTCTTGCTTCAAACGTATTCTCATGCACGGGGCCATCGTACACATGCAACCCGTACGGTTCGAGAGAGGGGGAGTCCGCGATCTGTTTGTAAAGGGCAAGTGCCTGGTCCCCAGGTGGGATCCCAGAACGGTGAACGGCCACATCCAGATCGAGCAACACACGAGTTCTCAGATGATGGTGTTCGAGGGTATCTGATAATTGCCGGATCGGTGAAGTGTGATCCACGATGGGCTTGAAATCCACATCCGGGAACTGCTGTTTCAGAGTGATGAAGCGAGAGATATTCGGGCCAACCAACTGGTAGGCGATCACGATGTCCGTGATCCCCGATTCCGCAAGCATCTTTGCCTCGCGGAGAGTCGCACATTTGTGCTTGGTAATGCCCGCATCGCGCTCAAGAGCCACGACTTCCGGCGTCTTATGCGTCTTCACATGGGGGCGAAGGCGAGCAACATCACCTACGACATCGATAGCATGTTGGATGTTCGCCTTGACGAGTTCCAGGTATACCAATAGAGATGGGCTGGGAATAGCTTCCGGTCGCTGTAGATGGTATGTCGGCTGCATCACGTATTGAAGGTCTCCAGAAAGTTGTTGAACAGTTGCCCGCTCAGGAAACGTTCATCATCAAGTACCTGTTTGTGGAAAGGGATGGTCGTATGGATTCCATCGATACGGTATTCATCCAATGCTCGGCGCATCCGTTCAATGGCCTCCGTTCGGTTGGCTCCGTAGGTAATGAGCTTTGCCACGAGAGAATCGTAGTGAGGGCTGACTTCGTATCCGGAATATACATGACTGTCTACGCGAACGCCTGGTCCTCCCGGCACGTGATAATCCGTGACTCTGCCAGGCGAAGGAGCGAAGCCATTCTTAGGATCTTCTGCATTGATGCGGCATTCGATGCTATGGCCTCGGAAGTGGATGTTTTTCTGTTCCCACGGTAACTTCTCACCACGGGCAATCAGGATCTGTTGCTTGACCAGATCCAGGCCGGTGACGATCTCCGTGATCGGATGTTCCACCTGAATCCGTGTGTTCATTTCCATGAAGTAAAACTTATCGTTTGCGTCAACGAGAAATTCCACTGTACCGGCACTTGTGTAACCGATAGACTTGGCGACTTTGACGGCTTCCTTGCAGATGTCTGAGCGCAGACGTTCGCTGATGCCGGCGGATGGGGATTCCTCCAGCAGTTTCTGATGATTCCTCTGAATACTGCAATCACGTTCACCGAGATGGATGATATTTCCATGTTCATCGCCCAGGATCTGGACTTCAACATGTCGAGCCGGTTCGATACACTTCTCCACGTACACTTCATCATTTCCGAAAGCGGATGCAGCCTCTGCACGGGCTGTACGGTACACTTTTACGAGTGTCACACGATTGTGCGCTTTACGAATCCCCCGGCCACCTCCGCCACCGACAGCTTTGATGATCACCGGATAGCCAACTTCTTCTGCAATTGCAAGTGCTTCATCTTCGGTCTCGACGACGCCTCGCTTGTTGCGTCGGGTGGGTTTACTTCCGGGTATCAGTTGCACTCCGGCTTTGTTCATCTCAATTCTGGCAACCGCCTTGTTGCCCATCAGTTCGATGTTCTTCACCCGAGGCCCAATAAAAGTAATGCCACACGCCTCGCAGATCTCAGCGAATCCGGCATCCTCGGCCAGAAAACCTGCACCGGGATGGATCGCGTCCGCATCCGTCATCTCAGTCGCAGCGATAATATTCGCTTTGGAGAGGTAGCTGTCTCTCGAAGGGGGTGGACCGATACAGATGGATTCATCTGCGTACTGCACATGCAGAGAATCCCTATCAGCGGTGGAGTAGACTGCAACGGTCTTGATGCCCAGTTCACGACAAGCGCGAATGATCCGTAACGCGATTTCTCCCCGATTGGCTACGAGAACTTTGCTCAGCATCAGAGTTTTCTCACACGGAAGAGAGATTGATCATATTCGACAGGCTGAGAATCTTCAACCAGAATATCGACAATCTCACAGTCGAATTCAGCTTTGAGATCTGTGTAAACCTTCATCGCCTCGATCAAGCAGAGCGTATCTCCTGCGGTGACCCGCGATCCTTCTTCCACGAACGATGGCTGATCCGGTTGGGGAGAGCGATAGAATGTCCCTAGCATCGGTGATTTGATCACATCCAGGGAATGATCTTGTGATTCCTGGTAGGGAAGTGCCTCGGGCTGCGTCGTGGGTTGTACCAGCGTCTGGGGATGCGTGAACGACAGGAGTTCGTCTCCCTGACGCTTCACATGCACCTTGATGCCTGACTCCGACAATCGAACCTCGGCCAGTTCATGCTCCTCCATCAACGCGATCACCTGTTTGAGCAGTTCCAATGCCGATAGTTCTTTTTCTTCCGACATCACTTATACCCTCTCTACGTATTCCCCTGTCCTCGTGTCAACCTTTACGGTTGAACGGTTTTCCACGAAGAGAGGTACCTGGATCATCGCACCTGTTTCCAGTTGGGCAGGCTTCGTGCCCCCACTCGCAGTGTCTCCACGGACGCCGGGATCGGTATCGACGATGTCCAATTCCACAAAGATAGGGAGCACCACCAGCAGCGGTTTATTGCCATGAAACTTGATGATCACATCGGTGTTCTCTTTCAGAAATTTGAGACCGTCACCAATCTGTTCGGATGTGAGGGCTATCTGTTCATAGGTTTCGTTATCCATGAAATAGTGCAGATCTCCATCCTTGTAGAGATACTGCATCTCACGGTCATCGAGCCGTATGTCATCGACACGCTCGCCGGCGCGGAAGGTTCGATCAAGGACACTCCCATCCATGACGTTTTTCAGTTTCGTGCGGACAAATGCCCCTCCCTTCCCAGGCTTGACGTGCAGAAATTCAACAATGGTATAGATATCATTGCCAAGTTTGATGACAAGGCCATTTCTAAAATCACTTGTTGATGCCACGTATGCTACCTCCGGTGAATGAGCAAATCTACGAATGAGTGACTCTGCGGGTCATGTTTCACACATCACGGATGATCCGCAACAGTCCCTCCAATGCAAGTGTATAGCTATGGACACCCAATCCCGCGATGATCCCTGTGGCGATAGGTGAAATATAAGAATGATGACGAAATACCTCCCGCTGATAAACGTTGGAGAGATGCACCTCGATGACAGGCAGTCCGGTCATTGTCAACGCATCCCGGATTGCCACACTCGTATGGGTGTAGGCTGCAGGATTGATGACGATGCCATCTGCGCTACCCATGTTGCCACCGATGAAATCCACGATGTCTCCTTCATGGTTCGATTGGAAAACATCGAGTGTGATACCATGTTCCTCAGCGATTGCCTGCAGGGAACGGTTGATATCATCGAGCGTTTGATGTCCGTAAATCTCCGGTTCCCGTTTGCCGAGGAGGTTCAGATTGGGGCCATGAATGACAAGAATGCGTTGGGGCACGAATTCACTCCTCAGGCATCACGGATCGCTGCAACCGCTTCATTGGGTGCGACATTTTCGAGGATCGTCGCTTTGCCAATACGTTCAGCGACGATAAACCGCAACTGCCCGTGCTGCGTCTTTTTGTCCAGATACATCGCCTGGAGTATCTCATCATCGTCCAAATCCGGAAAGTGTGTGGGCAGTCCAAATTGCTCCAGCAAGATCTGTTGTCTTCTTTTGTCGTCAACCGTCATAAGCCCTCGCTGCACGGCCAGTTGAGATGCACAGACCATACCGACTGCAACGGCTTCTCCATGCCGATAGGTGTCATAATCGGTAAGATTCTCCAGTGCGTGGCCAAAGGTGTGACCGTAGTTGAGCAAAGCTCTCACACCCGCTTCCCTTTCGTCTTGTTCGACGATGTAGGCTTTATCCCGACAGGACTGTGCGATCAACTCAACCAATATCTCTGGATCTCTCTGTAGGATCCTGTCGACGCTGGACTCGATCTGAGTAAATAGGGGTTCATCCATGATAACCCCATGTTTGATGATCTCGACCAATCCCGCCTTGAAATCTCGTATCGGCAACGTGTCTAACGTTGCCACATCGATCAGAACGAATCCCGGTTGATGAAAAACTCCAATCAGATTCTTACCACGTGGATGGTTCACCGCTGTCTTACCACCAACGCTGGCATCTACCTGAGCAAGCGTGGTCGTGGGTATCTGAACGAACGAAATGCCGCGCATGTAGGTTGCGGCCACAAATCCTGTGAGGTCACCGATCACCCCCCCGCCGAGTGCGATCAACGCGGACTTGCGGTCCAATCGATGTTGAAAAAGCGGGTCATAAACGCGAGCAGCCCATTCGAGACTTTTCGTCGATTCTCCTTCCGGAAGCTCGACAAATATCGACTCAAATCCCGCATCCTCCAGAGACTCTGCAACCACATTGCCAAACCGTTCCCTGAGGGATGGATGGGTCACGATGGCGGTACGCTGAGCGTAACCTTGCTCCCGCATGAGTGCTCCGAGTTGCGACAGATTGCCCCCATCGATGTGGATCGTGTAGCTGAACTCGCCTAATCGGATGTGAACGATTTTCCCCGATTTCATACTTCTCCACATCCTGAACGCAAAGCAGTCATAGGTACTGAGCACCTGGTTTCTGCTCAGTATTCAGCACCAACTTTTCCTGGTGTCCTTGCGTCAAGAATCTGTAATATCCCCTCTGCAATGTCTTGAGGAGATTTTCCTACGGTGTCAATGGTGTGGTCGGCCTGCGCATAATAGGGGGCACGCTCGGCCAGAAGCTGGCGGATGCGCCCCTGCGGATCCGGGGTCTGCAAGAGGGGACGATGTGTCTCATGGCCTACCCGTTGCCAGATCTCTTCGGGCGTTGCCGTCAGGCAGAACACGGTGCCGTTTTCCTTGAGCAGATCCACATTGGATCTACGCAGAACAGCCCCCCCGCCGGTTGAGATGATCTGCTGGCTTTTCTGAGCAACTGCGGCAACGGCCTGACTTTCCAGGTCTCGAAAATGAGGTTCTCCAAATTTCTCAAAGATCTCAGGGATGGTGAGACCTGCATCTGCTTCGATGATATCGTCGGTGTCAACGACAGTCCAGCCGAGTTGCCGGGATAGCTCGGCGGCAACACTTGTCTTTCCAACGCCCATGAAGCCAACGAGCACAATGTTAGCCATGTTCACATCCCTTGAACGTAGTCCATATAGGCATGGTAGTGTTCACGCATTTCCTCAAGACTATCACCACCGAATTTCTCACGCATGGCTTGAGCCAGAACGATGGCGACCATCGTCTCACCGACGACCCCGGCAGCGGGTACTGCGCAGGTATCCGTACGCTGACGCGATGCCTCGAAAGGTTCCTTCGTGTGGATGTCGACGGAACGCAACGCCTGGCGCAAGGTGGACAAGGGTTTCATCGCCGCACGAATGACCAGTAGTTCTCCATTCGTGATGCCCCCTTCAAGTCCACCTGCTCGATTCTGCTGTCGGTAGAACTGCGACTTGCCAGTATCATAGAAGATCTCATCATGGACCCGAGAACCCAATAGGGTCGCGTTCTCGAAGGCCGGGCCAATCTCTACCCCTTTGATGGCTGGAACACTCATCATCGCAGCAGCCAGGCGGGCATCCAGACGCTCATGCCATTGTACATAAGTGCCCAATCCAACGGGAAGCCCCGTCGCAACGATCTGAATTAACCCACCCAGGGTATCTCCTTTAGCCCTGGCTTCGTCCACAGCTTCCATCATGCGCTGCTGAGCTTCCGGATCCGGGCAACGCAAAGGTTGATCGTCGAACGAGTTTTCGAGGGAAGCAGAGATCGTCTCCTCGCAAGCACGGACAGATCCGAGCTGGATCACACAGCTATAGATAGAAATGCCAAAAGCGGAGAGCAACTGTTTTGCCACTCCCCCGACGGCAACGCGGGCAGCGGTTTCACGTGCGCTGGCACGTTCAAGGACATTGCGCAGATCTCGATGGCGATATTTGATACCACCCGCGAGGTCCGCATGGCCGGGACGCGGACGGGTGACAACCCCTTTGTCCGTGATGGCTCCCGGGTCGGGTGACATGATCGTCTGCCAGTTTTCCCAATCACGATTCCGGACAGTGAGGGAGATTGGACTACCGAGCGTTTTACCCGCACGCACCCCCGCGGTAATCTCCACTTCATCGCTTTCGATTTTCATCCGCCCGCCGCGTCCGTAGCCTCCCTGACGCCGCTTGAGATCACGGTTGATATGTTCAGCGAGCAACGATACCCCCGTAGGCATACCTGTCACAATCGCTGTCAACTGTTTGCCGTGCGATTCCCCGGCGGTGTGATAATGGAACATACCTTCTCCTTGATAAGCAACTTTCAGACATGGCTGTTAAGTTTCAAATACCAGAAACTCAGCAGCCACAGTGCTTTTCTAACGTTCAACATTGAACGTTTTCACGTGAAACTTGCTTAGTCGGAGTATAAGTATAACGTGCAGGCAGAAAATTGTAAAGTGGATTCAGTTGTACCACCCGTACTGTTGCCGTATCTCCAAAATAAGCATATAACGTTCGAGTGGGAGACCTTTGAATGCCACATTGGAGGTGCTATAGATGTATCCACCGCCAGGCATGCCGTACTTGAGAGCGTACTTGCAATTCTCGATGATCTCCTCCTCTGTACCGGTTTGAAGCAGACCGCATTGCACACCACCGATCAGACATACTTGATCCCCGTACATCTCCTTGATCACTTTGAGATCCATCTCTTCTGCCTGGGTGTCAATGGAATGGATCGCATGTGGAGCGGCGGCGACAAGTTGGTCAAAAATTGGCATGATGTTGCCATCCGTGTGCTTGATGACATAGGCTCCCATTTCACGGTATCCGGCGATCAGTCGAGTCAGGTAAGGGGTGACAAACTCTGCAAACATGGGGGGGCTCAGGAAAGGGCCATCATTGAAACTGTAATCGGCACAGAGCGCAAAGCCGTCCATCCCTCCATCGACCAGACGCTTTCCCCGTTCGAGCGCGTTATCCACCATCTGATCCGCGCGACGCTTCATCTCGTCAGCGCGTTCAAAGAACGCATAGGCAGCTTCCATCATATTGTTACCATTCGGGATCGAAAATGTGGCATCTCCGTGTACGATCAGAAGATATTTGTCACCGACCAGTTCACGAATCATGCGCACCGTCTCAAGATGCGCTTCATCCCCCGGAGATCGGGTGTCCATAATGATGGAGTAGTCCAGGCGTTCTGCGACTTCCACGAATAGCTCCGCATTCTCATGCAACATGCGATCTCGCTCTTTCGGTGAAGCATCTCGCCAATTACCATGATAACTCTTACCAAGCAATTCCTCGGTCAGCTGGAATTCCAGTTCAAAAGTGGGAACCAAACCTTCTGGTTTACCAAGTGTCAGTGCGTTGATGGCTTTTTCTTTCGGTGTCATTGTACGACCTCGAATCAGGATATTGGATGATCGATGCCCCGCATATGGGAAACATCGATGGTGAGTCAATAAGAACATATTCATTATAAACATCTCCCCGTGGTGCGTCAACTTGATTTTGATGTTGGCAGAGATTCCCCGGCTTCTTGCAGTTCCCTGCCAATGTGTGGGCAGCTTACCGACCTCCGGAAAACGGGTAGCGCGGACAGCTTGTCTGCGCAGGATGACGCGCCTGTGCACAGACAAGCTGTCTGTGCTACTTGAAAGCTGCAGCTTGCTGCCGCAATCCAAAAGGGGTTGCTTCCCCGGGGAATTTCTGCGTTAGAATCAGAAGATTTGCATCATTCCTTCAGAAATGGTATAATTCACACAAGCATGGGGAAGGAAAGATACTTTATGCGTGTCTCCGATGAGGAATTGATGCTGCGGTGTCGTCATGGCGATACAAGTGCATTTGAACTTCTCGTTGCCCGTTATAAAGATGCCATTCTTAATTTCGCGTACCGCATGATCCATGATTATCATCGCGCCGAGGATGTGACACAGGAGACGTTTCTGCGCGTCTTCCGAAACGCGGATCACTATAAGCCAAGTGCTAAATTTAAGAACTGGCTCTATCTGATCGCCGCGAATCTTTGCAAAAACGAATTGCGCCGCTGTCAACGACACCAACAGACCTCGCTGGACGCCATGATGGCAGAAAACACCGATGCGTGGCCGCGCAGTTTGACCGTATCCACAAACTTACCGGATCATCTCTACGAGAAAAAGGAACAACAAAGGCTGATCGAGCAAGCCCTGACACGACTTCCGGAAAATCAGCGACTTGCGCTGATCATGGTCACCTATCAAGGGCTACGCTATGATGAAATCGCTGATGTGCTCAATTGTTCTGTCAGCGCGGTGAAATCACTCATTCACCGGGCACGACAGGGATTACGTGGCTGGCTTGTTCAGTCAGGGATTCGAGGGAGTACCAATGCTTCATTGTGAAAATGTACGGCCGGACCTCTCAGCATATCTCGACCGTGAATTGCCCAGATGGAAGATGCAGCTCATACGCTGGCACCTGTATCAATGTCCACGGTGTTCTCATGAAATGGCGCTCTTACAGCAGACGGATGAGATCCTGCATTGGCTACCGGTGCGAGCGGTTGAGTCCGATCTCGCTCACAGGATATTGCAACGAGCAGAAGCTGAAAACCGTAAGGGCGTTCCGATCTGGAAGCATTCGACCTCAACGGTGACACGATTCCGGTATCTTCTCAGGCAGAAGGCACTGGCATCCGCTTTCGCCATCTGCCTACTCATTGGGCTGGGAATCACACTCACCCAATCGGTGATGAAACCCAAGCCGGCAGCCGAACCCGAGGTACGTGTCGTACAGGTTGACCTGATCCAGGAGCAACCGGCACGTGGCTATATCCTCTATTGATTGTAATGATATATCTTGCGATCTGCTCAAGTTTTCACCCGAAGACCCGTCATTTCCCGCGCATACCTTGTCTCACTGGGTTTGCACCTCCTGCTGTTGCTCCTGATAGCGTTTGTGTGGCGTGACGCACGCTATCAGGGGAACCCACCAGAGCCTGTCATCTCCGTTGAATTTTACGCGCCGCGCAAACCACAAGCGGTGTTGTTGCGTCTGAAGATGGAAGAGCCTGTCGTTTCTTCTCGCGGACGGATTTACAGAGAAGTCTCTGTCCCTGCGGAGGAAGTTTCCCCATCCTGGGATCCCAAAAAACTGAATGTGACGAGGGAATCCCAGGTGATCCGAACGACAGATCCTTCCGTCCTGCCCGGATTCGATCACGAACAACCCCAATGGGATACAGCAACTGACTTGCCGTCGTCACCCTCGGAGCTGACGGAGACCCCGTCCGGGATGCAGGGCGCGAGACATGCTGATAACGGTGGCCCAGATCGTCCCATGCTCTCTCGTTCAAGCGGTGCATTCCTGGATCTATCCGACTCAGATGGGGATGGGGATCCGGATCTCATCCATCCACTCGCACAGTACATAGATGATCCGAACCTTCCTTTGATTCGGATGGATCAGGTACTCCGCACATTTGCTGAAAGTATTGTTGAGGATAGCGGTGGTGAACCCATCGATGTGGTGTTCGTGGTCGATTACAGTGGGAGCATGCAGGACAACATCGAGGCTGTCCAGGAGCATTTCATGGAGATGATCGAGGTCTATAAACGTTCCAAACTGGACTATGCCCTGGGGCTTGTTCAGTTTCGCGTTAGCAAAAAACAGAGTGACATCCGCTTGTTTCATCCCACCCGGAGGTGGCAAACGATCCGCACCGAGTTGACAGCTCTACGAGCCGCGGGGGATGAGCATGCACTTGATGCCATCCAGGAAGGGACGGCCAGGTCGGTGTTCCGACCGGCATCGCGTCGCTACTTTATTCTGGCGACAGATGAGCCGTTCACCAGCTCTACGGGATGGACGATCAACGATGCCGTCTCAGCGTGCAAGGAGTTTAACATCACAACGTATGTGATGGGGTTGGACCTGCCGGAACATCATCAGCTTGCGGATCAAACCGGTGGGATGTGGCATCAGATCCCACAACGGCAGAGGCAGCAGCAATCCATCAGCCGACGACCGTCGGCCGCAGCTTCCTCTCGTCGGAACGCTGCCCGTTATTTGCGTTCGGCAACATGGAAGGGGATCGAACGTGTCCGACAACATACACTGCAACAGATCCCTACCAATAAGCAGGATATTCTGCTGGTGGTAGATATCAGCCGCAGTATGGAGGATAAACTGCCGCTTCTGATGGAACAGATCGAAGAGATGTTTCAGTCCTGGGACCACGCGCTGTTAGATTATCGTGTTGGGGTTGCAACATTTCGATCCGGTGCTGGTAGCTTCAACTATTTCAACATATACCGACCGCCTCAACAGCTCGATGCAATCCGAAAGATCCTTGCTCTCCGTAGTGAAGGGAGTGAACGAGTGCTCGAGGCGTTCGCCGAAAGTCTGCAACGTATGCAGTGGCGATCGGATGCCAAACGCTACGTCATCTTGGTCACAGACGAACCGAGTACAGGTAAGAACACCCCGGGAGCGGTGATCCGAATGGCGCTTCAGCAAAATGTCACCGTCAGTGTGATCGGCACGGTAGACGATTTCCAGCAGGATGTCGCAGCCAAGACGCAGGGTCTCTGGGTTCCCATACCTCAAGGATATACGACCGCCCAGGAGGCATGGTGACATGGTTTATGGAACGTATTTCAGGCAAAGAAAAAACCCGTTTTCTTGACGAAAACGGGTTTTTGGTTCGTGAGGTGATCTAGCGTTTGAGATCAGCCCAGGTAACACTAAGTTTGCCAGAAGGTTCGACGGCCGTGCCAAGTACATCGAGGAAGCGATCGTCCATAGTGGGGATGATCTTCAGATCGGTATCGCCTGCATCGAAGTGCAAGTTGAAGTAGTCGGAACCACCGGACTCACCGCAACGATACAGAAGAACGTTGGCACCTTTTTTGAGGTTCACTTCGGTCGGCGTGGTGACCGTTGTTGCGCCACCAGTCCAATTGGGATTGTCATACACCTTTTCCCCATTGAGCCAGATATGCGCATAGTCATCATGAGCAGGATAGATCGTAGTCGTGCGTGCGTCTGGCGAATCAACGACGATGATGGCGTAGGTTTCGATGTCGCTTTCGTCCACGAGCCCATACGGGGTGGACATGTTGTTGCCATCATTTGGATCGATGGTGATCACCGTCCAGCCAAAATCCCCACCATTGTCAGGCAGACTCACGATTGTATCAGCGGTGAGTTTGAGACCATTCATGGTGGATACTAACTCTTGAGTGAGCTTGCCATTGGTACCTTCACTGAGCCAGTCATGAGCCGCTGATGCCTCGAAACCACCGGTGTTCGTGATCGGTCCATCCAGAGCCCACCACTTGGTGATCCATTCCTCGCCAGCAGGCTGATAATCCTGGGCAACGGAAAGGTAAGCCACACCAACAGTCAATGCCAATGTGCAAACCAGAAGTGTGATAAACTTACATTTCATCTGATGTTCCTCCAAATAGAACGCTGTTACTCTTGATCAGAGCAACAACTTACTTGAGGGTTTCACGGGTGATCGCGTTTCACCCGCAGGGAATCCGAACCTGGGCTCGGACACACGAACCAGGGACTGTCATCGTTTGATGTCAGCCCAAGTAATTGCCAGCTTCCCCGTGGGTTCCACTGACAACGACTTTATATACCGCCAGAACTTGTCGTCCATCGTTGGTAAGATCTTGAGATCCCCATCGCTGTTCTCAAAGTGGAGATTGATGTAGTCCGATCCGCCGGATTCGCCACAACGAAACAGCAGGACATTTTCTCCCTTGTTCAGATTGACTTCAGTCGGCGTCGTAACAATGGTCACACCACCGGTCCAATTGGGATTGTCATACACCTTTTCCCCATTGAGCCAGATATGCGCATAATCATCATGAGCAGGGTGCATCGTCGTCGTACGATCATTCGGTGACTCAATCACGATGATACCGTACCATTCGATATCGCTCAGGTCCGCTTGGCCATGGCTGGAGGACATATTGTTGCCATCGTTAGGGTCGATCGTCACGACAGACCATTTCAACTCGCCCTTCGGGTTCGAAAATGCACCATGATCGGGGAGGTTGACGGTATCCACCTGGAGCAGCTTCTGCAAGCCTTTGATGGTGGAGACATCCTCTTGAGTGATCTTGTCGCCCGTGCCTTCTGCCAACCAGTCGTGTGCGGCAGAGGCGTTGAAGCCACCCGTCGTCGTAACCAGGTCAAGACTGTACCACTTGGTGATCCATTCGTCACCCGCGGGTTGGTAATCGATAGCCAAAGCAATGCTACCCAGCGTGAATAGCATGATGCTCGTTAAAACGAGACTCCTTTTCATTCACAATCTCCTTCCCTACTTCTCAGTTTTTAATGCTAATGTCCAACTGTCCGGAAAACGCTGAGGGTTATAATCAGAAGTTATACCAGTATAACACGTTCAGGAATAGAATTCAATCTCTTTTTTCCCTTGTTTCGCTTGCGATTTTTACGGAGATTTTTCTGTAATCCATACTGTCTGATTGCAGAGCACATCCTCGAACGATTGCATGGTACCACTTGGCCAGCGGATATCAACCCGATCCACTTTGGCATGCTCACCCAGGCCAAATAAGAGTCGCTGATCGCTCCCGGATGCATAGCCAGAACCACTTTTCACCTCAGCGGTCTGAGTGTCGCCATTGGCTGTGACGCGAACCCTTGTCCCGATGCCATCGCGATTGCTGATGGTTCCGATAAGTTTGATACGAAGCCAGTGATGTCGATTGCCAATCTCATTACGCAGAAGAATGGCCCGCTGGTTGGAATTGACAATGAAGATATCCGTATCTCCGTCGTTATCATAATCGCCACCTGCGGTCGCTCGCCCCACGTATGCCTGTGAGAAATACTCTCCGGCATCCTGCGAAATCTCGGTGTATGTGCCATTTCCATCATTGCGAAAGAGTTGATCTTTTTGGGCGTAGGTCGTCTTATCCGTCAGTTCATGGATGATGTCCTGGGGATGCCCATTCGCAAAGAAGATGTCCAGATCCGCATCGTTGTCATAATCGAGAAAAAGTGGACTGTAGCCGGTCACGAGGTAGGTGGTTAAGCTCAAACCTGCCACGGCTGTGTCATCCGTAAACGAACCGTCCTGATTGTTTCGATAGAGTGTCGATGTCTCGGAATTTGCGATCAGGATATCAAGCCATCCATCCTTGTTGTAATCCCCGCAGTCGATCCCCATCGAACCTTCCGCAATGCCGTCTCCGTCATACCCTGTGCCGGTGAACAGGCTCTCATCGGTGAAGGTACCATTTCCATTGTTATGATAGAGGAAATTCCGGCTCGTATCATTTGCCACATAGATATCAGGCCAGCCATCGTTATCATAGTCGCAGATGACGACGCCCATCCCTCGTCCTTCGGACGGATCCACCACGCCCGCCTGTTGAGCAATATCGGTAAACGTGCCGTCACCGTTGTTGCGATAGAGAACGTCAGGGGTTCCTTGATACAAGCGGGGATGACCATAGCCCACGATACCCCGGTAGGTCGAGGGAGGCATCGAAACATCGTAGACGAGATAGTTGACGACAAAAATATCCAGGTCACCATCCAGGTCAAAATCGAAGAAGGCGACAGAAACAGCCCACGGCTCATTGTCAATACCGGCGGATGCGGTCACGTCGGTAAACGTACCATCACCGTCGTTACGATAGAGAACATCCTGTCCGAAGTTTGCCACGTAGAGATCCTGATCTCCATCGTTATCATAGTCGGCGGCCGCTGCAGCCATGCCATAGCCTGTATCGCCTGTCCCGGTGATCTCGGTGACATCGATAAAATGGCCGTTCCCTTCGTTTTGATAAAAGACGTTTCCGGGAGATACTTTGTCGGAAATACCGGGGACATACCCACTATTGACAACATAGAGATCCAGATCCTCATCGTTATCATAATCGAAGAATACCGCACCGGAACCCATCGTCTCAATCAGATATCGTTCCTCTGTTTTGCCATTCGTGTGCTTGAACTGAATTCCCGCTTCTTCTGTCACATCGACGAACACTGGCAACTCAGTGGCGAATACAGTCGCTGGTATCAGAAAAAGGATATATAACCATCGTTGTGCCATTCTGAACCTCAGTAGATCGCATTTTCCGGTTTGTAGTGAGCCACGAAGCGGAGCGAAGTGGCGTCTGAACGGCACTCCACTGCGTTACGTGCCTGACTACGAGCGTAAACGGAGAAGTACTGAACCTGTGCCCTACGGAGCGTCCTTTGCCAGACGAAAACCGATGAAAGAAGTCTGCAAATTTGGATAGAAGTAAAATCGGAAGGCCGTGGTACATCGTTTGATGTCATCTATCCAGGACCCTCCACGCAGGACACGCCAACTCCCTATCTTCGCCCCTTTGGGATTGTTCCTGGGGCTCTGGAAATAGTAGACATCACTGTAGTAATCGCTCACCCACTCCCAAACGTTCCCGGCCATGTCCATAGCACCATAGTAGCCCTTGCCCTTGGGGAAACTTCCCACCGGAGCAAGTCCGTTGTCGTAGCCATCGTTTCCTTCCCACGTGTTCGCATACGGTCCGAGATGACCACCCCAGGGCCAGAGGCGATCCGTTGGTCCACGGGCAGCTTTCTCCCACTCGGCTTCCGTGGGCAGGCGCATCCCCACCCATTCTGCATAAGCAACGGCATCATGCCAGGAAACGCCAACAACGGGATGGCGCGGATGCGTCAATGCACGCTCCGGCCACACACCAATACCGTATTCATCGGAGAAGCTCTCCGGCGTATGAGACTGTGTTGCTTCCCAGAAGCGGAAATACTCTTCATTCGTCACCTCGTATTTGCCGATGTAATAGGCATCCAGATACACTCTGTGGACCGGTTTCGTGTCGGGTCCATGCTTATTGCTCCCCATGGAGAACTCACCGGCGGGGATACGGATCATTTCTTCCTCACCGGCGGAGGCATAAGATGTTATGGTGACTATCATCCCCAGACAGAGCGGGAGATAAAGCCAGCGGCCACGAATTGCGTTTATTCCGGCGGCAATGATCTCCGGGCCGAGCGACAGAAAGGAAGCGGGAAAACAGGCGGACAAGGGAGCAGGATTTATGCTCCGGTGAAACATATATTGAGCACGTTGACTCATTGAGACGCACCCTTCTTCAAACGTTCATACAATGCATAGTGTTGTTCGGCAGCCTTATCATTGCCCATCTGTTCGTACAGTTTTGCCAGATTGAGGTGAAAGTAAGGTACCTTTGGGGCCAGCGACACAGCTTTCAGGAAAGATCTGATAGCATTGGCTGTATCTCCCTGTGCGGCAAAGCTGCTGCCGAGAGTATTATAGAAGTTTGCTTCATTCGGCTTCAGTCGGATGGCATCGAGTACTGCACGTCGACCAGGAACAGGATATCCAAGATTGATGAAAGCCTGTCCCAGTAGATGATGGTATGTGGCATTTTCGGGATCTAATTCAATACATTTCTGGAGAGGCAGAATGGCTTCCGTGTAGTCCTTCTGGCGTATGGATATCTTGGCAAGCCCGGCCCATCCTTCGATATTCGTCGGCTCCGTGTGGGTGAGCCGTGAAAATCGCTCGTATTCCTGAAACTCATGCTGCAACCGTTGGAACAGAAGCATCTCTGTGCGAGCTTTCTCCCGCTCACCAAGCCGCATATAGGCTTGTCCCAACCCATAGTGAGGCTGCATATAACTGGGAGAAAGTTGGACCGCCTTCTCAAAATAGGGGATCGCTTTCTGATACTCCTTTTGATTCAGATACGCCATACCCAGTTCGTGATATGTACCTGCTGCATCCGGGTTCAACTCAACCGCCCTGGTCAAACTCGCTGCTGCTTCTGCAAATTGAAGGAGTTTGTTCTGGGCTTTGCCAAGCACATAGTACGCACGTGCATGTTCCGGAGAAAGGTCAACCGCTTTCTGAAGCGACTTGACTGTCTCCTGCCAATCGCCGAGAGCGAAATAGGCAAACCCCATTGCATACCACGCCTCGATGTTATCCGGCATCAACTCTACAGAGCGACGATAAGCCTCTATCGCTTTGTTCCACCGTTCCTCCTCAGCATAGGCCATCCCCAGATAGCAATAGAGTTCCGGGTGATTTGGTTCGACCGCGTTGGCTTTCTCGAACTCCTCAGCCGCCCCTGCATCATCGCCCTGGAATGATAACAGAAATGCCCGTTCCTGATGAGTAACGTATTTCAAATGACGTGGATCCACCTCTGCGTTGCCCAGCACCGAAAACCCGGACAACATGAAACAAAGATAAATAACCGAAAGCCTTGTTGCCTTTTGCATTAGTCCGTACCTCTATTCACAATACGGTGGATGTCCTGGTCCGTCGTTTCGCCTTCAATTACAGTGATCTGCTGGTTTGCAGGTACATTGTTCAATTGCTGCACGATTCCACTGGGCCAACGCAACTCGACAAGATCCACCACCTCACTGTTACCCAATCCGAACAGAACCCGTCGATCATTGGTACTGCAATAACTTGAGCCGCCACGCACATCCCGCATCTGTTTGTGGTTATCGTGCCAGATGCGAATGCGTGTGCCGATGCCATCCCGGTTGCTCTGCCTGCCGACAGTCTTGATACGGAGCCAGTGTTGACGATTCCCCCCATCGTTGCGTAACAGAATTGCAGGATGGTTGGAATTCACGATGAAAATATCCGTATCCCCATCGTTATCGTAATCACCAAAGGTTACGCCGCGTCCCACATGTTGACTGCGGAAATATGCGCCGCTGTCCGCTGACACATCGATGAAAGTGCCATCACCGTTGTTGCTGAAAAGCTGGTCAGGTTGTGGATAGGTGAGAGCATCTGAGAAGTATTTCACAGTATCCATGATGTGTCCATTGGCAACAAACAGGTCAAGATCCCCATCGTTATCGTAGTCGAAGAAACTTGTGCCAAAGCCAACATAAAAATAACCCGGTCTGGCAAGTCCAGTAGCCTCCGTTACATCCGTAAAGAAGTCACCTTCATTCCGGTAGAGCGTGTTGAATTCGTAGGCGAAGTTGGTGACAAAGATATCCATCCATCCATCGTTGTCATAATCACCCGAGTCGACTCCCATCCCGGCCATCGTATTACCAGCTTCATCGTAGCTGACACCAACCAACATACCTACCTCGGTCAATGTGCCATTGCCATTGTTCTGATACAGAAAATTACGCGCCTTGTCATTGGCAACATAGATATCCGACAGACCATCATTGTTGTAGTCTGCAATAGTGACTCCGAGTCCTCGACCTTCTCTATCAAAGCGTATGCTCCCCAGAATTGCCTCATCCATGATGTCGGTAAACGTACCATCACCGTTATTACGGTAGAGGATGTCCTTCGCCCCATCGTAATAGATCGGATTACAGTACGCTGGAATCCCATCCTGTGCACAGGATTCGACTGCCTCCATGTCGGGATTGACGTAGTTAGCAACGTAGAGATCCAGATCACCATCCCTATCGAAGTCTACGAACGCGGAGCCTGTACCACATCCGATATCTCCGACACCTGCCCTCCCGGTAACATCTGTGAAAGTGCCATCTCCATTGTTTTCGTACAGGATGTTGCGGCCGTAGTTAGTAATATACAGATCGGGGTCTCCGTCATTATCATAGTCCGCTGCCGACACACCGATCCCGTATCCTGTATCTCCTACACCGGCCATGTCGGTAACGTCCGTGAATTTACCGCTGCCGTCGTTACAATAGAGTGTGTTGCGGGATGGGGCATCAGGACCTGTACCGGGCACTTCTCCGCTATTCACAATGTAAAGATCGAGATCACCGTCGTTATCGTAATCGAAGAACGCAGCACCTGAGCCGAGAGTTTCCACGACATACCGTCGCTCTGTAATACCGCTGTTGTGGTGGAAGTTTATCCCCGACTCCACTGTCGCGTCCACAAAGACCACCTTTGCCTCCGAGGCGAAAATCATCCGGGATCCCTGAGCATATATCCAGGCAATGAGTAGTACGGACAAAGCATGGAGTGTATAACGAGGCAACAGGGACATCCTTTCACTGTCTCACTTTCTCACCGTCTCGTTTTCCCGTTTTTCCCCTTGAAAAGATAGTTATCATCTGATACAATCTGGCGATAAATCAGCCAAGCATTCATGAGGTAACACAAATGAGTCCAAAGCGGTTCATGCGGATCGTCTTTCGTCGTCGGCGACTGATACCTGAGGATGCAGCGTGGTTTCTGAGAACCCGGCGGATGGTTGCCTACGTACTCTACCTGCTTTTCGCGTTGCTCGCCAGTTGGTTCCTGTTGTCAATGGCGCGTCTATAACCGGATCATCAAGTCTCTCTGATGTAATTCACCGCATTCCGAAAGATCGACAACCCATCTCCCTCATCCGGCAACGGTTGCCGTGTCCATCGAGGATGGTTGAGGCGCGATAGATAGCGTTCTGGGTGGGGCATCATGCCGAAGATGCGTCCCGTTGGATCACAGATTCCCGCGATGGCGTGGTCAGATCCATTGGGATTGGCAGGATATTCTGCAGGAGAGCCGTCTGCGTTCACATAGCGAAACACGACCTGTTGCTGTGTTTCCACTGCGTCGAGAACAGGGGAGGACGCCGTGAATTTGCCCTCTGCATGCGCGACAGGTAGGTAGATGATATCTGCTGTGTCTCTGGTGAACACACAAGGACTCGTTTCCAATTTCAGATACACCCACCGGCATTCAAATCTGGCAGAATCGTTGAGATAGAGAGTCGCCTGTTGCTGAGATGTGTTTCTCCCGGGGAGCAGCCCTGTTTTTACCAACACTTGAAAACCGTTGCAGATACCGATCACCAACTTGCCGGCATCGACGAAAGCAAGCATCGCATCTCTCAGTTTGTGCCTGATTTCATTTGCCAGCAGTGAGCCTGCTGCGATATCATCGCCATAGGAAAATCCACCGGGCAATACCAGGATTTGGAATTCATCAAGTCTCCGACGCCTGGAGATAAATGTGTTGACATGCACACGTTCAGGCACGGCGCCGGCAAGCTCAAAGGCATAGGCCGTCTCATAGTCACAATTGGTGCCCGCTGTGCGCAGTATCAGAACCTTTGGTTTCATGTACTTTATCCTTACCAATCGAACGTTTCCTGCCAGGCAGCCTTGCATCGGGCTATCGGAAGGCTCAAGACGACCTCTGCATCCATCCCACGGACAACCAATTGAGGCTGCTCTGTTACCCGACCAATGCAGCCACAGGGAACATCCCTCATGAGGGATTCAAATCGCGCACGATCCTCGGGAGTCACTTCAACCAGGAACCGGCTATTGGACTCGGAAAAAAGGAGCCTGTCATTGCGTTCCATGTCATCCGCACATGGAACATCCACCAGAGAGATCTCGATTCCAAGCCCACCTGCGAACGCCATCTCCGCAGCCGCCACGCCAATGCCTCCCTCTGAACAATCGTGACAGGCCCTCACAAGCCCTTCGGATATGGCGGTGCTGAGCGATTGCATGGTTCGTTTGCCTTCTTCGGCGCGCACCTGAGGGACACGGTTTCCGATGAATCCATGAAGCGCGTAATAGTGCGAGCCTCCCAGTTCATCGTGGGTATTTCCCAGCACGTAGATCCAGTTGCCCGTATGCTTGGCATCCATCGAAACGGCATGAGCGACATCTTCCATCACGCAGATGGCGGAAATGAGCAGCGTTCCCGGGATCGCCATCTGTTCGCCTGTGACACTATCCCGATATTCGTTGTTCAGGCTATCTTTGCCAGAGATAAAAGGCGTTCCATATATTCTGGCGATGTCATAGCATGCTTTGGCGGCACGAACGAAACCACCGAGTCGGTCCGGTTTGTCAGGGTTCCCCCAACTGAAGTTATCCAGCAGAGCGGTTCTTTCCAGATTTCCACCCACAGCGATCACATTACGCAATGCCTCATCGATAGCGGAGGCGGCCATCCAGTAGGGATCGATGTCGCTGTACTTGGGGTTCAAGCCGTTGGAGATGATGACACCACGGTGGGAACCGAGCACAGGTGTCACGATGCACGCATCTCCCGGTCCATCATTCTCAATCCCCTGCAACGGCTTGAGCACACTCGCGCCCTGGACTTCGTGATCGTACTGACGGATGACCCATTCTTTGCTGGCCACGTTCGGCGCACGTAAGATGTCCAACAACGCAGGACCAAGATCTTCGGGATATGGAATGTCCGGTTCGACGTGCTCCGGCGGCGACCACACCGCTTTTCTGGTAATGCGCGGTACCCCCTCATGCAAAAACTCCATATCGAGTTCCGCAAGAAGTTGATCCTCATCATAGACCTGGAGTTTGTGAGTGTCCGTGAACTCGCCGATAATCGTGGCCTCCACATCCTCGTCCGCGAAGATGTGGAGAAGTTCATCCAGGTTTTCTGACGGAACTGCGAGTACCATACGTTCCTGGGCTTCTGAGAGCCATATCTCCCAGGGCGCGAGACCTTCGTATTTGAGCGGGACAGTCTTCAAGTGGACACGCGCACCCACAGGTTCGCCCATTTCGCCCACAGCCGAAGAGAGTCCGCCGGCCCCACAATCCGTGATATTCCGGTAAAGCTGCCGATCCCGGGCTTGCATCAGGGCATCGGTGACCTTCTTTTCGACAATGGGGTTGCCGATCTGTACCGCGCTGCCCAAATCCTGTGATGTCTCGTCGAGTTCCAGTGAGGAGAACGTAGCCCCATGAATACCATCCCGGCCCGTTTTCCCTCCAACGACGACGATCTTATCGCCAGGACAGACGTGCTTTTCGCAACGATCTATTGGGATCAGACCCAGATTTCCACAGTAGACAAGTGGATTAGCCGTATAGCGTTTGTCAAACAGGATCGCTCCGTTGGCAGTGGGAATACCCATACGATTGCCATAGTCGCGGACACCTGCAACGACCCCCTTGAAGATGCGCTTCGGATGCAGGCTTCCACGCGGGACTTCATCGTACGGCATATCCGGCATCCCAAAACAAAACACATCTGTGTTGAGGATCGGTTTGGCTCCCAGCCCGGCGCCCAGCGTATCCCGGATCACCCCCCCGATCCCCGTGCCCGCGCCTCCATAGGGTTCCAATGCCGAAGGATGATTATGCGTCTCGACCTTGAACGTCAGATTGTAGTTCTCATCGAACTCGATGATGCCCGCATTATCCTTGAAGACGGAAACGCACCAGGGTTTGCTCAATTCGTTCGTAACGCGCATGACCGTGTGTTTGAGCAAATTGTCGATGAGTTCAGAATGTTCGCCTTCGCAATACTCGATCACTCCCCGGAAGGTCTTATGCACACAATGCTCCGACCAGGTTTGGGCAAGCGTTTCTAGCTCCACATCGGTGGGATTGCGTCCCAGACGCCGGAAATAATCCTGAATTGCTTGCATCTCGGCAAGGTTCAGTGAGAGAACTCCCTCCCGACTAATTTCCATCAGGCGTGAATCATCCGCATCGATCAGTTCAATCTGCTGCACGCTTGGTAGGGCATGACTCATTGCGTCTTTTCAGCCTCCAGTTGCTGTTTTTGCCATTGGTAGTCCACAGATCCTTCATAAAAGCGTTCCGGATGTTCTACAGCCCAGATCTGCTTATGAATGATCCAGTTATTGGGATCCAGCTCAAGCGCCTTTCGCCATTCTGTCATCGCCTCATCCTGTTTGTCTTTGCGGAGCAACAGCAATCCAAGTTGAAAGCGGAGTTTGGCTTCCTCGAGTTCCGGTGTCTGTCTGGTCGCCGCCGATGGTTTGCCATGTTCTGCGATGAGTTTCGCCTCATAATCAGCATCCGTCAACCAGCGTTCCAACTCCTCTTGAGTCTCTTTGTCGGCGATATTGACACTGAAAGGTCCTTTGACAAGAACTCCGTTCTCGTTCACGAGCAGAGCATAGGGAATTGCTTTGAGGCCATACAGATTGCCAAGCACATTCTCCTGATCCACAAGTGTGGTAAACGTCGCGTTGGCCACTTCATGCCACGGTCGAGCCACTTTAGCCCCCTGGGCATCCAGGGCGATAGAAACCACGTTGAGTTGATCCTGATGGGTCGAATAGAACGCTTGCCACCCGGGCAATTGATGCCGGCAGCCTCACCAGGAGCCCCAAATATATACGACGGTCTTTTTACCCCGGAAATCGGAGAGCGCGTACGGTTTGCCATCCAGATCGGGCAGGACAAAATCGGGAGCCAGTTTCCCCTGATCGCTACTCGTCTCGGTAACATTCTGCCGGATCCCACCAAACCGCTGCGAACGCAGTCCAAGCGCGTCCGCGATCCAGAGGAGATCCACCAGTTCAACACCGTTGACTGAACGGGTTGCATCGGCATCCAGGAACAAGCACTGATCCTGTCTACAGAAAACCCGACGGCCACCGCGATCTTCCACCTTCGCATCGAGCACATCCGTGAGTGTCTCCAAAGATGTCCAGAGCCTTTCCCCCTGTAACAACAGAATCGGTGTCTCTTTCGCTTGAGCAATCGTTGCGGGCATACTTTGCCACCTTCCTACAAACAAGATCGTGGAACCGATCAGGAAAAACATCACGAGGAGTAAAACCTTGTAGTTTCGCACTGAGCCTCCCAAAAAAACAGCATGATTGAGTCAGCCATCGTGATTATCATTCTACAAGAGACGCTGAGTCCCTGTCAAGGCTGAAACGTGCTCCACAGAAATTCCCCGGCTTCTTGAGGTTCCCTGCCAATGTGTGGATAGCTTACCACCCTCCGGAAAAACAGGTAGCGCGGACAGCTTGTCTGCGCAGGATGACGCGTCTGTGCACAGACAAGCTGTCTGTGCTACTTGAAAACCGTAGACTTGACAAACCCAGAACAGATACAGTAAAGTTATATCAATTTTCAGGGAGGAATGCACTGAAACTCAATAGATACTGGTGAGAAGCTATGGTTTTCCAACCAATACCTAAGAAGTATTACGAGCTGTCAGAGATTGAGCTTTATGAACGCATCCGTGGTGTCAAGCAAACGCTGGGAGAGCGTCTTGTCATACTGGGGCATCACTATCAACGGGATGAGGTGATCCAGTTTGCCGATTTTCGTGGAGATTCACTCAGACTTTCACAACTTGCTGCCGGCCAACCCAATGCAGACTATATTGTTTTTTGTGGTGTGCATTTTATGGCCGAGACAGCAGATATTCTGAGTGCACCTCATCAGAAGGTTTGTTTGCCAGATTTGAATGCCGGTTGTCATATGGCTGATATGGCCGATCTGGATAGCGTTGAAGATAGTTGGGAAGAACTGACGGAGGTCTGTGGGGAAAGTATTGTTCCGATCACCTATATCAACTCCGCAGCCGATTTGAAGGCATTCTGCGGGGCACATGGTGGCGTTGTGTGTACATCATCCAACGCACCTTCTATCATGGGGTGGGCATTTACGCAGAAAGAGAAAGTTTTCTTTTTTCCGGATGAACATCTGGGACGCAACACGGGTGTCAAACATGGAATCCCTGTGGAAGAGATGATCCTCTGGGATCCACAACTGGACCTCGGCGGACATACTCCCGAAGAAATTGAAAATGCCAGGATCTTCCTCTGGAAGGGGAACTGTCCTGTTCATCAACTGTTCACCGTTAATCAGATCCATCGTATTCGCAAACAGATCCCGGACATCCAGGTGATCGTGCATCCTGAATGCCGACGGGAAGTTGTCGAGCTTGCAGATATCGATGGTTCGACCGCATTTATCATCCGCACCATTGAGGCGGCTCCTGCTGGCAGCAAATGGGCCGTCGGTACAGAATTACATCTGGTACGCCGACTTGCAAAGGAGCATCCAGATAAACTTATCATCTCCGTTGATCCGAATATGTGTCTTTGTACTACGATGAATCGTATCGATGTTCCTCATGTGGCGTGGACTCTGGAGAACCTGCTAGATGATGAGGTCGTGAATCACATCGTGGTGACTGAAGAAGATGCAAAGTGGGCAAAGATCGCCCTGGATCGCATGCTCGATCTCTCCAACTGAAATTCGTTCGTCATCCCTTCTGACTTCTTGAAGTTACCAACAAGAGTGGGACGTCTCCATAGAGTCTCTCGAAAACGATGAGAGAAGGATCCGATGAGTCAAGACAAGAAATTCCCCTATCCGGGAATCCCAAATACTCGGGATGGCTCCGAAGCCGTTATTTATGTCGACTCGCATATTACGCAGGGTGCTTGTGCGTACCCGATCACGTCATCTTCCAAGATGGGGGAAGGATATGCTAAAGTCGTTGCCGATGGACAACAGAACTTGTGGGGAGAAACCCTTGCATTCATGGAACTGGAATCTGAGCACAGCTCCGCTTCGACATGTGAAGGGTTTGCCTTAGCTGGGGGCCGTGTCTCCAACTTCACTTCGGGTCAGGGACTCGTCTTGATGAAGGAAGTTCTCTACACGATTGCCGGCAAGCGTCTCCCGGTCGTGTTTCATATCGGTGCGCGAGCACTGACTTCTCAATCCCTCAACGTGCATGCAGGCCACGATGATGTGATGGCGGTCACTGACACGGGATGGGGGATGGTGTTTGCCAAGAACGCTCAGGAAGCTGGCGACCTGGCCCTGATCGCTCGGCGCGCTGCTGAAGATTCTGAGACACCCTTCATGGCCGTTCAGGATGGATTCCTGACGACTCATACAGTGGAATCGGTCCTGGATCCTGAACCCGAAATGATGCGCATCTATATCGGGCCCGCTTCCGAGAAGATACGCAATCTCATGGATCCCGGCAATCCACTCATGATCGGCGTCGTCCAAAACCAGGATAGCTACATGAAGGGAAAGATCGCTCAACGCTATTACTACGACCAGGTAGAAGGGTTCCTTCAGAATGCGATGGATGAGTTCTACCATTTGACGGGTCGCCGTTACAACATGATCGAGTCCTATCGGCTCGAAGGTGCGGAATACGCGATCGTTTCGCTCGGTGGGGCAGCCGAGACAGCGATAACGACAGCGGACTACATCCGGGATACGATGGGAATTCCTGTGGGCGTGTTGCATCCCACCGTATTTCGACCTTTCCCCGGCCCTCAAATCGTGGATGCTCTCAAGCATGTCAAAGCGTTCTCCGTGTTGGAACGTATGGACAACCCGCTGGCTCAGTCGAATCCACTCACAGTGGAGATCAAAGCTGCATTTGCAGACGCGCTCAATGGGATACCTGACTATCCCCAGATCGACCGAATCCCACAGATCTATTCGGGAGCCGGCGGGCTGGGAAGCCGCGACATCCGTCCTGGCGACTTCATTGCGATGGTGCAGAACATGCGCCAGGAAGGTCCCAGGCGTTTCTTCGTGGTTGGGATCAAGCATGACCTGGCACTCGACGGATCCTTCGACCCGGATATACGTCCGGCAGGTGCATTTTCCATGCGAGGACACTCGGTAGGCGGCTACGGATCGGTGACGACGAATAAGGTCATCGCCACGATTCTTGGTTCACTCGGTCTCCATGTGCAGGCATATCCGAAGTATGGCTCAGAAAAGAAGGGGCTACCGACAACCTATTATCTGACAATTGCCGGAGAACCCATTCAGACTCACTGCGAGTTGGAGCAAGTGGAATTTGTCCCGCTGAATGATGTCAACGCATTTCGCACAGCGAATCCGCTCCACGGACTGCAAGAGGAGGGGATGATCTTCATCCAGAGCAGCAAAACCGAGCCGCAAGAGGTTTGGGATGCCATCCCGAAACGTGCTCAAAAGACCATCCGCGAGAAACGCATCCGGGTGCTGTCGCTGGATACCGTAGCGATTGCACGTGACGTGGCAACTCAACCGGAACTCCAGCAGCGGATGCAAGGGATCGTGCTTCTGGGTATCTTCCTCAAGAGCGCACCTTTTCTAAAGGAATTTGATCTGACCGAGGAACAGCTTTTTGAACGGGTGGAAGATGTCATCCGCCGCTTCTGGCAGAGGCTGGGGGAGCAGGTCGTTCAGGATAACTTGCAGGCCATTCGCAGAGGTTACTCTGAGGTGTTTGAAATCCCGCGAGAGATCATTGAACAGATGCAGGAAGGATGATCCCACGGACCGACAGGATGCAAGAAGAAACGGGGAAACAATCGATGCTAACCAAGATCATAGACCACATTGAATACACTCAGACAGAAGATGGTTGGATGTCGCGCAAAATTCACGATAGCGGTGGATCGATCATGGCCCACAAGATCGGCGATGGTGAGATTGAGGCTATCCAGGCAGGAAAACGACCTGCGTGGACCATCATTGGACTCCCCAGGATCATCGTAAATGATGCACTGTTCAAGGAGACAGACGAACAGTAAATGCGTAGAAAGGATAGAAGGATGAATGAGACCCCTGTCGCCGTACCGACAGATGAGGGAAAGCGCCCAAGACTGCTGGACATGGACGATTTTAACAGTCGGGTGATCGATGCTTACAATGAAGGTACGGCAGAACGCGGTCTGGAAGCTGATACGGATACTGCGCGCAGTATCGTGACGGCAGGGAGCGCTGTTTATCGTGATTTCAGCTACATTGCCCCGGAAATCCCGCTCTATGATCCTGCTAATTGCGTTGGTTGTATGGAATGCGTCATTGAGTGCCCCGACACCGCCATCCTGGGTAAGGTCATCGAGAAGGATACTCTTGAGAAAGAACTTCAGAGTATCGAAGATCCTGTTGAAAGAGATGGTCTAAGAGCACGATTCGCAGAAACCCAGAAATACACGACCACCTACGAGAAAAAAGGAGAGGAAGGTGGCCTGTTTGGCATCTTCATCGATCCAACCAAGTGCAAAGGCTGTGCGGAGTGCATCGAAGCGTGCGGCGATCATCAAGCACTCTCCATGATCTCAAAGACGGAAACAAACCTCGAACAGTATCGCAGGTCATTCAACTTCTTCAAGCGACTCCCCAACACGCCGAAACGATTCATCAACGAGCGGCTGCTGAGCGATATGATGCTCACGGAGGATGCCCTCCTCTATGTGGGTGGCGCAGGTTCCTGCATGGGTTGCGGCGAAGGGACGGTGCTCCGGATGATGCTGGCAGCGACAGGCTTTGTCTATGGTGACGAGAATATCGGTCTCGTAGCGGCTACCGGGTGCAACACGGTGTACACTTCGACCTATCCATACAACCCTTATCTGGTCCCCTGGGCAAACTCGCTCTTTGAAAATGTGGCAACTTTTGGCATGGGGGTCCGCGCTCGATGGAACCAGATGGGCTGGCAGAACAAACGGTTATGGTGTATCGGCGGGGATGGAGCCATCCTGGACATCGGTTTTCAGGCACTCTCGCGGATGCTCGCATCGGGTATGGATATCAAAGTCCTCGTGCTCGACACACAACTCTACTCGAATACGGGTGGACAGGCTTCCACAGCAAGCTTCATGGCCCAACGTTCCGACATGGCAGAATTCGGCAAGGTAATGAAAGGGAAGCAGGAACGACGAAAGGAACTCGCCAACATCTGCATGATGCACCCCGATGTGTTCGTTGCTCAGACCACCGCAGCACATTTCAATCACTTCTATCGGGCAATCATCGCGGCAAACGAATATCCGGGGCCGGCTGTCATCATGGCTTACACGACCTGCCAGCCAGAGCACGGGATCGCCGACAATATGGCGATGCACCAGGCCAAGCTCGCTGTCGATTCACGCGCATTTCCTCTGCTGATCCATGATCCCCGCAAAGGAGAACGACTCAGTGAACGGCTGGATCTCAGGGGAAATCCCGGGGTCAAAGAGGATTGGTATACGATTCCGAAAACGGGCGAACAGATCGACTTCATCACCTTTGCCCGCACAGAAGGTCGCTTTTCCAAGCACTTTGGCAAGGATGGGAAACCCTCTAAAGAGCTGTTGGTGGCCCAACAAGACCGGTTGGCGAACTGGCGGTTGCTTCAAGAACTAGCAGGTATCATGAGGGATGAGCCGTCCAAATCGAAGTCCCCTGTGAAAAAGACAGGGAAGACGGCATCATGAAGCTCGGTACACATACTTCCGGGGGCCCGACCAAAGCGATTGGAGTGGGCAATAAACTTGGATGCGATAGCATCCAGCTATTTACATCCAATCCAAATCGATGGCGGCCTACCGAGATCACAGATGAGGTTGCCCGGAAGTTTCGCAGTGACTGGGCAGCTTCGTCGATTGATCCCATCTTGTCCCACGATTCTTACCTGATCAACATCGCTTCGTCCAAGCCGAAAATCCTCCATCAATCACGGCGCGCTTTACATCTTGAGATCGAACGTTGCGCGAAGCTGGGTATCCCCTATGTCAACATGCATCCGGGGGCGCACGTCGGGGCCGGGGAAGAGGAGGGCCTGAAAATACTGGTGGACAGTTTGAATGACGTGCTCGCCAAAACGATAAATAGCAGCGTTTCGATCTTGCTTGAGACCACAGCAGGTCAGGGGACGAACCTGGGTTATCGCTTCGAGCACCTACGCCACGCGATGGATCGCGTGGAGCAGCAAGAACGGATTGGGGTCTGTTTGGATACGTGCCATATCTTCGCCGCAGGTTATGATATTCGTACTGAAGAGGGATATGAACGGACATTCCAACAGTTTGATCAGATCATCGGTTTTCAGCACCTCAAGATGTTTCACATCAACGATGCCAAATCTACTTACGGGAGCCGAGTGGACCGCCATGAGAACATCGGCAAGGGCAATATCGGCTTGGAGCCGTTCCGATGGCTGATGAATGATCCCCGTTTCGAGCAGATTCCCATGATCCTTGAGACACCCAACTCTGAAGAGATGCATCCGGTGGATCTGAAGATACTGCGCGACCTTGAGGAGTGATCAGAGAATGGTTGGCCCTAGTGAGATCGTCGTCCTGTTGCTGATTCTCCTGATCGTTGTCATCGCAGCCCGTTATCGGACGAAACGCATCTGTCCCAATTGCGGATTTGCTATTCAGACTTACGCACGTCAATGCCCTGAGTGCGGCATAATATTCCCCCGCAAGGAACCCACAAAACGTAGGGAGTGACTCTGACACATGAAAGACAACTTACAGCATCGCATGGAAATCGCTGCGGAAACCGCCTGGGAAGCTGGCAAGATCACACTCCGTTACTTTCAGACCAAAATCGATGTGGAGATCAAAACCGATCAGACGCCGGTGACCGTTGCCGATAAGGAATCGGAAGCGTTTATCTATCAGACGATCCACCGTGAGTTTCCAGAAGATGGCTTCCTCGGTGAGGAGCGTGGCGAACGTCCCGGTTCTTCAGGCTATCGTTGGATCGTCGATCCGATTGATGGCACCAAGTCATTCATTCAGGGGGTTCCTCTCTATGGCGTGATGATCGCACTCGCGGATCCCTCAGACGAACCTGTGATCGGAGCCATTGCACTTCCGGGACTTGACGAACTGATCGTTGCCGCACGTGGCGAGGGTTGCTATTGGAATGGACGTCGTGCATGGGTGTCCGACATCCAGCAACTCTCGGATAGCTGTGTCCTCTTCACTGATCTGGATGGGTTTACTGAGACCGGGACGGTGGCCGCATTTGAACGCATCTGCTCCGAAGCCCGCGTCGTGCGCGGTTGGGGAGATTGCTACGGACACATCCTTGTGGCGACGGGGAGAGCCGAGGTGATGCTGGATCCGATTCTCGCGGATTGGGATGCTGCCGCACTCCTGCCCATCGTCGAAGAAGCGGGAGGTACATTCACCGACTGGTCAGGTAACCGAACAGCCTACGGTAAGAGCGGCATTTCAACCAATGGGAAAGTCACGGCTGAATTGCGTCAGGTGGTGACATCGACTTCTTGATAGATGCGTTACGCTCGTAGAATGATGTTTCTCACACGAGTTTTTCAGTGAGCTGAGTAGAGCGTGCAGCTTGCTCGTTCCGGTACGCTCCCATCCTGACCAACAAGCTGGCAAGAACAAGCTGGCAGCATGCTCTACTTCCGTTGTGCAGCTTGGCCGTCCCGTAGAGCGTGCTGCCATCAGGGCAACGTCAATTTGAGCGTCGATTCCAGATGCTCCATCAGTTCCTCTTTCTGGTACCAGGTGGACTTGAGCCGGCGATTCGCACAGAGCTGTTCCCCCTGATCCGTGTAATGGGGTGAGTCGGGATACTCGCTCTGGCCATAGGGTACAGCGCTGTAGGAGGTCACCGGCTGCTTGAGCACCACCACGGTGGGCAGTATCTGTCCACTCCGCATGTAGGCGACACCCTTTTCGTCCGGATCGTGTGTGCCGATAGCCCGGAGCGTGACCATCCCATGATAGGCGATCCCCGCAAGCGGCCAACTTCGGTCGCCACGTCTGGCCCGATGCACCTCTCCCCAGGGGACCTCGATCCCTCCGTACACCTGCTGCATCTGCGCCACCGCCTTGCCGAGCGCCTTCAGCAACTGCCCCTGCTCTTTCTCCGAGAGTCCATCCTGCAGGTTGACCTCCCGCGCGCCCGCCATCCACCAGTAGCTGTAGAGCGTCATGCCGACCCGGTCGATCTCGGCGAGCTGATCCCACTCGGTGATGACACGCACCGCATCCGCCAGTTCGGCGGCTTCGTCCTGGTGAGCTTCGTAGCTTTCTGCGAGTGCCTGCTGGTATCTGTCCGCGCCGAAAAGCTGGATGTCGAGCGCGATCTGGATCGCCTGTTCGACGGTCACCTTGCCATCGAGTTCCTCCATGATTTCGAGGAAGCGACTCCCCCGCGTGTTGGTGCCATCGTTCGAGGCATTGTAGAGGTAATCGCGGTAACGTTCGCGCACCATCGGGCTGTCGAAGGTCATCGTGCCGGGCGAGATGTTGCAGTTCTGCATGACCCCTGCGGGGGGATTGAGGATCTGTACCAGATCTTGCAGGTCATGGATCCCGAGCCATTCCGTGGCGGAGGTATTCCCGGGCACCGGCCGGCTCCAGTCATAACCCTCCGGCCGGATCGGCACCATCCCCGTGCGCAGGTAGTACATGTTGCCAACCACATCCCCGTACATGATATTCTGTGGCATGAACTGCCGCATCGAGAGCGCGTCGATGAACTCGCCCAGGTTGCGTGACTTTGCCATCCGGTACAACTGCTCGGCGAGCTTGACCTCCCTGCGATAGGGAAGCGCCATCGCGTATGCCTTGCCGTTCTCTTGATGCACGATCGGCCCGTGATGAGTGAACAGGATCTCCCGCTCTACCATCTGGATGCCCTGATCCGTCTTGACGCGGATCTGCGTCTTTTCGACCTCGATGTCACGCCATTCGCCGTCATAGCGATACTGAAGTGGGTTTTCGGGATTGATCTCTTCTTCATAGATGTCAGACGTATCAGGCCCTCCCGTGGTCGCCGCCCAGGAGAGGTAATCGTTGTGCCCCAGGCCGATGAATGCAGCTCCTGTGGGCACGAACCCGTAGGCGTTCAGATCGCCTCCATGCAGATGGCTCTCGAAGAAGAGCGACTCCCCCGACGCTGCGAGGTGCGGATCGATGCAGGCGATCACGGCATCTTCAGCGGAGAGGCGCTTGCCGATCACCCACTGGTTCGAGCCTCGCCCTGAATCGGGTTCCTGCGGACGACGCTCCAGATCGCTCCACGCCTGTCCGACGGGCCAACCCCAGATGAAGTAGCGTGCAAAAGCGACGACGTGGTAGGGCTCCAGATCGACCGTCCACTCGGGCACACGCTCCGGATGCTCCGCCATGTACGCCTTGACGCCTGCGACGAACGCCTCGATCCCCTCACGTACTTCCGGGGCCAATGTGTGATAGTATTTCCGTGCCATCTTCTCATGCTCGAACACCCGCTGGCGGTAGTCATGTTCGACCCAATCCTCGCCAAACGCCTCAGCCATCGTGCCCACAGCCTTACGATAGGAGCGCATCATCGTCCCGAGACGATCCTCCGCCTGGGCGTATCCCTGGCCGTAGAGCGCTGCACGTTCGCTCTCGCCATAGATGTGGGGCACACCCCACGTATCCCGGTAGATGGTGACCTCCTCCGCAGTGATAGCGGAGGGAACGACGAACATGATCAGCAAAAATGAGATTACGAAAATGGTTGGCATGCTTACCTCCTTCGAAAAACGTTCAACGTTCAACGTTCAACGTTCAACGTTCCTGGTTCTAACGTTCCAAACGTTCCAAACGTTCACACGTTCCAACATTCAGCACCCTGTTCCGTGCGATGTCGATTGGCGGCCAGATCAAGTGTGAACACCTCATTCCAGATGTGCTTCTCAGCCCGGCTATGGGTTTTTCTTGATTCTACCCGCCGTCAGGAAGGTTGTCAAGCCGCACAGCGGAAAGCGGCGGCTGAACCACGGAATCCTGGAAACCCCGGAATGCACGGAACCGCCCCTTCCATGTCCTCCGCGCCCTCCGGCTCTCCGTGATTCAAATCCCCATCCGGTACTTGATGTCGTAGTTGATGATGATTCCTCGGAGAACCGATTTTCTTTGCGCCTTTGCATCCCGGCGAGATGTCTCTTGCTTCCTCTCGCGATAATGCGTACTACTGGAATTCCATCTTTCGGTACAGAGCGAGGCTGTCCCTGAAAATCTCCCATGCGGATTTCTCAGAGTTGGCGCGCATGCTGATATAGCACTGATCGCACTGGTTCGATGAACCGCGTCGAGCGCGGCAGCCGTGGATCTGCTCGAAAAGCTCTAGATCGACGAGCGGCATCTCCACCCGGGCGTTGGCCTGTCGCAGTTGTGCGATGTATGCTTGCCGTTCTGCAGCGTTCAGCATCATCGCTGCATCTGCTGCCGGATCCACAGGCGCGAATGGCAGGTAGACACCGATGATACGAAGCTGGAGAACACGAAGCGTGCAAAGTCGGGAAATGTGTGCATAGTCTGGTCTAAAGAAGCATCGCAAACTTCAGCATATCAAGCTCTGCCGCCCCTGTCAAGAGGTGAAGTTTGGGGGAAGAACACACTGAGTGATACTGTTTAGAATCTCATCCTTACCAGATTCAAGCGGATCGGGGGTGCAAAACAGGGTAACCTCATTTGGCTCAACAATCGCCAGTCATGGGATCTGACCCCTGATGAATACTGGGGTCAGGAAACCAGATTCCTGTGCAAATACAGCATACGTGTTCATATGAGGTTGCCCTGACAAGCGGTAGAATTGTTATTGATCCCACCTAAAACCTGTGTTATCATTGGGATTACAGGCTTTACCAGGAGGTGGTTATGAATCTCATCGTTATTATGTCTGATACGTTACGCTATGATCATCTGGGATGTCACGGTAACGAATGGATCCGTACTCCCAATATCGACCGTTTTGCCCAGCGCTGTGCTGTATTTGATAAAGCCTATCAGGCTTCCTTCCCGACCATTCCAACCCGCACCGATATGTTCACTGGGAAGTTGACCTTCCCCTTTCGAGGCTGGACTCCGTTGCCAACAGATGAGACGATCATCGCCGAGGAACTGGAGACAGCCGGGTATGTGAATATGCTGATCTGCGATACACCGCATCTGATTCGTGACGGTCACCGGTTTGACAGAGGATTCACCGCATGGGATTGGATTCGGGGGCAGGAAGGCGACCGAGCCATTACGGATGACATCCGAGTCGATCTCCCCTGCGCGCCGGAGAAGATCCGAGGCCCAGAAAGGATGCGTCAGAATCACTATCGCTATCGCACGGCTCATTGGCAGACGGAACGCGACACGTTCGTTGCACGTACCATGCAGCGTGCTTGCGATTGGCTCGAACGCAATTACACACACGAGAAGTTCTTTCTCTATATTGACACGTTCGATCCACACGAGCCATGGGATCCACCTCAGCACTATGTGGATATGTACGATCCCGGCTACAAAGGTGAGGTGATCGATCATCCTGTTTACGACTATTGCGGCTACCTGACAGAGGATGAGATCCGGCACACGCGCGCGCTCTATGCAGGTGAAGTCACTTTGGTGGATACCTGGTTTGGCCGCTTGATGGACACAGTCGAGCGACTCGGTCTCTGGGAAGACACGGCAATTCTGTTCCTCTCAGACCATGGGCATTACATCGGAGATCACGGACGCATCGGCAAGGATGGCTCGGGTCCTGATGGACGTTGGCCATTCTATCAGGAAGTTTCGCATATTGTGTTCATGGGTTATATCCCTGGTGGAACCACCGGTCGTTCTGGTTTTCTTGCACAGCCAACAGATATCCGTCCCACTCTCCTGGAACTCGCTGGTTTGAATGTTCCGCAGGAAACCCACGGTATTTCACTCGTCCCTCATCTGAATGGACAGACGGGGCCTCAACGTTCCGTTGCGGTAACTTCCCATGCTCTCACCAACAATGCCAATCGAAGTGTGACGAGCAGTATCACCGATGGTGAGTGGGTGTTGCACTACCGGGGTTCCCAATGGCCTGCAGAGTTATATCATCTAAGCAACGATCCCGGTGAGACCGAAAACCGTTACGCTTCTCAACGTGGGATTGCTGAGCAACTTCACGCAGAATACCTGCAAGTTCTACGTGATGCAGGTACTGCCGAGGACCGAATCGCTCTGCGTTCCCGATTGCCGGAATAGGGATGTTCCATCCCTGGAAAGGTTATATGGATGAACGCTGCTTACATCGCTATCGTTGTGTTGGGGCTTTACTACCTGGGATACCGTTTCTACTCCAAGTTCCTTGCTGAGAAGATTTTCCAGCTTTCGGAAGACGAAACCACTCCAGCACATGAACTGGAAGACGGTATCGACTATGTTCCCACGAACAAACATGTTTTATTCGGACATCATTTCTCTTCGATTGCGGGGGCCGCACCGATCATCGGCCCGGCAATCGCTGTCTTCTGGGGATGGTTGCCCGCCATCCTCTGGGTTGTGCTCGGCACGATCTTTATGGGTGCTGTGCACGATTTCAGTGCATTGGTCGTTTCAGTACGGCAGAAGGGACGATCCGTTGGGGATATCGCGGCCTCACTCCTGAGTTCACGGGCACGAACTCTCTTCCTGCTAATCGTTTACTTTCTGATCTTTTTTGTCCTGGCCGTATTTGCTTATGCAATCGCCGCCCTGTTCGTTCGATTCCCAACCAGCGTTCTGCCGATCAACTTCGAGATCGTCGTCGCTCTGGTTATCGGCTTTCTCTTCTACAAGAAGGGCATTCCCATCCTTTGGCCCTCCCTTATCGCCCTTACGCTCCTCTATGTCATGGTTTGGGTGGGAACCTATGTGCCCATCGAGGTGCCGGCGGTTCTGGGCAGCCCGATTGTCACATGGATCATCTCCCTACTGGTCTACTCGTTTATCGCTTCTGTCTTGCCTGTGTGGACATTGCTGCAACCACGTGACTACATCAATTCGCACCAGTTGTTCGTGGGACTCACGGTGATGTTTATCGGCCTTCTCGTGGCACATCCTGTCATGCAGGCCCCCGCGATCAATCCCAATCCAGTAGATGCCCTGCCGATCTTCCCATTCATTTTCGTCACGATTGCCTGCGGTGCTATCAGCGGCTTCCACGGACTGGTCTCCAGTGGGACGACCTCCAAGCAACTGGATAAGGCGACACACGCACGATTCATCGGCTATGGGGGAATGATCGGGGAAGGGACCCTGGCAATGATAGCGACACTTGCTGTTGCTGCTGGGATCAGTCGCAGCGATTGGTTGGCACACTATGACAACTGGCAGTCGGCGACCAGCGGTGGAATTGCCAACTTCGTACTGGGAGCGTCGAGTTTTCTGACGGCCCTTAAGTTTCCCAAGTTACTGGCCAACACGTTCATCAGCGTGATCGTCATCAGTTTTGCGGCAACATCGCTCGATACGGCGACCCGAATCCAACGACTGATTATCGGAGAACTGGGAACAGCTTACAAAATCAAACCACTACAGAATCGCTATCTCGGTGCGGCGTTAGCCGTTGTACCAAGTCTGCTGCTCGCTCTGCTTGTTCAGGCTCCGGGGCGTGGTGCAGGATCCGGCGGCTTCCTGCTCTGGCCGTTATTTGGAGCCACCAACCAGCTCGTGGGTGGGCTCACGCTGCTGATCGCGACTTTCTTCCTATGGAAGCTCGGCAAGCCGGTGATCTACACGCTTATCCCGATGATCTTTCTGGTGATCGTGACGACCGGTTCCATGCTCCTCAACTTCAGGGTGTTCGCTGGAAACCTGTTGCTGATCGTTCTCTCCGCCGTTATCCTCGGTCTCGAAATCTGGTTGGTATTGGAAGCTGTTCTGGCATATACAAATCAGCGTAAGGGGGAGAACCCCATCCCACAATGATCCGAGGGAAGCCCCCACACTCAAGTCCGGGGAACCTTATTTCAGTGGATAGCTGCTAATCGGAGTGAGTTATGAAGCCATTCTACTTTCTGTTTCCGGTGATCTTATTCCTGGTGGCCTGTGGTGGTCCCAGTCAGTTCACCATCAATGCACTCTACGATGCACGTGCACAGCTAACAACTGCTCAACAGTCAGATGCACAGAAACTGGCGGCCGACGCGCTGCAAGAGGCACAACGTTTCCTCTCACAGGCAGAAGCTGCTTATGCTGAGGGCAAGGAGGAGGAGGCCCTCCGCTTCAGTCACTATGCTTATCGTATGGCTCATTACGCAATGAAGCTATCGGAACAGCGGCAAGCGGAGCGAGATGCAAAGATCGCTGAAATCGACCTTGCCGAAGCAGAAGCCCGGGAACAGCAGGCGTTTCAGGAACGGAAGGCGGCAGAGGAAGAACTGGCTGGTCTGGAGTGAGAACTACTGCGGATGATGTTCAGACAGAGGGAAAAACTTGCAGGCACAGACTTGAGACATGAGGGAAAGACCCAGTCGATCACCATTCTATGGTAGGAGTGGCCTCCCGGCCACGATGATCGCGTCCAGGAAGACGCTCCTACGGCGAAAATGTGAGGTGCTGAGACCGCATCTCACGCCTCAAGTCGTGGCACTCATGAACAGTCACGAAGCGGCATCAATGCAGCAGATCGGAAAACAGATCGGTGCTCAGGTAGCGTTCACCAATATCCGGGAGAACAACGACGATGAGTTTGCCCGCGCTGCTCGGCTCCTGAGCAATTATTTTTGCGGCTTCAAGTGCGGCTCCAGACGAAATGCCACAGAGGATGCCCTCCTTCTTCGCAGCAAGACGGGCCATTGCGATGGCATCTTCGTTGGAAACCTGAACTACTTTATCGATAACATCGGTGTTAAGAACTTCAGGGACGAATCCCGCACCGATCCCTTGAATCTTATGGGGGCCCGGTTGGCCGCCTGAAAGTACCGGTGACCCGGTGGGTTCGACAGCCACTGCGCGGAAAGAGGGTTTCCGAGATTTTATCACTTCGGCAACACCCGTGATCGTACCACCTGTGCCGATGCCTGAGACCAGGATATCTACGGCCCCACCTGTATCTGCCCAGATCTCCTCTGCTGTGGTTTGGCGATGGATCTCAGGATTGGCAGCGTTCTGGAATTGCTGAGGGATGAACGCATTCTCATGTTTTGCAGCAACTCGTTCAGCCTCCGCAATGGCTTCCTTCATCCCACCGCTGGCGGGTGTCAGCACAAGTTCCGCGCCCAAAGCGCGCAGTAGTGCCCGACGTTCAATACTCATGCTCTCAGGCATCGTCAGGATCAACCGATAGCCTCTGGCGGCACATACAAATGCCAGGGCGATCCCTGTGTTTCCAGAGGTCGGCTCTACGATCACCGTATCTTCATCGATCTTGCCGGCGGTTTCGGCAGCATTGATCATCGCTGCACCGATACGATCTTTAACACTTGAAAGCGGATTGAACGATTCGAGTTTGGCAACGACGGTGGCATCGCTCTCAATAATCCTGTTAATCCGAACAAGAGGGGTACGACCGATCGTTTGCGTAATGTCATCATAGATTTTACTCATTGGTAGTTCTCCTCATGGGCTTATCTTTCATAACAGGCTCGGAACCATCTAAGAGCCCGACAGTAACCTCGTGAAATTTCCGTAATAGTACTTGTTGCAGAGAGGAAAGTCAAAAGAATTTGCCAAGATAATGACCAAATTACTCCGACAATACATGCATAAGTTTCTGATCATCGTACACCGGCAGATGCGCAATTCGCTCCGTTTCCTGGGGCCTACTGTGGGGACCAGTGCCATCGTGGAACAGAACGGGCAGATCCTGCTTGTGAGACGCACCGAGAACAACAAGCTGGATGTACCAGGGGGCCTGGTTCGCTGGGGGGAGACACTCGAGCAGGGGTGTCAGCGGGAGGTCAAAGAGGAGACCGGTTACTCTATTGAAATCGTGGAGCTTCTCGGTGTCTATTCCTGGATTCGGAAAGACTACAGTAATATCTCCGTCTGTTATGTGGGAAGAATTATTGGTGGAGAACCTCGCGGATCGTCAGAAGGGGAACCGCTCTGGGCGCACCCACCGTTCCGGGCAGAAGATTTTCATGCGGGGATGGATCGGCTCGTATTCGATTATCTGGCAGACAAGCGGTATGTTTCCACATCCGCAACGGAGAAGCAAGGGCACAAATCTTATTCGGTTGCCAAACGCGGCAGATAATTCTATAATCTAAAAGCCGTCAGCCGTCAGCCGTCAGCCATCGGCTTTCGGTGACACCACCGACCGATGGCTGATTGCCAATAGAAACGGTCAGTTGCCAGCTTGACTTGACCAAAAATGAGAGGATAACCATGCCTGACAAATCAGAAAGCATCCATCAAGATAGCCGTGCCGCAGGGACGGAAACGGACTGGCCCTTCCGGGGGGTCTGTCTGGGCGTCCCCAAACAGGTCGATATGGAATTGTTCAAACGATTGATCTCGGACGTGCTACCAGCTTATCAATGCAACACGCTGGTGCTCTTGACCCGATACCAGTACCAGTTTAAGAGCCATCCGCAGGTAAGTGACGGCGAGCCGCTGACGCCGGCACAGGCAGCGGAGATAGCCGCTCTATGCAGACAGAACGACATCCGCATCATTCCGAAGATGAATCTCCTGGGTCACCAATCAGGCAGAGAAAAGGGTTCGGAACTGGGGCTATTGCGAACCTATCCTGAGTTTGACGAGACCCCTGATCAGCCGACGGTGCGCTACTGCCGAAGTCTCTGCCCGAAGCATCCTCAGGTCAAAAAAGTCGTCTTTGAGTTAGTAGACGAACTGATCGATGCTTTCCAGGCGGATGCGATCCATGTGGGTCTGGATGAAGTGTTTGAAATCGGTATCTGCCCACGGTGTAAGGACACTTCAAACGGAGAACTGTTCGCGGAATGGGTCAACGCACTGCATCATCACATCACAGGGAACAGGAACGTCGAGATGCTCATGTGGGGGGACCGATTGCTGGACAGCCAGAGTACCGGTTATGGCGAGTGGGAAGCTTCCGCGAATGATACGTGGACGATGATAGACAGCATCCCCAGAGATATTATCATGTGCGACTGGCATTATGGAGAGCATGACAGTTATCCATCCGTTCCCTTCTTTGCAGACAAGGGGTTTCGATTGGTTGTCTGTCCGTGGAAAGAACTCAAGGCGACGAAGGCATTGGTGCGGTATGCCTCGGATAACCGAACGGAAAAACTCCGTGGCGTGCTACAGACCAGTTGGTGCAACTCTGGCATGGTCGCTCGTTATCTCTGCGATGGAGATGACCAGGTTGAGGAGACACCCAGGCTCGTGGGCACTTCCTTCAAGTGGGCAATGAGTTAGTGAACCTTACTTCTGGCTTCGAGGAGTGTAATGATGGCACATTTTCCAGCAGAACGACGTATCATGCATACGCAGTTACGGAACCGACTCAGCGAGATCGCAGATACGATTTATCATCAGCGGATACCCATATCAGGTTGGGAATCCGTGGTGACCGGTCAAAAACAAC
>JAJRTO010000108.1 GCA_024278235.1 Candidatus Poribacteria bacterium
ACAAGATCCGCGTCTGAAGTGGAATGGTATCTTCATCACTTATCCGGAACACCGGTTTCCGATGGAAATCATGGAGGCCAAGCTGTTTGGTACTGGGCTAACATCGGCCCCTGTACCTGTGGTAAACATCTCTCCAATCAACCGGCAGAAGGTCTATCGATTCAAGGTATCTCTCAAACATCGAAAGGGGTTCTGGCGGAGAATCGAGGTTCAGGGAGGGCAAACGTTTGCTGAATTCGATGCGGTTCTTCGAGAGGCATTCCGGCATGATCTATTCGATCATCTCAGTGGTTTCTGGAGACTTGTTCGGCGTGGGCAGTCCGCCCGATTCCGGGAGATCGACATCGGTGATGTGGATCCGTTCGGTGGAGTAGATGGTGCGGAGATACAGGTCGCAAGCCTGGATCTGAAAGTCGAGGATCGACTCAAATATGTCTATGATTTCGGTGACTGGATCGAGCATGAGATTGTCCTGGAGTCTATGGAACCACCCCAACCTGACACGGAATATCCCCGGATCACCGGGCGGAACAAACCCCGATATCGCTATTGTCAACGGTGCAAGGCGGAGGGGCGGCGGACGGTAGCAACCTATATCTGCATCGACTGCTCCGGTTGGCGACAGAGGGAGCAAGTATTGGTGTGCGATGACTGTTTAGATGCGGAACATGAAGATCATTACGTGGATGAAATGATCTACTGACCTATTCCCCAACTCTCTGAGAATCACTCAAATCACTGATCTTCTTCTGGAGACGCTTGCCCACGCTGAGCGGATCACGGCCGGGAAAATCGAGAGAGGTGATCTCATCAGCAACGTAATTCGCCTGGATCTCGCTCCCGAAGGCCAGGTCCCGTGCTTTTGCATAAGCTGTAAGGGCATCTTTGATATTCTGGCGTATCTCCTGGATGAGTCCGATCATGACATACGAAGCTGCGAGACGAGGGGAGTTGGGATAGGTCTCAATAAATTCCTGGAAGGTTTGAAAAGCTTCCCCGTAGTTCTGGAGGTTCTCATAGTAGATCCGACCAATGCTGAAGCGAGATCTTTCCGCTAGGCTGTAGCTCGTTCCTTCACCAAGATACCATTCGCGCTCGGGATAATCAATCGTGTTGCGGTATGCATCCAGCGCCTGCTGGTATTTTTGCTGTGAACGGTAGATCTCTCCTATCTCATAATTCGCCATCATAGCTTCCGAGGATTGAGGATAATCATCGATCACGTGCTGATAGGCGAGGAGTGCCTGTTGCTGCAGCGGCTGTTGAGCATAGAGAACCCCGATTCGATACGCAGCGCGAGCAGACCAGGAAGGCTTTCCCATATCCATGATCTTCTTGTAGATGGATATGGCTTCCGTCGATTCATCAAGATATCGTTCATGGATTTCTGCCATACGATACAGTATCCCACTTATCGAGTTTCGCGACTGCCTATATTCTTTCAATTGTGCCTCTAATCGTTGCAATTCCGCCCGATAGGCGATCTCCTCGAGGCGTTCTCTTGCCTTTTGAGCATATTCGGTCTGGGGTGCAAGGGCAATGAGCGTACGGAAGTTCTCCAACGCTGCCAGATAATCCTTCTGCTGAAGGTACTCAGTCGCTTTCTCCAGGAGTGTTCGGGGGAGCCGGGCTTCGAGGGTTCGGATGCGTTCTTCCAGATCTGCTTGTACCTCAAGTTTGCTTTCACCATACCGACCGATGTCCCCCAGAAAGGATGGATCGGCGGCAGGAAGGTAGACCCTCAGAAACACCGTCAATGCGTCAATCGCCCGCTTGTAGTCTCCACCGCGCTCATAAGAGTCCGCCAACCAATAGTAAGCCGCGGGTAGTCGCCAGAAAGAAGGATAGGTAGCAATCAGATGCTCAAATGCCAGAACGGCTTGTTCAAAATCACCAGCCGACGTATGAAGGTGTCCGATCTGATATTCCGCCTCTGCTGCATATGGACTGGGTGAGTACTGTTCGATCAATCTCTGGTAGGCGCGAAAGGCTTCTGATTTCTGATGCAGAACCTTATGGTAAGTGTTGCCAATCCGCCATTGGGCGTCGATTGCCAACGCGCTATCCGGGTGATCCCGTACGATAGAACGGTATCTCTCGATGGCAGCTTCTGGTTGGTTCAACTCCTTGAGCAGGATCTCTGCGATCTGGAGTTGCATCTCCACGGCCAATGGCGTATCCTGGTTCCGTTGGATCCATTGCTGCTGTGTTTTTAGCTTTTGCAATGCACTACGGGTGGTATGGATAAAACGCTGTGCCATCTGATAGGAAAGTTCTGTCGCAGGGTTTGTACGCTTGATCTCCTCATAAATCTTGATCGCCTCATCATGTTGTCCCAGGCGAGCATGGGCCTTTGCCATCTGAAACTGAGCCAACAGGTGATCCGCCTTCGACAAACCTTTGCGCTGAAGTTTGAGGATTTTCTTATACGTCTTGATGGCCGTTGCATAGTCGTGCAGATAGTCGAAGTGGATCTTGGCAACTTCACTCAGCAGGAGAGCTTTCGAATCCGTATCTGGCGCCGATTTAATCTGGGATTCCAGGTGCTGTATGGCCTGCTGATATTCTCCTGCCTCGAGCATTTCCGGAACTTGTGAGAATGCAACGGAGATACAACCGAACAGGAGCAGAAAGAGGATGAACTGGCATCGCATCGTTAGATCCCTGTACGCTTAATGAGTTCCTGACGTTCCACCTGGACCTGTGCTATCAGATCCGTATCGTTCGCCTTGAACTCACTCAAACGGGCATATTGTTCCAGAGCTGCGTTCATGTTCCCACGAAGGTAGCGTTCGGCGTGCGCTTCATCCAATCCCGACTGTATTTCTTCCTGCCAATGACGCGCCAGTCGCTGTTGAGCCGTATCATTTTGGGCAACGGAGGAGGGCTTGAGAGGTGTCGCTGATTTGAACTGCGATGTTCCTATCCAGATACCAAATGCGAGAGAAGCGGCCATCAACCCTCCCTGAACGAACCATTGCCAGGAAGACGGGAGTAGAAGTGAGCGGATATGCGACAAAGGACCTGCCCACTTGCTGATTCGACCGTTCGTCGATTCGACCATCCGCTGATTTGCCTCGAACGCGATCCTTCGATAGACCCCCTGCTCAAAACCCCTGGTGATTTCCTGTGGCATCACGACATCCGGTTCCCTCTCCAGGAATATCAGTGTTCTTCTGAGGGCAGCAGCCTCCTTGGCACAGAGTGCACATTCTTTCAAATGCGCCTCGATCAATTGGCTCTCTGATGCATTCAGTTCCCCATAGACATATTCCGTGTAACGCTCTTCAAATCTATCGCATGGTTTCATGACAAGCCCTTAGCCTTCCTGCAACAGTTTCCAATAGGGTTCAAGCAATATCCGGAGTTTTTTCATCGCTCGATGGCGATGCATTTTGACGGTACCGTCAGCAATTTCCAGAACTTTGGCAATCTCCTTGATCTGAAGGTGCTGATAATGATAGAGGACGAAAACTTCCTTTTGTTGGTCAGAAAGTTGATCAAGAGCTTCCGCGATGACTGTATGGATCTCGCTCTCCTCAAGATTCCGAACAGGATCGTTTGCAGAATCGGGAGCCGTTGGTTCGTCGGACGAGTCCGCCTGGAGGGCTTCCAAAGATTGAGTCGGTCGTCGGATACGTCCACGGTGATGGTCTGTACACAGATTGCGTGCGATCGTGTAGAGCCACGTCTTGAAGCTGGCCTGCGGTTTCCAAGCGGGAAGTGCGCGGTACACCTTTGCAAAGACTTCCTGGGCAATATCCTCGGCATCTTCATAGCTCTTTGCATGGCGATAGGCATAGGCACAAATATCATCCCTGTATCGCTGCATGAGACGCTCAAATGCCTGGACACTCCCCTGGCGAAACTGTTCGATAAGTTGCTCGTCTGTTTGCCGGCTCACAGGGATCACCACAGTCTTTTGAAGTGGAAACGCATGATGGAAGATAAGGGTTTACGTCCGATGAAGAGCGAGATCTGCGAAAGGGTTCATGAGTCAAGAAGTTCCGTGTATTGACACTCTTTGTTAGGACAGGCGAGGTGAGGACCCTTCGCCTTGGTATTTTTTTCGATGAGATAGGGTGAATCACATTGAGGGCACGCTTTGTCGATGGGCTTGCCCCACGAGACAAATTCACAGTCGGGGTAATTGCTGCATCCATAGAAGACCCGACCACGTCGGCTCCGTCGTTCACCAATATAGCCGTCACAACCCTCCCGAGGACACGCAACACCTGTGCTGATAGGACGTGCATTCTTGCATTCCGGATAGGCGGAACAGGCCAGGAACTGTCCCCCATTTCGGGCTGTGCGGATAACCATCGGACTACCGCACTGCTCACAGACTTCATCCGTTGGCTGATCCGGTACCTTTTCTCCGAACGGCTTCGTGTTCTTACACTCAGGATAGGCGGAACAGGCCAGGAAGCGTCCGTAGCGTCCCCACTTGATCAGCATTGAACTCCCGCACTTCTCGCATTTCTCGTCACTGACCTCTTCGAGCGATTTCTTGGTATCATAGATCTTGTCAGGGGCAGCCTCCAGAGCTTTGCCAAAAGGCCCGTAGAACTCCTTTAAGACCTCGACCCAATGGGCGTTACCCTCCTCGATCTGATCCAGTTGAGTTTCCATCTTGGCTGTGAACTGAACATCCAGGATATCCGGAAAGCTCTCGATGAGCAGTTTGTTGACCAGTGTGCCAATCTCGGTAGGGGTTAACCGACGCTGTTCCTGAGCCACATACCCGCGATCCTGAATGGTAGAGATAATCGTGGCATAGGTACTGGGGCGTCCGATCCCTTTCTCCTCGAGTTCTTTGACAAGCGTTGCTTCTGTGTACCTGGGAGGGGGCTGTGTAAAATGCTGCCGAGGAGTAAGCGTCAAGAGGGCGAGCTTTTCGCCAACCGTCATCTCAGGCAGAGAGATCTCCCTATCCTGCTCTGATTTATCTTCATCCTGCCCTTCCATATACACACTCATGAACCCGGGGAACTTGAGGATCGATCCGGTCACTCGAAACAGATAAGGCCCTGCCACAATATCCACCGTGGTCACGTCCAGTACGGCAGGTTTCATCTGACTTGCGACGAATCGCTTCCAGATCAAGTCATACAGACGAAGCTGATCCGGGTTCAGATGCTGGCGAATGCTCTCCGGAGGACGTTCCAGAGATGTCGGACGTATTGCCTCATGGGCATCCTGAGCTGCTTTGCCCGCTCTATACCGTACCGGTTGCGCCGGAAGGTACTCTTGTCCATAGGCATCTTCGATATGGGAACGAACGGCTGTCAACGCCTCATTCGCTACACGTGTCGAATCGGTGCGCATATATGTGATCAAGCCGACAGGCCCTTCTTCCCCGATCTCCAATCCTTCATAGAGCTGTTGTGCAATCATCATGGTTTTTCTGGCACTGAATCGGAGCTTACGTGCAGCTTCTTGCTGGAGCTTACTCGTTATAAAGGGGGGAACGGGTCTCCGTTGACGTTTCTTGCGGTCGATATTATCAACAATGAAATCGTGCTTCTGAGCCTCGTTGGTGATCCGCTGTGCTTCCTCTTCATCGATGTGAAATCCGTAGCCGCTGCTTTCTTCCCCTTTTCGTTCCCCTATCCGGAAGAGACGGGCATCGAATGGCAGGGCCTCTCTACTCTGGAGATTCGCTGTAACAGACCAATATTCCTGTGGCACAAATGCCTCGATGGCTTCTTCACGTTCACAAATCAGACGCACGGCGACGGACTGAACCCGTCCGGCACTCAGACCACGCTGCACATTCCGCCATAAGATGGGACTGATCTGGTAGCCTACCAGCCGATCCAGTACACGACGTGCCTGTTGAGCATCCACCAGATTCTGATTGATCTGACCGGGTTGACTTGCCGCCTCTTTGATGGCCTGGCGCGTGATCTCGTTGAAGACGATCCGATATATCGGTTTTTTGGTTCGATGAAGCACCTCTGAAAGATGCCAGCAGATAGCTTCCCCTTCTCGATCCGGATCGGCGGCAAGATAGATGGAATCGACCTTCTTGGCAGCATCCTGGAGTTCCTTGATGATCTTGCCTTTGCCACGGATGGTCGTATATTCTGGATGGAAATCCCCCTCTATATCAACGGCAAGCCCGTTCTTGGGCAGATCACGAATATGTCCCATGGAAGCCTTGACCACGTAGTCTCTACCGAGGAACTTCTTGATTGTTTTTGCCTTGGCAGGGGATTCGACCACCACAAGTGATTTTGGCATCGACCGTCTCCCATTCTATAGTTGATAGTCATCCGTAATGGATCTGTCGCCCCCATCGTTGACAGTCCACGATTTATCTATGAATCAGCGATTAAAGCAGGCTAGAGCTGGGGGAGCGTAACGTGCATCACATTCCACACCGATACACCGGTTATCACACTCTAGTTCTTCTGGGCATAGATTTCATCACAGCCAACCTGTAGGTACAGATAACGAACATGGAGCATCCATCTGTTGTGGTCTGTTCCTCATTCAGAATGCGAAATTCAGAGTGCGAAACACTCAAACCTGTCCCTACAACTACAACGTTATTTGTGTCGAGGCGTACCGGGATGAGGAAAAATCCGTAGGTAACGACGATACTCTATCTTTGAAAGAAATGCCAGACATGAGTTGCGTTGAGTGGGCCACTCGCCTCAGCGACGACACCCGTTGTGATCAGGAGCAAATCCTGGTGAGTTACCTTTTTGGTGTTCAGCGCCAGGGATTTCTCAATGATCTCTTCCAACTGATCCGGATCCACGATTCCAAAGTATTGAAGTTCGATGAGCATGCCTCGCGATTGTCTATCGAATCGGGCCTGTTCTTCCGTCGCAAGCAAGCGATAACTCCGTGGGTGGCGTGCTCTCTGACGTACTTGTACTTCGATACTTTGCATGGATGCGAGGAGTTCCAACGCCTGTTCAATTTCCTCCTCATTGTATCCCTGTTCCATCAGATCTTGCATGAGGATCTCCTGATCGAGTATTTCATCGGAACTATAGAGCATTCGTCTGACAAGATAGGTCAGAATATGTCGGATTCGTTCTTGCACAATAGACCTTCCCTGGCATCAGCCATGATAGAAGTCGAGCAGGTCCGCAAGGGTCTGTCTCATCTGGTGTCGATGAACAATGTTGTCAATCATTCCATGTGCCAACATAAATTCCGCCGTCTGGAAATCTTCTGGCAACTCCTCCCGGATACTTGCTCGGGCTCGCGATCCTGTGAATCCAAACAAAGCCCCGGGCTCTGCCAGAATAATATGACCCAAAGATGCAAAGCTCGCGGCAACTCCCCCAAAGGTGACATCGGCGATCACGGAAATGAAAAAGAGCCGCTCTTTCGAATATTTTGCACACGCTGTGGCCGTCTTTGCCATCTGCATCAAAGCGATCGTCCCTTCCTGCATGCGCGCCCCACCACCAGATGTGGGGAAAACAATGACAGGAAGGCGTTTCTCCAATCCTCTTTCAAAGGTGCGGGTTATCTTCTCCCCCACCACAGAGCCCATACTGCCCAGGATAAAGCCGAGATCCATGATCGCTAACATGGTTGGATATCCCTGGATACAGACCTCACCTGTGAGCACATCGGAGGAGAGACCGGTCTTGGCGCGATCACGCTTCAGTTTATCCAAGTAGTTTGGAAAACCAAGGGGATCAACAGAGAAAATCGTTGAATCTGTCTCAATGAAACTATCGGGATCTGCAATAAGCTGGAGTCGCTCGAAGGCACTAAGATAATAATGGCGGTCGCAGGAGGGGCAAACTTTATGAGCTTCTACAAAGAGAACTCTATCAATTTCGGACTGACAGTGTTCACAAAGAAATGTCTCCATAAGGGAATGAGACTCTCCGGATCACAATCGGGCTCAAAAGCCCTTTGCAGGTTGAAGTATACAGACACCTGCTTCTAAGTGCGTTATAATAACTGGTGTGATCCCATTTGTCAAGAAAAATCAGTGCCCTTCAGATAATTCGACGTGATCGATAATCCCCATCACCAATTCGCGAATCGGTGCGTTTTCAATGCCAAAGACCTCCTGCGCAACACCGGGTCCTGCGCCGATGAGGACGACATCTCCTTCACCCGCCCCTACGTAGTCGACAGCAATCGTTGCGGTTCCATCGGGCCGGCAATGGTAATCGAGCGGCTTTACCAGCAGCAGTACCCGTTTCTCATAGGCAGAATGCTTGATGATCGAAACGACTTTTCCGATGACTTTGGCGAGATACACAATTATCCCCTGGCGAGTGTGAAAGAATCAATCAGCCCAACAACAGCCACATCTGCGGGAATCTGGCGTCCAGGAATAACGATGGCTGCATCGCCTCCTGTAACGTAGAATATCAATTCCCCGTACCCGGCAGCCGTTTGGACATCCACTGCAACGAGGGGGCCTCCTCTCTCCTGAAGCTGCTCATCCACTGGCTGGATAATCAGCAAGCGAGTGCCCTGGAGGCTTGGATCTTTCCGCGTCGCAGTCATGGTGCCCAACACAATTCCCATATCCATCGCGTTATCCGTCCACAAAAAGGGCAGGACAAACCTTCGCAGATTCATCCTGCCTTCGGCGAAGATGACCTTAGGAGAACCGAAGCCCTCCCTTGGTCATTTGACTATCTATCAAACGACCACCCCCTTTCTCGCCATTAGGGTATCGTTAGCATATCATACCCTAAATTCCTTGTCAAGCGAATTTCCAACTTTTCATTGTTGAAGGATCTCCTGATATATGGTATGATTATGTTGCTCGTGATGATATTGATTTAACAATAAATGATCCCGCGATCCGTTCTGGCAAAGTCGAAGAACTTGATAGGCAATATAGGGGAGGAAGCGATCTCTGCCCGGGTTTACCCATCACGATCTTAGCTTCATTGGATGCGTATTTGTAAGGAGCGTAGGATGAGAGACGAAGAAAAAAGCAAGGAGCAGCTTATAGGGGAGCTGGTGGAGCTGCGCCGACGTAATTATTCCCTTGAAACAACCCTTGAATATACCCATATGCTGGTCGCTTACCTGGATCCACAGTTCAACTTCATCAAGGTCAACCGTGCCTATGCCGAAGCTGATGAGCGGGAGCCTTCTTTCTTCCCTGGCAAGAACCACTTTGATCTGTATCCTAATGCTGAGAATGCGGAGATCTTCCGTAATGTCGTTGAGACCGGCAAACCTTACTTTGCGTACGCGAAACCGTTTGAGTACATCGAGCATCCAGAGCGCGGCGTAAGCTACTGGGACTGGAGTCTGGTACCGATCACGGAGCCGGAGGGCACGGTAACAGGTCTGGTCTTCACACTGGTGGATGTAACCGAACGTGAACGCTTGGAAGCGGCGCGGCGTGAAAGCGAAAAGGCACTACGAGAGCAAGAGGAGTTGCTCCGAACGATCATCAAATCGACCAACGATGGCATGATAGCCATCGACAAGAATGGATCTGTTTTCTTATTCAATCCGGCGGCAGAAGCGATGTTTGGATATCGGCAATCCGAAATTATCGGTCAGAACCTTGACCGTCTGATACCTGAGGAATACAGGGAGATTCATCGGCGCTACGTGAAAAACTATTTTGACACGGGTGAACCCAACCGGGCTACCCATCAGCTCCTCAAACTCTCTGCCCGACGAAGAGATGGAAGTGAGTTCCCGATGGAGATATCCCTTGCCACAGGTCGCCGTGGTAAAGAGCCATTCGTCATTGCCATCGCGCGTGATATTACGGATCGTGAACAAGCAGAAGAGAGGGCCCGTAAACTGCAACGGCGTGTAGAAGAGCAGCAAAAACTTGCGGTTGTCGGACAGCTTGCCGCAGGGATCGCCCATGATTTCAACAATATCCTCACCGGTATGATGGGACGTGCCGAGATGCTGTCACTGATGCCCGGGGTCCCAAAATCTTATCAAGATGACGCCCATGCGATCCTACAGGAGGGAAGGCGTGCAGCCAACCTGGTGCAGCAGATTCTGGATTTTAGCAGTAAGTCTATCATTCGAAAACAACCATTGGAATTACTGCCTTTCCTCGATAAGATCGTCAAACGGCTTCAACGTACGATTCCGGAGAATATCGAGATCCAACTGGATAGTACGCCGGGAACGCACATAGCGGATGCGGATCCTGCGCAAATCCAACAGGTAGTTATGAACCTTGCAGTGAATGCCAGGGATGCCATGCCTGGTGGAGGGCGACTCCATATCCAGCTTTCCGATCTATCTTTGAGCCCCGGTGTAACGCCACCGCTACCTGAAATACCTGATGGTGACTGGATAGTTTTATCGGTTTCCGATACGGGAGCAGGCATGCCACCCGAAATCCTTGCCCACATCTATGAGCCGTTTTTCACGACGAAAGAGGTAGGAGAAGGCTCCGGTCTGGGATTATCCCAGGTTTATGGGATTGTGAGACAGCATCAAGGGTTCATCGATGTGACCAGTAAGGTAGGCCAGGGAACGACCTTCGTGATTTATCTTCCCGCCTTGAGAGTGGATGCAAAGCCGACGGGAGAACTTAAATCATCCCATCTTCCAAGAGGACAAGGTGAATGCATTCTGCTCGCAGAAGATAATCCCATGGTATTGGATGTCTTGCAGCGGCTGCTCGATGCCCTGGGTTACGAGGTTCTTACCGCCCGGAATGGTCGCGAAGCGTTGAAGATATACGAAGAGACCCGGAAAGAGATAGCATTGGTACTTACAGATATGGTGATGCCTCAGGTGGGCGGCCTCGAGTTATACCAGATGCTTCGGCGACGTGATCCTTCCGTGAAGGTCATACTGATAAGTGGCTATCCCCTGGGTGATGAGATGGAGTTCTTACGCTCCGCGAGAATCACAGGCTGGATTCAGAAACCACCCTCGCTTCAGCAACTGGCCGAAGTGGTGCGACGTGCCATCGATAGTTAGCGACTCGTCAAGTCCGATTTCGTGGTTCTGCCAGGCGGAAGGTCATCCATCCTGCACCAAAGATCATCAGCGAGGCCGTGATAAACACGCGTTCAAAAGAAAACAGATCGATCAGCAATCCCAGAAAAGGCGAGCCGAACAGGGGAATGGCTTGAAGTAAGCTCAGTACCCCAAGATATTGAGGATGCTTCTCGCGGGGAGCAATCTCCAGCATATAGTTGATCGTGATGCGCCCTGATACCGGTGTGAGCCCC